>JAFULM010000021.1 GCA_017483185.1 Prevotella sp. | reverse complement strand
TGTAGGGACATAGTCTTGTCTTTGTCCGCAAATAACATATTGATATCCAATCTTTTTCTTGCGGACAAAGACAAGACAATGTCCCTACAACAGATTGGGCTTTTCAGATGTATGGTAGGAGGTAAGCCCCTTTTTTGGCAAAACTGATGTAACATGATGTATTTGTGATAGATATGAGTTCTGTTATTTTTTTTACCGGACAGCAATATTTTTTTTTATTCGTTCTTGTCCGGACCGTAGAATTTATCACGTCCCGGACTGTTGCCGGACGGCTTCACGGCCGTCTGTCGCGATCTCGTCAAAGTTTCCGAAAGCGCCTGCCGGCCGCTATTTCGGGCCGTCTGTCGCCGCTGTCCGGGGAGTGTCGCAGGGGCCGCCGGAAACAGAATACTTTACAGTCTGAAAAGTTAAAGTATTGATAATCAACAGCATGTAATGGCGTACGTCAATCACATTTTTGACATAATCCTTGGCCAATCCGATAATTCTTCGTACCTTTGCCGCCGATAAGCAACAGATGGCGCCTAACGTCTCGCGGTGAGACAGCCATAGTTGAAGCAGAAACAGGAGCCCGACACGCTCAACAGTAGTGTTGATTGGTGAGGTGTCACGGATGGCGGATTCAGCCATCCAGAGTTCCATAAATAATATAATAATGAATAGATTGGTAAAGATTGTATGCTTAGGATTTCTATTATTGACAACAACCCATCTGACGGCATCAGCCTCAGGTAACAAAGCAACCCATTCAACGTCTTTCGACTGGTCCCCGGTCATCGAGGCCATCATACAGGTCGAGAGCGAAGGCAATCCCAAAGCCGTCAGCGGCAATTCTTGCGGAGCAATGCAGATTACACCCATCATGGTGAAAGAGTGTAATCGGATTTTGCGCCAACGCGGTAGCAGCAAGCGTTACACCCTGCGCGACCGTTTCAGTGTGGACAAGTCGAAGGAGATGTTTCTCCTCATCCAGTCCCATTCCAACCCATCCAACAACGTGGAGCAGGCCATCCGTGCGTGGAACGGAGGTCCGCGATACAGCACCCGACGCACACAGAAATATTATGACAAGGTGATGCGTCAGATGAAAAAATAGCATCAGACTCATATCCCCTGACACACTGTTTCCGTCAGCAGCCGCAGGCTGTTGTCGGCAATGGCGGTGTGTCGCAGACGACGAGACAGCCCGCCGGGCCGTCCCGTCTGTCGTTTTGTCCGAAAAATTCTGAATTTAACGCCGTTTTTCAGGGGTACTTTCCAAAATTTTTCGGCCACGCTCCCAAATTTTCAAATCTCACGAAGCTCAAAATCGGACTGTTTTTTCGGCGGAAAAATCACCGTTTTTACAAATCGCTGTCACTCAAGTGCTTATGAATGGCGTCAGCTCTCCCTCCCCTTGGGGAGGGCCGGGGTGGGGTCCCGTAAGGCCCTTATTGCTCTGCAACGGGGCTGCTATTGCCTTGCAACGGGGCCGCCGTTGCAACATGACGGCGTGCTCGTTGCAACCCCGCGGGGGCCCCGTTGCTCGACGAAACCCACTTTTTGACCTCAAAATAGCAATCAAAAACTCGCCAACTTTTGCAAAATCTGAAAGCCGTAAGGGCCTTAAAGCCCCTTCCGGCCTCCCAGGCTCCCCCTTTGGGGGAGTCAGAGGGGGCTGCCTTTTGGGCTTTAAGGCCCTCCTTGGTCTTAGGAACTCAAAGATTTGAGCATTTTCCCAAACACGATTTTGTAAACATATATCATACATGTCGCCGCAACAAAGAGGGCGCCGCCGCGCATACCTCATGAAGGATGGTTAAGGCAGCAAGACGCAGATTTCCCAAAACAGCAAAAAGATAATGATAAAATCTTAAAATGTATGCATAAGTCGCATTTTAGCATTATATTTGCAATTCATACGATAGAATAATCACATAAAACAACAGAAAACAATGACAACAACAATCATCATCCTGGTCGTCGTGGCCGTTCTGGCTCTATGGGCCGTAGGCATCTACAACAATCTCGTCAAGCTCCGCAACAACCGTGAGAACGCTTTTGCCAACATCGACGTACAGCTCAAGCAGCGTCACGACCTCATCCCCCAGCTCGTGGCCACGGTCAAGGGCTATGCCACCCACGAGAAGGAAGTGCTCATGCGCGTCACCGAGGCCCGCACGGCTGCTATGGGAGCAAGTACGGTCAACGACAAGATTGCGGCCGAAAATACGCTGAGCACCGCTCTCTCCGGACTGCGCGTGTCGCTCGAAGCCTATCCCGAACTGAAGGCCAACCAGAATTTCCTCCAGCTTCAGGGCGAAATCTCCGACGTCGAGAACAAGTTGGCCGCCACACGCCGCTTCTTCAATTCGACGACGCGCGAGCTCAACAACGCCGTCCAGACATTCCCGTCAAACATCCTGGCCGGAATGTTCGGATTCCGTCGCGAACCCATGTTTGAGATACCGCAGGCCGACCGTGCCACGCTCGACAAAGCACCCGAAATCTCGTTCTGATGGAGGTCGCCTGTTAGCTCCCATTCTTTAAAAACATATATCAAAATAGTCATCCAAATTCCACCAACAAAAGCATATCCGGCTCCCATCGGTAGGGGATGGGTTCACCAACCAAAGCATATCCGGCTCCCTCCCTTCGGGAGGGTTGGGGTGGATTTTTGGAGTGGCTTGAATATTATAGCAATGAAATACGTAGGAATGTACACTCAGGTGCGCCGCAACAACATGCTCAGCATGCTCTTGCTGGCGCTCTTTCCGCTGATAATACTCGGCACGATATGGGTCTTTCTCGCACTCGTCAACTACTTCGGTACCTACTATTATGACGCAGCGGGCAATATGGTCAACGTCTTCAACGCCGACATCGTCAACGGCTATTTCCTCCAGACCGTACCGTGGGTCATCGGAGGCGTCGGCCTGTGGTTTCTGATAGCCTACTTCAGCAACACGGCGATGATCCGTCAGGCCACCGGAGCACGCCCGCTGGAGCGCCGCGACAATCCGAGGGTCTACAACATCGTCGAAAATCTCTGTATGACCTGCGGTATGGACATGCCGAAAGTCAATGTCATCAACGACCCGCAGCTCAACGCCTTCGCCAGCGGCATCGACCGCAACAGCTATACCGTCACCGTCACCACCGGACTGATGGATGTCCTTGACGACGACGAACTGGCCGGCGTGATAGCCCACGAGCTGACGCACATACGCAACCGCGACACACGTCTGCTCGTCGTCAGCATCATCTTCGTCGGCATCATCTCGGCCATCATGAGCATGACGGTCAACATGATGTATCACGCCATGTGGTTCGGAGGTGGCGGCCGCAGCAGCCGCGACGACGAACGGGGCAACGGTCTGTCAATGATGGTCGTCCTCGTGGTCGGTCTGATATGCAGTGTGGTGGCCTACTTCTTCACTCTCCTGACCCGCTTCGCCATATCCCGCAAGCGCGAATACATGGCCGACGCCGGCGGAGCCGAGCTCTGCGGCAATCCTCTCGCCCTCGCCTCGGCCCTCCGCAAGATTTCCGGCGACCCCGGCCTCGGCCACGTCGACCGCGAGGACATAGCCCAGATGTACATCATCCACCCGAAGAGTCTGTCTCAGGGCTTCATGAACATGGTCAGCTCGCTCTTCAGCACCCATCCCAGCACCGAAAGCCGCATCCGCCTGCTGGAGCAGTTCTGACGCCACGGAGATGCCGGCAGATGATACCGTTAAAGGCACAGAAGTGCTGTGAGTCACATTCTGCTTGCAGACTCTTTACTTGTCAAAACGCGAATGAAGCACACCACGGGTACAGATATTCCCCTGCGGTGTGCTTCATTCGCTTTTTGATATATCCTCTTTTTATTCTCCCACAATCTCCCTTGCCCGTTCCAGCGCAAGGTCGATGTGGTTGCAGATGTTCTCGCTGCCGATCAGTTCGTTGAAGCCGGAGCGTTTCAGGACGGCTTCAACCTTGGGGTTGACGCCCGAGAGAACAATCTGTATGCCCTCGTTGCGGCTCATTTCGCAGAGGTTGGAGAGGTTATGGATGCCGGTGGAGTCGACAAACGGAACCTTACGCATGCGGATGATGCGCACTTTCGGGCGATCGCCGAAGGCCGCCATTATCTCCTCGAAGCGGTTGCCTGCGCCGAAGAAGTAGGGACCGTTGATTTCGTAAACCTCCACACCCTCGGGGATGGTGAGATGCTCCAGATTGCCAGCCTCCATGTCAGCCTCGTCGTTGAGGTCAATCTCGTCGGAGATGACCTTGACATCGGTGGTCTCGGACATACGCTTCATGAAGAGCAGACAGGCGATGATGAGGCCAACCTCGATGGCGATGGTGAGGTCGAAGATGATGGTGAGGAAGAACGTGATGAGCAGCACGCTGACATCGCTCTTCGGATTGCGCATCAGTGCGGCGAACGAGCGCCAGCCGCTCATGCCGTAGGACACCACGACGAGTACGCCGGCGAGGCATGCCATCGGGATGTACTGTGCCAGCGGCATGAGGAAGAGGAAGATGAGCAGCAGCACGGCGGCGTGGATTATGCCGGCCACGGGCGTGCGTCCGCCGTTGTTGATGTTGGTCATGGTGCGTGCGATGGCTCCCGTGGCGGGAATACCGCCGAAGAGCGGCGACGCCAGATTGGCAAGACCCTGTGCGACGAGTTCAGTGTTGGAGTCATGATGGTCGCCCACGACACCGTCGGCCACTGTCGCCGAGAGCAGCGACTCGATGGCGCCGAGGATGGCAATCGTTATTGCCGGCGAGACAAGGCTCTTTATCGTCTCCCATGTTATGGCGGGCATGTGGGCCTCGGGCAGCTCGTTGCTGATGGCAAAGCGGTCGCCGATGGTCTCGACCGTGGTCACTCCGGCCATCTGCTTGAGCAGCAGCACGGCCACGGTCATCACGATGATGGCTATGAGCGAGCCTGGTATCTTCTTGCTGAACTTGGGCGTGACGGCTATCACGGCCACACTCAGTATGCCGACGGCGGCGCTCCACGGGTCGACGGTGGCGAAGCTGCGGCCATAGGCTATCCACTTTTCGATGAAGTCCGACGGCACTTCGTCCATCGTCAGGCCGAAGAGGTCCTTTATCTGTGTGGTGAAGATGGTCACGGCGATACCGCTCGTGAATCCCACGACGATGGGGTAGGGTATGTACTTGATGATGGTTCCCAGTCGCAAGAGGCCGAACATGACGAGGAAGGCGCCGGCCATGAGCGTGGCGATGGTCAGTCCCTCGATGCCGTACTGCTGGATGATTCCGTAGATGATGATGATGAACGCTCCCGTGGGGCCGCCGATCTGGACGCGGCTGCCTCCGAAGACGGAGACGATCAGTCCGGCGACGATGGCCGTGATGATGCCTTTCTCCGGTGTCACTCCCGAGGCGATACCGAAAGCGATGGCCAGCGGCAGTGCCACGATGCCCACGATGATGCCGGCCATGAGGTCGGCCATAAAGGTTTTACGGTTGTAACTCTTCAAAGTTGAAATCAACTTCGGTTTAAATACAAATGCTTTCATTTGACCGATAATAATTCGTTATTCTGAAAAATGAGTCGCAAAGGTACGTCAAATATTTCGTATAACAAAACAAACTTTAATCTTTCTTCACGCTGCCAGGCTTTACCTGAGCTAAATATTGGGGCTAAATTGCGCATTTTTGATTTATTTGATTACCTTTGCAAAAACAATAACGGCCGGACGGCAGGTGTGGCTGACGCCACAAAACGGCATCCGGCAGAGTAGAAACAATTAGAAAAGGAGGTAAGAAAAACAGAAATCGAGAAACAGCGCAATGGTAAGTGCGGTTTGATGACGAGGCCGGAGTCATATTCCGGGCCCGACAGCGACACCGCATCATGAAACGACTGACGCCCGTGGGACAGCCCGTAGCAACTCTCGGGCGACAAATCACAACGAGAAACAACAAGTAAATATTAACAAACCAAAGCGCGTGTTTCCATTCAGAACCTTTAGAACTAACATATTGATGTTGAGCTTTTAGCTCTTGTTCTCACCCATCGAATACCGCCAATATTTGTTACATGAGAGCAAGCAGACTGAGAGTTCACGCCGGTAAGGCGTGAACTGTTTTGTGCTTGTCGTGTAACGAGGTCACTTGGCGGTAACCTGAATGGGTGATAGGCAACAGAATGGTGCACGTCTTTTTTATTAAACCATCATCCAAATGAAAAAATCAACACTTTTGTTGGCCATGCTCATGGCCTCAACAGCCGTCAATGCGCAAGTCATCAACAGCGGCAAGACTGTCAATGCTGACGAGTTAGGCTTCATCCCGAAAGAATTTTCGGCCGACGGCAAAGCCAAATTCATCATTACTTGTGAAGACGACGGGGATGTGAATGAGCGTATCGACATCTACGATGACGAACTGAACAAGCTGAAGAGTCTGAATCCGACGGCACCGACAGTGTGCGGCTACAAACTCATCAAAGAGAAACCGGAGATTATCCGATGCTACAATCGCTACGACGCAATGGAATGGGAAGTACCGTCTTTGACCCTCGACGATGCCAAACAGTACATCGCAAACCAAGGATACAGTGTTGACTCCATGTCAGTAGTGAAAGACTCAACCTATTTCTTCACTTTCGACAATCCCTCGAGCTTCTACTACAGCGATTGGAAGTATGGCCGCAAATATCCGACACGTTTTTGGGCTCTGACTACCAACGGACTATATCAGGTGTTCAAAAACTACACAACCGAGTACGGTGACAATTGGGTCGAAAGAAAAGAGTACGACGCCTACGGTAACGGTAGATATTCGTTCATAAAGTTGGGCATCGGAAACTGCGAGAATAGTCTGTCCAGCGATGAGTGCGTACTGGCCACACAGACACTGTTCAACAACGACGAGGCTTACGAGTATATCTGCCCCGTCCTCGAAACACGTCAGCAAGGAGAAGTGCGTAAAGATGACCGTGACGGAGACGGTGAGATAGACCGATATGAGACATATTACTCAATCTATGCAACCGGTTTCAAAGTCATTTCAGAGAGCGGAGCTACACTGAGCACCGTCTCTTTCGGCAACAACCTGGTGACTGGTAGCACCTATCAAAACCTGATTACCATCAACGACAAACGATACCTGCGGTTTGCTGTGCATGAGCTTTCTAACGGCATCTCTGTGGCAAGTTATAACATTTTCTACAAAATCGAACGCAATGCCAGCAGCATCCGGCAGATGGGCGCGCCCATCAAGACCAAGGTCTACCCCACGGTGGCTGACCGCAACGAGACAATAACCGTCGAGGTGGGTGGCAACGCCGCTGACCGCGAGGTGTTTGTCCACAACGCCGCAGGCCAGACCGTGTTCCGTCAGACCGTTCCTGCGGGTCAGAACACGGTGCAGGTCAATGCTGCCATGCTGAGCCGCGGACTTAACGTCGTTTCAGTCAAAAGCGGGAAAGGCGGCAGCGAAGCCTGCAAGGTGATAGTGAAGTAACAGCCGTCACGGAACCCCATCATACGTTCTTTATTTAATCTAAATGATGGTGTATCAAAATGTAGTCATTTTGATACACCATCGTTTGCGGTGAAACTGATTTCCATATCGCAGGTATCAATCAGTAGAGACATAGTCTTGTCTTTGTTTGTGAAACGTATCGATATACAACTGTTTTTGACGAAGATTCAGAGTAACTATTCAGAAAATAGCGGACAAAAAGTGTTAAAAAAGCCCTCTGAACGCCTTCATTTTGCCATTCTTTTGAAACAAACCCGTTATCGGTCTCAAATATCGCAAAATAGCGCGTGCAAGTGTAACCGGCTGACAGCGAGACGGTTGGTCGAAAAAATTGCGAACTGTGCAACTTTTTGAAGCCGAAAAGCGGTTTTTTCGGGCCAAAAACGTTGCTTTTTCGCTGCCGTTGCGGCCCCGCGGGGTCGCAACGGCGTGCCCGTTGGAGTGCGACGGGGCGCTCGTTGCAGACCCGCGGCGGCCCCGTTGCAACCTCGCGGGGCCGCCACGGCACGACCGTCGCCTGACGACCGTGATTTTTCGGCTTTCCGGAGTCAAAATACTCACATTTTCGTTTGTCCGGATTTTTTTATCAACAATGTTTACAACGTCGCCTGCGGGTGACGGAATCTACTTTGCGTGTGAGGACCTGATACCGTCTTTAACCCTTAGACCTCTCGCGGTATTCCCGCGGTGACATTCCCATCGTGCGGCTGAACACCCGCGAGAAGTAATAGCAGTCGTCGAAGCCCACCTTGTGGCATATCTGATTGACGCGCATCGGTGTTTCGGCGAGCATGCGGCAGGCCTCCTCAATCTTCTTTCCTGTAAGATAGCTGAGCGGACTTTGGCCCGTCTGGCGCTTGAATAGCGTGGAAAAATGGCTCGTAGAGTAGCCCGTATAGCGTGCGATGGCGTCGAGGGAGAGGCGTTTTTCGATGTTCTCCTCCATGTAGTGGATTGCCGCGGCTACCACATTGCCGTCGTCGATGCGCTGGGCGGCATTGCGGAACGTGTTCAGATAGCGCATCGAGGCCAGATAGTAGTGGAGCATGGACGAGACATAGCGCAGGCTGTCGAGGCTGTATCCGGCGTTGAGCGTGTTGAATATCTCCTCAAAGATGTTGTTGCGGTAGTTTATGCGTGAGTGGACGCCCGGCCTCACGTCCTGCGGACAGGTGGCGCCTTGGGCGTAGAAGTCGGAGTGGGTGCCGGTGAAATGGACCCAATAGATTGTCCAGGGATTGGTGCCGTCGGCCCCGTAGGAGTGGGGACGGCCGGCGGGGAGGATGAAAAACTGGTTTGCCGTGACCTCGTATGCGCTTCCGTCGACGCTGTACCATCCGGCACCGTCGGCACAATATATCAGCACGTGCTGGTCGATGGGCACAGTCCGCTCGCGGCGGTGGCCTCCGGCATGCGGATAATATCCGATGTCGGTCACATAGAGGCTCGACGCCAACGGGTCTTCCCGCTCCATGTCCACTATCATCTGCGGCAGCACGATGGAGCGCTCGCCGCTGAATCCGTCTTTCAGGTTCATGCTATTTGTTAATTATGATGTCTTGTTTTTAACGCAAATATACAAAATTCCCAAGATTTTCAATCAGAAACTCCCAAGATTTTCAATTTCAAGCATGAAAGCCGGTTCTTCCGGTGTTTGGAGTGAATGGTAGGAGGGTGTTGCAGAACTCGCATGGAAGCCTTTAAGTGGGGGGTAATCTTAGTCCCCTCCTTGCGAAGGAGGGGTTAGGGGTGGTTAAACAATAACTATATGAAAATCATTGCTTTGGATAATAATGGATGACTAACCACCCCCTAACCCCTCCTTCGCAAGGAGGGGACTGAGATTACCCCCACTTAAAGGCTTTCATGCGAGTTCTGCAACACCCTCGCCTCCATGCCAACAGATTTGATTGTCCGGTTGTATAAGCCACGAGGCGGTCGCGACGGGTCGCGACCCTATCCTGTATTCCGGATGCCGGAAGAACCATGACCATGCCTCCCCGTACATCCATCGTCAGGCGGAAACCATAAGATAGTCCATCTTTTCTTCCTTATTTTCTATTTGGGCCTTCCGTGAAACTGTCTATCTTTGCACCCACTAACCTTTAAAACGGAACACGTTATGAACGATTACAACAAGACGTTTGTCAACTTCATCTGCCTCGTCTCGGCGATGGGCGGCCTGCTCTTCGGCTACGACTGGGTGGTCATCGGCGGAGCAAAGCCCTTCTACGAACTTTTCTTCGGCATATCCGCGGACCCCGTCATGCAGGGCGTGGCCATGTCGACGGCCCTCGTGGGCTGTCTCGTGGGCGCTATGGTGGCCGGCGGCATGGCCGACCGCTACGGGCGCCGGCCTCTGCTCGTCATCTCGGCCATGCTCTTCACACTGTCGGCCGTGGCTACCGGGGCGGTGAGCGACTTCACCTTATTTAATATAGCGCGCTTCATCGGAGGCGTCGGTATCGGCATAGCCTCGGCACTCTCGCCGATGTATATCGCCGAGATCTCGCCCGCACAGGTCCGCGGGCGGCTCGTCTCGCTCAATCAGATGACCATCGTGCTCGGCATACTCGGTGCGCAGATAGTCAACTGGCTGCTGGCCGAGCCCGTGCCGGCCGGCTATACCGAGGCCGACATCGTCGCCTCGTGGAACGGCCAGATGGGCTGGCGCTGGATGTTCTGGGCCGAAACTCTGCCCGCCGCGGCGTTCCTCTTTTTGTCGTTCCTCATACCCGAGAGTCCGCGGTGGCAGATGCTCCACGGCCGCGAAGACAAGGCTTGGGTGACGCTGATGCACATCGGTGGAGCCGACTATGCCGGCAGTGAGGTCGAGGCCATGCGCGGGGCGACATCTGTCGAAGACGGTGAGAGCGGCGGACTCGGCTCCCTGTTCTCCCGCCGTTACGCTCCGGTGCTCATGCTCGGCGTCTTCATCGCCGTGTTCCAGCAGTGGTGTGGCACAAACGTCATCTTCAACTATGCTCAGGAGATATTCTCCGCCGCCGGCTACAGCGTGGGCGACGTGCTCTTCAACATCGTCATAACGGGCGTGGCCAACGTCATCTTCACCATTGTCGCCATCTATACGGTCGACCGTTGGGGCCGCCGTTCGCTGATGTTCTTCGGTGCGGGAGGTCTCGGCGTGCTCTATCTCATCCTCGGCACGTGCTACTATCTGCACGTGACAGGCTTCTTCATGGTCGTGCTCGTCGTGGCGGCGATAGCCTGCTACGCCATGTCGCTCGGTCCGGTGACGTGGGTTCTGCTCTCCGAGATATTCCCCACGAGAGTCCGCGGCGTGGCTATGGCCACCTGCACGTTTGCCCTCTGGACGGGATGCACGACGCTGACGTTCTCCTTCCCGTCGCTCAACGCCTCGCTCGGCAGCAGCGGCACGTTCTGGCTTTACAGCGCGATATGCTTCTCGGGACTGCTGTTCTTCATCTTCCGACTGCCGGAGACAAAGGGAAAACGGCTCGAATGACGACATGCCGCGGCCCGGCCGGACAATTCATAATTCAATAATTCATAATCGGCCGCAGGCCGACAACTCAACATTCGTAATTCAACATTCAACATTCACAATATGGTAAAAGCATGGAGAGAGACGGTTGTCATCCCGA
The DNA here is from genome assembly GCA_017483185.1 of Prevotella sp. GTDB lineage: Bacteria > Bacteroidota > Bacteroidia > Bacteroidales > Bacteroidaceae > Prevotella. The sequence goes on along the minus strand of JAFULM010000021.1, from coordinate 31,561 downwards.
CATACGGAATCGGACAACCTGAGAAGAATCCTATATTTCTCGAAAAGAGAGTCTATCAGGGCTCGAGCGGAGCGGTCTATCCGTATCCCGTGATAGAAAGCATCAGCGACGAGAAGACCGACGAGGAATATCACGCCATCTGGCTCGAGAACGAATATATCAAGGTGATGATACTTCCCGAATTGGGCGGACGTGTGCAGATGGCCTACGACAAGATCCGTCAGCGCCACTTCGTCTACTACAACCACGTCATCAAGCCCGCCTTGGTCGGTCTGACCGGACCGTGGATCAGCGGCGGCATCGAGTTCAACTGGCCGCAGCATCACCGTCCGTCGACCTATCTGCCCGTCGACTCGACGATAGAGGAACATGCCGACGGCTCCGTGACGGTGTGGGTCAACGAGATGGAGCGCATGACACACCAGAAGGGCATGGCCGGATTTACGCTGCGTCCGGGCTGCGCCTATCTTGAGATACGCGGCGTGCTCTACAACCGCACCGACATGCCGCAGACGTTCCTGTGGTGGGCCAACCCCGCCGTGGCCGTCAACGACGACTATCAGAGCGTCTTCCCGCCCGACATCAACGCCGTGTTCGACCACGGCAAGCGCGCCGTGTCGAGCTTCCCCATCGCCACTGGCACATACTATAAGATGGACTATTCGGCCGGCGTCGACATATCCAACTACCGCAACATCAAGGTGCCGACGTCGTATATGGGCGTCAACTCCCGTTATGACTTCGAGGGCGGCTATGAGAACGACACTCGCGCGGGCATGCTCCACGTGGCCAGCCGCCATCTGTCGCCCGGCAAGAAGCAGTGGACGTGGGGCAACGGCGACTTCGGCCGCGCCTGGGACCGCAACCTGACCGACGCCGACGGGCCTTACATCGAGCTGATGGCGGGCGTATATACCGAGAACCAGCCTGACTTCACGTGGCTGATGCCATACGAGGAGAAGCGCTTTACGCAGTATTTCATGCCCTATCGCGAGCTGGGCATGGTCAAACAGGCCTCGCGCGACTACATCCTCAACGTCGAACCGGCCGCTGCCGACAGCGTGCGCATCCGCCTCATGGCCACCTCGCGCAAGCACACCCGCATCGTCCTGCGCTCCACCGTCGACGGAACGGTCTTCTATGACAATACTCTCGACCTCTCGCCCGAAATAGTCTTCGACGAGACGATATCTTTGAGGGAAGAGGGAAGAGTGAAGAGTGAAGAATCCAATACTCCGGCGGCAGCAACTTCTTTCCTCATCAAGAATATCGAAGTTACGATAAGTGAAGAGGGTTCTCTTCGTTCTTCACTTAAATGGTCTCCCGAGCCCGACGACATCCGTCCCATTCCGCCCGCAGCCGAGGCCGCGCAGCTGCCGCAGGACGTGAAGACAACGGAGCAGCTCTATCTCACCGGACAGCATCTGGAGCAGTACCGCCACGCCACATACAGCCCGACGGACTACTATGAGGAGGCACTGCGCCGCGACCCGGCGGACTACCGCTGTTGCAACGCGATGGGACTGTGGTATCTGCGCCGCGGACGCTTCGAACGTGCCGAGGAATACCTGCGCCGCGCCGTGGCCGTCATAACGCGCCGCAATCCCAATCCCTACGACGGCGAACCGATATATAACCTCGGTCTCGCGCTCAAGTATCAGGGCCGGCTCGATGAGGCTTACGAGCGTTTCTGGAAGTCGACGTGGAACAAGGCGTGGGCCGACGCGGGCTATTTCGAGGCCGCTCAGATCTCGCTGGCGCAGGGTCGGCTGGCCGACGCGCTGGACGAGACAGACCGCTGCCTGACCGCCAACTGGCACAATCATAAGTGCCGCGCGCTGCGGGCTGTCATCATGCGCCTTGCCGGCTATACGGTGGAGGAGCGTCTGCGCTTCATCGACGAGTCGCTGGCGTTCGACCGCTTCAACTATGTCTGCCGCTACGAGTGTTGGCTTGTCACAGGCGATGACGCCGAACTGGCCACGATGCGCACCATGCTCCGCCGCTCGTCCCACAACTACGACGAGGTTGCGCTCGACTATATGGCTGCCGGACGCCGCGAGGAGGCCTGTGCGATATGGAAGATGGCTGAGGAAGAAGGAGCCGTGTCGCCCATGACATATTATTATATGGGTCGATGGGCTGAGGCCGAGGCCGCTCCGTCGGACTATTGCTTCCCCAACCGACCCGAGGCGGTGGTCGCCCTGACCGCCGCAACGCGGGAAAATCCCTTCGGCGCACGCGCATACTATTATCTCGGATGTCTCTACTACGACCGCCGTCAGTATGACGTGGCCATCAAGGCGTGGAGCCGTTCGGCCGGACTCGACCCGCAGTTCCCCACCGTATGGCGCAATCTGGCGCTGGCCTACTTCAACAAGCTCGACCGCAAGGCGACGGCCGTGGACTATATGGAGCGCGCTTTCAGGCTCGACACTACCGATGCGCGCATCCTCATGGAGCTCGACCAGCTCTACCGCCGCATGCAACGGCCGCACGCGGAGCGTCTCGCGCTGCTCGAAGAGCATGCCGACATTGTCGCCGGACGTGACGACCTCGTGCTCGAACAGGCCACGCTGCTCAACCAGCTGGGCCGCTACGAGGAGGCGATGGAGCTGATTGACGGTCATGTCTTCCATCCGTGGGAGGGCGGCGAAGGCAAGGTCTCGGCGCAATATCAGACGTGTCGCGTGGAGCTGGCCAAGCAGGCGCTGATTGCCGACCGACCCGCGCGCGCCGAAAAGCTGCTCATGGAGTGTCTCGAATATCCTCACCATCTGGGCGAGGGCAAGCTGCACGGTGCTCAGGAGAATGATTTCCACTATCTGTTGGGCTGCGCCATGAGCGATCAGGGTGACGAGGAGGCCGCCCGCCGCTGGTGGACGCTGGCCACGGAAGGCCCGCAGGAGCCCGCCGCCGCGATGTACTACAACGATGCCAAGCCCGACAAAATATTCTATCAGGGTCTCGCCCTCATCCGTCTCGGACGCCGCGACGAGGCCAACGGCCGCTTCAACCGCCTCGTTAACTACGGCCGCAACCATATCTTCGAGCCGCAGGTGATGGACTATTTCGCCGTTTCGCTGCCCGACCTGCTCATCTGGGAGGACTCGCTCGACGCCCGCAACCGCATCCACTGCCTCTACATGCTGGCCCTCGGTTATCGCGGTTTGGGCGACATGGAGCGCTCGCAGCGTTATCTCGACGAACTCACTGACGCCGACATCAACCATCAGGGGGCTGCGGCATTGCGCTCGCTGATGGAGTAAGGATGGCTTAGGGAACAACGGTCATTAATATATTAATTGTAAATGACAAGCAGAAAGTTTATCATCACAGCCATGACGGTCGTTGCATGCGCGCTGTCCGTACAGAGCGGATGCGCTCAGGAGACAGAGACGATGTATCTGTCGGGGCACGGATGCGACGACATGGTGGCATGGGACTTTTATTGCACCGGCGGGCGCGCTTCCGGAGAGTGGACAACGATAGGTGTGCCGTCGTGCTGGGAGACGCAGGGCTTCGGCACATATCAGTACGGATATGAATATAATAAGTGGAACAAAAAGCCCAGCAAGGCGCCCATTGCTGACGAGAAAGGACTTTATCGTCATGCGTTTCGGCTGCCGAAGGAGTGGCGCGGACGTAAAATTGAGATTGTCTTTGAGGCGGCCATGACTGACACGGAGGTGCGCATAAACGGCCTGCCGGCTGGTGACGTGCATCAGGGAGGTTTCTCGCCGTTCCGCTACGACATCACGGAACTGGTGAAATTTGGCCGAAGGGACAATCTTCTGGAGGTGACGGTGAGCAAGGAGAGTGCCGACGGCGACATGAATCTTGCCGAGCGTCGCTGCGACTACTGGAACTTCGGCGGTATAATCCGTCCTGTATATATAGAGGCACGCCCGGCGATGAGCATCAGTCGCGTGGCTATTGACGCCGACATGGACGGGCGTTTCCGTGCCGATTGTTTCACCACGGGCGCAAAGGCTGGTTCTACCTTGTGTACCATCATTACCGGTGCCGATGGGCAACGTGTAGCCGAAAGCATAGTTCCGGCTGTGGACGACAGTCTCAGAATAGACATGAGTTGCGGGAATCCGAAACTGTGGACGGCCGAGACGCCACATCTCTATACTGCGGAGTTTGTTTTGGCAGACCGCCGCGGGCGCGTCATTCATCGCTACAGCCAACGGTTTGGCTTCCGTACGGTGGAGATGCGGCGTGGCGACGGCTTCTTCATCAACGGCGTGAGGGTGAAGATGAAAGGAGTAAACCGTCACTCTTTCCGTCCGGAGAGCGGCCGTACGCTGAGCTATGCGAAAAACATGGAGGACGTACTGCTGATAAAGAGCATGAACATGAACGCCGTCCGGCTGAGCCACTATCCTGCCGACAAGGAGTTTTATGATATATGTGACAGCCTCGGACTCTATGTCATTGACGAACTTACCGGCTGGCAGCATCCGCAGAAGACGACCGTAGGCCGGCGGCTGGTGCGCGAGTTGGTGACACGCGACGTAAATCATCCGTCGGTGGTGATATGGACGAGTGGTAACGAGGGCGGATTCAACTATGAACTGGAGGCGGACTTTCTCCGCTACGACATACAGCGCCGCACCGTAATATATCCGTGGTCGATACGTGATGGTATCAACACGCGCCATTATCGCTCATGGAGCGAGATGAGGAGATATCTCGGTGGCACGGACATAGTCATGCCGACGGAGTTTCTTCATGGCCTCTACGACGGCGGATTGGGTGCCGGACTGCATGACTACTGGCAGCTGATGGCCACCAGCGATCGCTGTGCTGGCGGATTCCTTTGGGCGCTGGTGGACGAGGGCGTGGTGCGTACCGACCGTGATGGAGCTATCGATACCAAGGAATGTTTCGGACCTGACGGTATTGTCGGGCCGCATCATGAGAAGGAGGCAAGTTATTATACCATCAAGCAGATCTGGAGTCCAATCCAGCCCGGCCCGGTGAACATGGCGGATAGCGGGCGTGTCACGCTGCATAACTATTACGACTATCTAAATCTCAGCACCTGCCGTCTGCATTACCGTTATCTGCGTATGCCCAAGTTGGGGAATGGCGGTGGAGTGGAGTTGCTGGCATCAGGTTGTGTGCCTTGTCCCGAATCCGCTTCGCGCGACTCCGCGTGCGTGTCGTTTGCTGCAGCTCCGGAGACGGCCGACGCGCTCAGCCTCACTGTGACCGATTGGCGTGGCGACAGTCTCTACACATGGACATATCCTCTGACCACTGCAGCAGATACCGAATTACGGCCGGCTAAGGATGTTTCTGCCGCTTGCTTTGGCGACACATTGGCTATAAGTACTTGTGGCCGCACGTATCTGTTCTCACGTACAGACGGCCTGTTGAAGTGTGTCAGTACGGGTAGCCGCCATATCAGCATCTCAGACGGTCCGCGGCTGATTGCCGCACGGCGTGCCGACCGGCCTCTCGATCGAAAGACGAAGCTCGACCGAAAGAAGGCGCTGGCAACAACCGACTATGTCACATACCACGATTCGGCAACGGTGGCTACCGTCACAGTCCATGACGCTATGCTCACTGTGAACTATAAAGGTGGCCATATGCGGAGTGTCTCGTGGACGTTCATGGCCGACGGCAGTGTACGACTTGACTACAGATACGGTTTCGACGGTGTGGTCGACCTGCTCGGCATAATGTTCTCCTATCCCGAAACGGAGGTAAGGAGCAAGGAGTGGCTTGGACTCGGCCCGCACCGTGTATGGCAGAACCGTATGCACGGTCCGCAATACGGCTGCTGGAGGACGGAATACAACGACCCCGTGCCCGGCGAATCGTTCTGCTATCCCGAGTTCAAAGGCTATTTTGCCGGCGTCCGCAGCATGCGCATCGTCACGTCAGAGGGCAGTATAATTATCACAAACCCTCCGTCAGATGGCTACGTCGGCATATATCAGCCGCGCGACGGCCGCGACAACTATCTTTATCGCCTGCCCGATAGCGGCATAAGCATACTGAAGCATATTCCTGCCGTGCGCAATAAGGTTGACTATTCCGACCTTAACGGTCCGTCGGCGCAGCCGCATTGGTGTGCGGGTGAGTACGGAGGAACGGTGACGCTGATGTTTGAATAATATATAGTTTTCGTATTGCTATTTTGACACAGCCTCGTTGATGAAGTCTGGTTTCGGAACATCTCTTCCGCTTTTTACAACCATAATCCGGATATGGACCGCACATATCCGGATTTTTTTGCCTATTAAACTATAAATTGCTACTTTTGCAACCACTTGCCTGTGGCTCGCCATCCCCGCGGCCGAAGTGCTGACGCTGGCGGTCATCACCGTGCCTTATCTGTACCGGAGGGTAACGGTGTGACAGGGGGATTATTAAAAAAAGATATGTTACAAAAACAATAAGTTTATGAAAGCGTTTTCAACATTTACAGCAATCTCTGACGGAAACATCCGTCGTTCTCTTTTGCCTACGCCATTGTTGCGTCTGTCGGCAGTAGTAATCTTCGTGCTTGTCTGCTTCGGCATGCAGGCGCAGACCAAGAGCGTGTCGGTGCTTGGCGACTCCTATTCCACGTTCGAGGGCTTCATTTCCCCACGGACCAACCACACGTGGTACTACGCCAAGCCCGACCTGAAGAACACCGACGTGAGCGACGTCCGGCAGACCTGGTGGCACCGTCTCATCAGCGAGCGCGGCTGGCGGTTGTGTCAGAACAACTCCTTCTCCGGTTCGACCATCTGCAACCGCGGCTACCGCGGCAGCGACTATCGCGACCGTTCGTTCATCACGCGCATGGACGACCTCGGCTGTCCCGATATCATCTTCATCTTCGGTGCCACCAACGACAGTTGGGCCGGCGCACCCGTGGGAGACTACAAGTATGAGAACATCACGGAAGCCGAACTCTACACTTTCCGTCCGGCTATGGCCCGTCTGCTGCGTTACGTCAAGGACCGTTATCCGTCGACAGAGATATACTTCATCCTCAACGACGGGCTGCGGGAGGAGATTGCCGTATCGGCGAAAACCGTGTGCAAACACTATGACATCCCGTGTATCGAACTGAAGGCCATCGACAAGAAGAGCGGCCATCCGACCGTGAAAGGCCACGGCCAGATAGCCGAACAGGTGGGTCGCGCGCTGTAAAACCCTTTTGACCGACTACTGAAAAACGCCGGCTACAAATCCGATATGAGGCAGATCGGGATTGTAGCCGGCGAACTTTATGATATGTTCACAACCGCTGCCGCGGCGGCTCCGGTGTCACAGGAAAATGAAGTGGGACGTGAGCGCCGATTTCAGCTTCTCGTTGAGTTCCTTTGCGTCGATTGGTTTTGACACGTAGCTGTTGAAACCGTTTTCCAGTATTTTATCCTTATCGGAGGCGTATGCGTAGGCCGTCACGGCGATGATGGGCACGTTGGCGGACAGCTTGCGGATTTCGAGAGTCGCCTCATAGCCGTCCATGCGTGGCATGTTTATGTCCATGATGATGAGCTGCGGGTTGTGTTCCTTGTAGAGTTCCACGGCTTCGATGCCGTCCCACGCATGTATCAGTTTGTAGCGTGAGGCGAGCAGGGATTCAAACAGTATGTAGTTGCTCTCGTTGTCTTCGGCTATCAGTATGGTCACCTTGTCGCGCTCGATAAATTCCTTTGACTCTCCGGCGCTGTCATCTTCCTTCTTGATGACGGTCGGCAGATAGGGTATCGTAAACCAGAACGTGCTGCCCTTGCCTTCGCCATCCGATTTGACTCCGATGGTGCCCTTCATCTTGTTTATGATGTTCTGGCAGATGGACAGTCCGAGTCCCGTGCCCTGAGCGAACTCGTTGAGCTTGACGAATCGCTGGAAGATGCGTGCCTGTCCTTCCTTGGATATTCCGCAGCCGGTGTCGCGCACGAAGAAGTAGAGCGTGTCCTCACCCTGGAGTTCATATCCGAACGTGATGCTGCCCTTGTCTGTGAATTTGCATGCGTTTGTGATCAGATTGATGAGAACCTGCGTCAGGCGTGTGGGTTCGGTCTCGATCTGACATTCCGCCAAGCCTTTCACGCAGTTGAGCGCCACGCCGTTCTGCACCTTGGCCTGCACGGACATCTCGATGTCGTGCATCAGGACGTTGAGGTCTGTGGGTTTGTAGGTGAACTCCAATGTGTTGGCTTCCACTTTTGCCAGATCGAGGATGTCGCCGATCAGCTGCAACAGCAGGTCGTTGTTCTTCTCGATGATGTTGATGAACTTGTTGCGGTCTTCTTTGTCGTCTGTTATGGCGAGCAGGTTGGAGAATCCGACAATGGCGTTCAGCGGCGTGCGTATCTCGTGGCTCATGTTGGCGAGAAAGGCCGACTTCAGACGGTCGGATTCTTTTGCCGCTTCCTTGGCCGCGATGAGGCTGGCTTCCTGTCTCTTGCGTCCTGTGATGAGGAGCAGCGAGCCGATCAGCTCTTCCGGCCTGTTGTCGTCGTCATATTTTGAGATAGAGGCGTTGACCTCCATCCAGTCGACGATCTGTCTGCCGTTATTTTCGGTGACGATACGGAATTCGCTTTTTGCATATTGCGTCGTGCCGTTGCGGAACTCCTCATATATCTTTTTGACGGCTTCCACATCGGCAGGATGGATACGCTTGAAGTATTCGTCCTCCTCCACGATCTTGGTCTCCAATGTCGATTCGGAGTGTTTCGGGAAGTTCATGTGCTGCAGTATCCGGTTTGCCTCACAGGCTATGATACGCTTCTTCAGGTCCCACTTCCACGGGATGATGTGTGCGACGGACAGTGTCACTTCCAGAGTCTTGGTCGTCTCGCTCAGTGACTTCTCCGATTTCACCTTGTCGGTGACGTCGACACCGAAGAATTCGACTTCGTCGTCGCTCAGTGTCTGGCATATACGGAAGTCGTAGTAGGAATCCGTCTTGACGAAGTAGTAGGTGAAAATGACGTTTTCTTTGGTGTTCAGCAGCTTCTCGACTTCCTTGAGTATGTATGTCTTGTCAAACAGCCTGTTGATGTCGGCGTTGTCCGTGTTTCTCGTCACAAGGGTGTCGGCCTTGCGATTGCCCGCGGTGAAGACGATGTCCGTGACATGTCCGCTCTTGTCGGTGACGATCTTTCCCGTCATGTAGGACACAGGCATGTTTTCCATCAGCTTGTTGCGTGCCGCCATATAGGCCATGCGCTTGCGCTGGAAGATGATGAAGGCACCAAACAGACACATGATGGCAAACAGTAAGACTCCCACAAGCACGATCTGCCAGCTGTAGAGTTCCCACAGAGTCTTCGGCTTGTTGATGAACAGAGTGTCTTCGGGACAGCTGCTCTCGGGGATCATGGATGCTTTGAGGCGTTCGTAGTCGACTATTCTGATGCCTTTTGAATGATAGGCGAACGGCAAGTCGTGCATATTGCCGCTTGTCAGCATCACCTGGAGCACCGACATGCAGTGGGCCAGTATCGAATTGCGTTCCGCAAAGCATCCTCCGATGGCTCCTGCGGCGAGATAGTTTTCCTTCAGGGAGAAGATGGGGTGGGGAGATGTTGATATCAGATTGAAGTCGCCCGTCACAAGCATCGGAAAGCCGAACGCGCTCGGACGTGAATAATACCACGACGACAGCAGGATGCCTACGCTCAGGTCCTTTGACAGCAGATATTGCTGCATGTCCCTGCGGGACGTCTCGGACGCCACCAGATGTTCGTATCCCAACTTCGGATATGTCGTCGAGAGATACTCCTTGATATTCTTGTCCAACTCCATGTTGGTCACAAGGTCGTCGGATGCGAACACGAGCTTTTTCATGTCCGGTTGCATTTGCACCATCATGTCGATGGTCTCTTTATACAAGTCGGGAATCTCGATGTAAGTGAAATTGTATTGGCTCCTTATGTCTGACAGGGAGATCTGCTTCGAATCCAGATAGGACGTGTCGCCGGTGAGATATTTCTCGTCTATCCCTATCTTGTCGCTGGAGCCGAGGACCAGCATGGGGATGTCGCCCCATTCCGACTTTATGCGGTCACGGAGGGAGAAAGCCATCTTGCCTATCAGCACGAGATAGCTCGGGTGGTTGTCCTTGAAGCGGTTGAATATGCCTTCTTCAACCGAGCTGTACATGGAGTCCGTGCGGATGAGCGTACTGTTCATGTGGACCATGTTGCAGTTGAGTCCGTCCGTCTTGGCCGCTTTCAGCATGAAAGGCGTGATATAGTCTTGCACCCACGGGGCACTCTCGTTGTAAGAGTTGATGATGAGAAGTTCCTTTGATTGCGGAGATGCGTATGACGACTGTAGTCCGAACATCAAGAGAACGGCAAATGTGCTGATGGACATGTATACGCGCTTCAGGAAACTTCCAAAAAAATCTGTCATAAGTTATGAATTTGATTAATCTCGTATTTTCTATCACTTCTTGTTAAGGTTGCAAAGATACGAAGAAAAAACCTAATAATCGGACAATTAACAGAATAAATGAATCTGGAGTGACTATAAGACATCTATAAGACATGTATAAGACATGTCAGCAAAGTCAAAAGAAGAACGCAATCTAATCGGACAATGGGAACCCGAGAGGATGGAGAATGGCGAAACTATGCCGCAGATTATGGCACGCAGCCGACATATCATACTCAAACACAAATCAAAATGGAACGAGCTGCAGAGAATACGAGCCCGGATATTGTTCACGAAATTCCCCGATCTGGAAATGGCATATGGACTGTTTCTAAAGCTTGTGGATATATTCAACGAGAAAACTTCAGCCGCAGTCGCCAGACTGAATCTCGCCAGATGGTACAATGAAGTGGAAGCTTTCGGAAATAATGAATTCAACAAAGTACTGGAGACCTTCGAGAACCACAACACCACAATAATAAACTATTTCGAACGGAGGCTTACCAATGCATCGGCGGAATCCTTCAATGCCAAAATCAAAGCTTTTAGAACTCCGTTCCGAGGAGTAGGAGATATCAAATTCTTCATATTCAGACTGGCAACACTATACTCTTGACATTTCCTTCGCCAACCGGGAAAATCCGCTGAGCCGAAAATCCGCTGAGCCCCAAAAACGTGTCTGTTCCGGCAAGACACGTATATACGAAAAAGTCCTATCATCCGGAGTGGAATGATAGGACTTTCTTGTGTGGGCGCTGAGGGATTCGAACCCCCGACCCTCTGCTTGTAAGGCAGACGCTCTGAACCAACTGAGCTAAGCGCCCTTAGCTTGTCGTAAGCGGTTGCAAAGGTAGGAAGTTTTTGTGAAACGGCCAAATGTTTTGGCGATTATTTTTTGTCTTTCTCCGTTTTTTTCTTCTTTATTCTTCTTTTAAACATGCTCAGGTAGGGTCGCGACCCGTCGCGACCGCCTCCGAGTCAACAGTTTTACATGGTCTGACCGGCGTATATACATGGTCAGTTAGGCAGTTAGGCCAAATGGCAAGGAGGCGGTCGTGAATTTATTTTAGAAGGTTACATGATAACCAAGTGGCAAGGAGGCGGTCGCGACAGGTCGCGACCCTACCGGAGTACTCCAAATGTCGGATGGACCTTGTTTGGTGATTCTTCACTCTTCACTTTTCATTCTTTATCTCCTTCTTCCCGTTGTGTATATAGATACGGCCTCGGACGGGAGTGGTGACACGTCGGCCGGAGAGGTCATAGTAGGTGTCGGTCGGGGTGGGGGAGTGGCGTATCTCCGTGATGCCGGCGGCTTCTGCCTCTATTTTTGCTGCCAGGGCGTGTGTCTCGGCGGCTCCCCAGAGCCAGCAGCCGTAGCCGAAATCCTCAAAGTTTGGTATGGAGTTGTAGGTGATGACGCCTCCGTCCTCCGGTTTGGAGCCTGTCCCCTGCAGCCAGCCCACCTGCCCGTTGTCCTCGTGGACAGCTCTGTGCATGGCTTCCCAGCCGCGGCGGATGGCCGGCATGTAGACGGCGCTGTCGAGAAGTCCCGTGCGAACGCCGTAGGCCATGCCTCCGACGAAGAGTGACGTGCCCGTCATTTCCGGTCCTTCGCTGCCCTCTTGGCCGTAGTTGGTCGGTGCTGCCAGACTGACATTCCACGAGCCGTCCTCGCGCTGACATCCGAGCAGCCCTTCGCTCATGAGCCGGAAGTCGGCTTCGTAGTCGGCGCGGTGGCTCTCCGTGGCGGGTGTAAACTGCATGACACGGGTCAGGGCCATGTAGACCCAGCCGTTGCCGCGGCTCCAGTAGCAGTCCTTGTCCGGTTCGGTGAGGTCACGATAGGGCGGGTCAAACTGATAGTCGCGATACCACAGTCCCGTGGCGGTGTTCAGCAGGGGCAGGCCACCGCCTTTCTTGCTGCCGCCGTGCTTGTCGCGGGTGTATTGATATGCCCTGTACATGTAGTCCCAATAGTTTTCGTCGCCCGTGATGTCGCCCAACAGGGCCAGGACGGGCATGCTCATCTGGATGGCGTCTATCCAGTACCAATGGTCCACCTTGCCGGTAGCCATCATCTCGTCGATCCTCATCTTGATGTGCTCCTTGCGTACGGTCTCGGCCGGGTCCATCAGATAGAGTTGCAGATATGCCTGTCCGCAGCACTGATAGTCGGCATTGTGTCGGCGGGCCTCACTGTCCGAACTGCTGATCCAGTTGTGATAGTTGCCCCAGTCGACGGCATATTTCAGCCACTCCTCCCGCGGCTGTTCGCGGTAGATGTTGAGCAGTCCTTCGTAGAACACGCCGCGTGTCCATATCTTGCTGTTGCGTCGTTTGCCGTCGACATAGCTGTCGGCGCCCACGTCAGGATAGTTGCTGATGAAATATCCGGCCACTTTTTCGGCGTCGGACATGATTTGTTCCGTGGTGAATGTCTGTGCCGGCGCACCGTAGGCGATGAGCAGCAGCAGAAGGGATGTGAGTTGTCTGGTCATGATTGTTCGGGTGGTAGTCGGTGTGTATCGTTCAGGTATGTCATCCGAGCGGCGTCATGCGGTAGCCCATGCGGTGAAGCTGGACGGCGGCGCCCATGAGATAGAGTTGGTGGAGACAGGCCACGTAGGCTCGGAAAGCCTCCGACGTGCCCGGTTCCACGTGGTGGTGCAGCAGCATGTTGTGGACGCGCGAGGCGCACTCGCCGACCAGTTTTTCCGTTGCCTTATAGTCGTCGCCACTCAGCCGCAGGATGTCCTCACGGATATATTCGTCCATGCGGTCATATCCGCGCTTGTCCCTCAGATAGACGTAGAGGTCGTCGACTTTTGAGTATATCTCCCACTCAGTGTCCCACAGCTGTGCGACGGCCATACCGACATACATCATCCATCCGAGCGACACTGTCGGGTAGGCTGCAAATTCGCGTATGCCGTCCGGCAGATACGCCCGGCCTGTCTTTTCCCACATCTCTTCGACGTCGGGACATTCCGGCAGACGTTCGTCCACCTCGCCTATGGAGGTCAGATAGCGACGGAGGTCTTGTCTTACGATTTCTTCCATGTTCTTACGGTTTGCGGCAGATGGTGTTGCGGAACTTGCAGAGGAGGCCTTTAAGTGGGGTGTTCTCACTCCTTTGCAAGGAGGGGGTAGGGTGGTTTGTCTCGCCCCCGGTATCCGATGCTGTTATTTTCAGAGAGTTGTTGTCCAACCACCCCTAACTCCTCCTTGCGAAGGAGGGGAGTGAGAATACCCCACTTAAAGGCCTCCTCTGCGGGTTCTGCAACACCCTCATGGTTATGATAATATATGTATTATATATAATAATGTGTAGTCCGCTTCCGGTCTGAAGTGTTGCTACGGTTACAAAAGTACGCAAAAAAACCGAAATCGATGTGATTTGCGTGGTAAATCTCATTTTGCGCGATGTGAGAGGGGGAAGAGGTGAACTCACTCCCCTCCTTGTGAAGCTACTCTCTACACACATTTTTTTGTCTTATTGGAAACAACGTGACAAGCTCATTTGGGCGTCTTTATGTGTGGTAATCGCACTCCCTCCTTCGCAAGGAGGGGTTAGGGGTGGTTAGTCATTCGCAGTCATTCAAAATAATGATTTTCAACAAGTTATCATCAACCACCCCTAACCCCTCCTTGCGAAGGAGGGAGTGCGATTACCACACATAAAGACGTCCAAATGAGCATGCTATGTTAGTATAAACCCGGGATAAAGATGTGTGCAGAGAGTAGCTTCGGAGGGGGGGTGCCCCACTTAAAGGCTTCCTCAACTGGTTCTGCAAGTGAACTGACAAGTAGTGGCGCGACCATACTTGTCGGTTGATATGGAGGGTGATTTGTTTTTCTGCGTTTTCTGAAAAATTCCGACAAAAAGAGCCGGAAACGGCATCCGGACGCTTTCATTTTGCCCCACTTTCTGAAAAAAATCCGCCGCGCCTCCGAATTTTCAAATCTCGCGAAGGACAAAATCGCGCCCGTTTTTTTGATGGGAAAATGCTGGTTTTGTAAACTACTGGCACTCAGTTGTTTATAAACAGTCAGCCCCCTCTGACTCCCCCAAAGGGGGAGCTTGGGCTTCCCGCGAGGCCCTTACGGCTCTGCAACGGGGCCGCTATTGCATTGCAACGGCAGCCTCGTTGCAATGCAAGGAGCACGCCGTTGCAAGGTAACGGGGCCGCCGTTGCTCGACAAGACCCGCTTTTTTGCCCTTTTCCGGCAATCGAAAACTCGCCGACTTTTTCAAAAATGAAGGGCCGCGGGGGCCTTACGGCATCCCAAACTCCCGCTTTGGGGGAGTCGGAGGGGGCTTCTTCTTACTTTTTTAGGGCCTTTTTCGCCCTTCCGGCACCATTTCCGCGATTTTCGTTTGTCATGATTTTTTCTGCAACAATGTTTACAAACATGTCCTGGCGCGTCGTCGTGTCGAGCCGGCACCGACGGCATACCGTCGCCCGAGAGTGCCGGATGAAGCGTGTCCCGATGTCCTTTGTGCTGATACTTTTTTCGTGTTTTGGTGCTGTTTTGTTAGTTTTTGAAAGATTTTAGGCTAAAAAACTTACGGTTTATTTGTTTGTTCGGCAATAAATGGTTAACTTTGCAGCCGAATAAAACGAATATACGACGAGAATATGACATACACCGGTCTGCTACACATCATCAATATTATCCGACTGCAACGAGTGGGCGGAAGTGAAAATGTGTGTCGGTAGCTATGCGTGACAATAGATATTGAACCTTTCTCACTTCGACTGTGGGGAAGGTTCTTTTTTTAGTCAAGGTCGGATGTCTCGTCCGAAACGGAACAAGAAAAAAATTATAAGTGAATTAAGAAATATGAGCGACAGACTGTTTATTTTTGACACAACGCTGCGCGACGGCGAGCAGGTGCCGGGATGCCAGCTTAACACGGTTGAGAAGATTCAGGTGGCCCGCCAGCTCGAACAGCTGGGCGTCGACGTGATTGAGGCGGGATTTCCCATCTCGAGCCCCGGCGACTTCAATTCGGTGATAGAGATATCCAAAGCCGTGACGTGGCCGACCATCTGTGCCCTGACACGCGCCGTGGAGAAGGACATCGACGTGGCCGCCGACTCGTTGCGCTACGCAAAGCACAAGCGCATACACACGGGCATCGGTACGAGTGATTCGCACATCAGGTATAAGTTCAACAGCAACCGCGAGGAAATCATCGAGCGTGCAGTGGCCGCCGTGAAGTATGCCCGCCGCTATGTGGAGGACGTCGAGTTCTATGCCGAGGACGCCGGACGCACCGACAACGAATATCTGGCCCGCGTGGTTGAGGCCGTCGTCAAGGCAGGAGCGACGGTGATAAACATCCCCGACACGACCGGCTACTGTCTGCCGGCGGAATATGGCGAGAAGATAAAGTATCTCATGGAGCATGTCGACGGACTGTCCGCCGGACGCGCCATTCTCTCCACCCACTGCCACAACGACCTGGGCATGGCCACGGCCAACACGCTGAGCGGTGTGCTCAACGGGGCGCGTCAGGTCGAAGTAACCATCAACGGCATCGGCGAACGGGCCGGCAACACGTCGCTCGAGGAGGTGGCCATGATTCTCAAGTGTCACAAGAACATCGACATCGAGACCAACATCAACACGACCAAGATATATCCCACGAGCCGCATGGTGTCGAGTCTGATGAACATGCCCGTCCAGCCCAACAAGGCTATCGTCGGACGCAACGCTTTCGCCCACTCGAGCGGCATCCATCAGGACGGCGTGCTGAAGAATGTGTCGACATACGAAATCATCGACCCGAAGGATGTGGGACTGGACGACAACTCGATCGTGCTCACCGCACGCTCGGGACGTGCCGCACTGAAATATCGTCTCGGCGTGCTCGGTGTCAACATCGACAACGAGGAGCGTGTGGACGAACTCTATCAGCAGTTTCTCAAGCTGGCCGACCGCAAGAAGGAGGTCAACGACGACGACATACTCATGCTCGCGGGAGCCGACGCGGCCGCAAGTCGCGCCGTCAAACTGGACTTCCTGCAGGTGACGACGGGTATGGGCGTGAAGAGCGTCGCGAGCATCGGGCTGGACATCTCCGGCCAGAAGTTTGAGGAGGCATCCACGGGCAACGGTCCCGTCGACGCGGCCATCAACGCGCTGAAGAAGATCATCCAGAAGCAGATGACGCTCAAGGAGTTTACCATACAGGCCATAAGCAAGGGCTCGGACGATGTCGGAAAGGTGCACATGCAGGTGGAATACAACGGCAGTGTCTACTATGGTTTCGGCGCAAACACCGACATCGTCACGGCGTCGGTCGAGGCGTATATTGACTGTATAAATAAGTTTAAGTAGTTTTTCGAGGGGGAGTTATAGGAGTTATCGCTCCTAAAAAAAAAGAATATGAACACACTATTTGATAAGATATGGGACAAGCACGTCGTACAGAATGTTGACGACGGCCCCACACAACTGTATATAGACCGCCTCTACTGTCATGAGGTGACATCGCCGCAGGCATTCGACGGCATGCGCAAGAGAGGATTGCGGTGTTTCCGTCCCGAACAGATTTACTGTATGCCCGACCACAACACACCGACCCACGATCAGGACAAACCAATCGAGGACCCCGTGTCGAAGAAGCAGGTGGACACGCTGGCCAGGAACGCGGCTGACTTCGGGCTGACACATTACGGCATGATGTCGCCCGACAACGGCATCATCCATGTCGTCGGACCGGAGAAGGGACTGTCGCTGCCCGGCATGACCATCGTCTGCGGTGACTCCCACACGTCGACACACGGCGCTATGGGAGCCGTGGCCTTCGGCATCGGAACGAGTGAGGTGGAGATGGTGATGGCCTCGCAGTGCATACTCCAGCAGAAGCCCAAGTCCATGCGCATCAGCATCGAGGGCACGCTGGGACGCGGCGTGACGGCAAAGGACGTGGCTCTCTATCTGATGTCGCAGCTCACGACATCCGGCGGTACGGGCTATTTCATCGAATACGCCGGCAGCGTCGTGCGCGATATGTCTATGGAGGGACGGCTCACGCTGTGCAACCTCTCGATAGAGATGGGCGCACGCGGCGGTTTCATCGCCCCCGACGAGACGACATTTGAGTATATCCGCGGCCGCGAGTTCGCACCGAAAGGCGATGATTGGGATAAGGCCGTCGAATACTGGAAGACGCTGAAGAGCGGCGACGATGCCGTGTTCGACAAGGAGCTGACCTTTGCCGCCGCCGACATCGAACCGATGGTGACCTACGGCACCAATCCCGGCATGGGCATGGGCATCACCGCGTCCATACCGACGCTCGACAGCATCGACGAGGCCGGCAAGGCGTCGTTTGTCAAGTCGCTCGACTATATGGGCTTCCAGCCGGGCGAACGGCTGCTCGGTCATAAGATCGACTACGTCTTCCTCGGCGCCTGCACCAACGGACGCATCGAGGACTTCCGCGCTTTCGCCTCGCTCGTCAAGGGCCGCCGCAAGGCCGACACGGTGACGGCGTGGCTCGTGCCCGGTTCGTGGGCCGTGGACAAGCAGATACGCGAGGAGGGACTCGACAAGATATTGGAAGCTGCGGGCTTCGCCATCCGTCAGCCGGGCTGCTCGGCCTGTCTCGCGATGAACGACGACAAGATTCCTGCCGGCAAGTATTCCGTGTCCACGAGCAACCGCAACTTTGAAGGACGCCAAGGCCCCGGCGCCCGCACAATCCTTGCCTCGCCGCTCGTCGCCGCCGCCGCTGCCGTGACGGGAGTGATAACGGACCCGAGGGAGATGGTGGATTAGCCCAAATAAAACAAAAACCAATGAAACAGAAATTCGACATAATAACAAGTACATGTGTTCCGCTCCCTTTGGAGAACGTCGACACAGACCAGATAATCCCCGCGCGCTTCCTCAAAGCGACGGACAAGGCCGGCTTCGGAGACAATCTCTTCCGCGACTGGCGGTACAACGAGGACGGCACGCCGAAGAAAGATTTTGTTCTCAACGACCCGACATACGGCGGCTGCATCCTCGTGGCCGGCAAGAACTTCGGTTCCGGATCGAGCCGTGAGCATGCGGCGTGGGCCATTGCGGGCTATGGCTTCCGCGTGGTGATAAGCAGTTTCTTCGCCGACATCCACAAGAACAACGAGCTCAACAACTTCGTGCTGCCCGTGGTGGTGAGTGAGGACTTCCTCGCGGAGCTGTTCGACAGCATCGCCGCCGACCCGAAGACCGTCGTGGAAGTCAATCTCCCGGCGCAGACGGTGGCGAACAAGGCAACCGGACGCAGCGAGCAGTTTGAGATTAACGGATATAAGAAGCACTGCCTGATGAACGGTCTCGATGACATCGACTATCTGATAGAGAATAAGGATAAGATCGAACGATGGGAACGGCTCAACAAGTGAACGGCACCGGCCACCGCATACAGCCTTTCATCGAGATCATGGACTGCACGCTGCGCGACGGCGAGCAGACCAGCGGCGTCTCGTTTCTGCCTCACGAGAAGCTCCAGATAGCGCGGATGCTGCTGCGCGACGTCAATGTCGACCGCATCGAGGTCGCTTCGGCGCGGGTTTCGGAGGGCGAGAAGGACGCCGTGAAGATGATTTGCCGTTACGCCCGCCAGATTGACATGCTCGACAGGGTGGAGGTGTTGGGCTTCGTCGACGGCCATCTGTCGGTCGACTGGATTGCCGAATGTGGCGGCCGGGTCATCAATCTGCTGGCCAAAGGCTCGCTGAAGCACTGCACCCACCAACTCCACAAGACTCCGGAGGAGCATATCGGGGAAATACGCCGTTCGCTGGCGTATGCCGAGAAACGCGGCATCAGCGTCAATCTCTATCTCGAAGACTGGAGCAACGGCATGAAAGACTCGCCTGACTACGTCTATATGATGGTCGACGCGCTGCGCGACACCAATATCAAGCGCTTCATGCTACCCGACACGCTGGGCATAATGAACCCGCTGCAGGCCATCGAGTTCTTCCGCAAGATGGTGAAACGCTACCCCGACCTGCACTTCGACTTCCACGCACACAACGACTACGACCTTGCCGTGAGCAACTCGCTCGGTGCCGTTCTCTGCGGCGCGAAGGGCTTGCACGTGACTGTCAACGGCCTTGGCGAGCGCTGCGGAAACGCCCCTCTGTCGAGCGTACAGGTGATTCTGAAGGACCAGTTCCATGCCAAGACGAGCATACGGGAGGACCGGCTCAACGACCTGAGCCGATTGGTGGAAGGCTATTCGGGCATCGCCATCGCTCCGAACCAGCCGGTCGTCGGCGAAAATGTCTTCACGCAGGTGGCCGGAGTCCACGCCGACGGCGACAACAAGCGCAATCTCTACTGCAACGACCTCGTGCCGGAGCGTTTCGGCCGCAAGCGCGAGTATGCCCTCGGAAAGACGAGCGGCCGGGCCAACATAGCCCGAAACCTTCAGGAGCTCGGTCTCGAACTGACGCCGGAGCAGACTCAGAAGGTGACGCGCCGCATCACGGAGCTGGGCGACCGCAAGGAGATTGTGACTCAGGAGGACCTTCCGTTCATCGTGAGCGACGTCCTGAAGCACAGCACGGCCGACGACCGCGTCAAGCTCGTGAGCTATATGGTCTCGCTGGCCTACGGTCTGAAGCCCATCGCCAGCGTCAAGGTGGAGATTGACGGCCGCGAATATGCTGCCGACGCAACGGGCGACGGACAGTATGACGCCTTCGTGAAAGCGTTGCGCAAGATATATAAGGAGCATCTCGACCGCACGTTCCCGCTGCTGGCCAACTATGCCGTGACCATCCCGCCGGGAGGCCGCACCGACGCCCTCGTCCAGACGGTCATCACGTGGCGCAACGGCGACAAGCTGCTGCGCACCCGCGGTCTCGACGCCGACCAGACGGAGGCAGCCATCAAGGCGACGATAAAGATGTTGAATATGATAGAATAAGTATGTTGCAACAATTAGTTTATACTTTGAACACAGAGACACGGAGATACAGAGGATAATGTTACTCTGTGTCTCCGTGTCTCTGTGTTCAAAAAACTTATTATAAGGTAATAATGGATACTTACTTAAAAACAAAAGGATATGAAATTAAAAATCGCAGTTTTGCCCGGTGATGGTATCGGGCCGGAGATAATGAAGCAGGGAGTGGCCGTCATGGACGCCATTGCCGCAAAGTTCGGACACGAAGTGACATACGAGGAGGCTCTGTGCGGAGCGTCGGCCATCGACGCTGTCGGTGATCCGTTTCCCGAAGAGACATTCCGCGTGTGCCGTGAGGCTGACGCCGTGTTGTTCGCGGCCGTCGGCGATCCGAAGTTCGACAACGACCCGACGGCGAAGGTACGTCCCGAGCAGGGACTGCTGGCCATGCGCAAGAAGCTCGGCCTTTTTGCCAACATCCGTCCGGTCCAGACGTTCAAGTGTCTCGTGCATAAGTCGCCGTTGCGGCCCGAACTGGTCGACGGAGCCGACTTCATCTGTATCCGCGAGCTCACCGGAGGAATGTATTTCGGCGAGAAATATCAGGACAACGACAAGGCATACGACACCAACTACTACACCCGTCCCGAGGTGGAGCGCATCCTCAAGGTCGGCTTTGAGTATGCCCGCCGCCGCAACCGCCATCTCACCGTCGTCGACAAGGCCAACGTGCTGGCGTCGAGCCGCCTGTGGCGACAGATAGCCAAGGAGATGGAGCCGCAGTATCCCGACGTCAACGTCGACTACATGTTCGTCGACAACGCCTCAATGCGTATGATTGCCGAACCGAAATTCTTCGACGTCATGGTCACGGAGAATACCTTCGGCGACATCCTCACCGATGAGGGCAGCTGCATTTCCGGTTCGATGGGTCTCCTGCCGTCGGCATCGACGGGTGAGAGCACGCCCGTCTTCGAGCCCGTCCACGGCTCATGGCCGCAGGCAAAGGGCCTGAACATCGCCAATCCGCTGGCTCAGATCCTTTCCGTGGCCATGCTTCTCGAGCATTTCGACCTCAAGGACGAGGGCGCGCTCGTGCGCCGTGCCGTCGACGCCTCGCTTGACGCCAACGTCCGCACACCGGAGATTCAGGTCGAGGGCGGTGCCAACTACGGAACTCAGGAAGTCGGCGCATGGATTGTGGAATATATCAAGAACGCATAAATGCGGTCAGGAAAGAAACTTCTGTTTGTTGTCATGCTGTTGTCCGCGGCGCTGCCCGTCGACGCCCAGACACCCGCACAGTGGCGTGACTCGCTGGCCGTCATCAACCGTCAGATAGCCACCCGGCCCTATTCCTCGGACCTCCACCTGCGCAAGGCAGCCATCAATCTGGAGTTGCAGCAGTGGGAGTATGCCGCCGAGGAGTACGGCCTGATTCTCGCGCGTGAACCGAAAAATCCTGCGGCGCTCTTCTATCGGGCATACGCCAACACCCATCTGCGTCGCTATGACCTCGCCCGCAGGGACTATGAGGACTTCATCGCTGTCGTCCCGCGCAACATGGAGGCCATGCTCGGACTGGCGCATGTCTGCATCAAACTCCAGCGCACGTCTGAGGCGATGGACCATCTCAACCGTCTCGTCGAGCTATATCCCGACAGTGCCGTGGTCTATGCATCACGCGCATCGCTGGAGCGCGACCTTCGGTCCTACGACGCCGCCCTCTACGACTGGACACAGGCCTGCCGGCTGGCTCCGGATAACACCGATTTCGCCATTTCGCGGACGGACATCCTCCTGTCGCTCGGCCGCAAGGATGAGGCCCGCGGCGAGCTCGACGCGCTCGTGCGGCGCGGTGTTCCGCGCGGTGCGCTGCGGGAGTGGTATGACCGTTGCCGATGAATGGTTATTGGAAATAGCCCAACCGGACGTGGGCGTATCAAAATTCGGTATCAAAATACAAACTCATTTGTAAGCCTTTAAGTGGGGTAGCTGTAGTCCCCTCTTTCCGAAGGAGGGGGTAGGGGTGGTTAAACAATAACATTCTATAAATCACCACTTCAGATAACAGAATATGACTAACCACCCCTAACCCCTCCTTCGGAAGGAGGGGACTACAGTTACCCCACTTAAAGGCTTACAAATGAGTTTGTATTTTGATGCACCCTCATTGTCCGGTTGAATTAGCCTTCTCTTATGATTCCCTTCATCCACTCTGTCTCCTCCCCTTTGGAGGAGGTAGGTGGGGCTTCTTCTCAACTGTTAAAAACTCGGAATAATCACAACAAAAGACCTCGATTTTAACATAAATTCTGCAGCAAGTCCTCCCTCGGCCTCAAATTCTTCAAAATAGCGCGTGCATCTTTTTCTTCCTGACCGTCAGCGTGTTACGCCGAAAATCACGAAAGTGTGCATCGTTTTCGCGGATTTTTCCTTGCCGTAAGGCCCCCGCGGCTTCGCAACGGCGGCCCCGGTGCGAAGCGACGGCGCGCTCGTTGCAAGCCAACAAGCATGCCGTTGCAACCCCGCGGGGCCCTTACGGCACGACCGCGAAGATTTTTCGGTCGGAAAATGACGGCCGAATGTCAAAATCAGAGCGTCGCCGCCGTTTTTTTGAAGCAATTTTGATGTGTTAAATTTTTGATATTATTATGACATGAACAATTCGCCGAAGCCCCACCCGACACGGGTGTCGCAGACCACCTGCGATGTCGTCCACCCTCCGACTCCATGTCACGTAACCCGCCACATGACCGGACGGATATATAAGCCAACCGACTGCGTAGACTCATTTGGCACGGAGGCGGTCGCGACGGGTCGCGACCCTACTTTGTGCGTAAGTGTTGTTCGTGGGGTAGGGGAGTGTGTACTGTAATCTCCCCGTATGCCTATGGCCGGATATATATATAATAATGAGGAAATGTTAAAAATAGCGCAATCCCGAAAAAAAGCGGCGGAAAGTTTGGCGGAACGGCCGGATTGTTTTACTTTTGCAGTGTACTATTAAAGTAGTACACACGTTGAACCACCAAAAACAAATATATATATGATTGAAATCAACAACATCAGTTTCGGGTATGGCAGCCGTCTCGGCTTCCTCCCGGGCAAAAAGAGAGGCGGGGGCCGGTCGGCCGACGTCCTGAAGGACTTCAGCCTGACCCTGCGCGAGAACAACATCTACGGTCTCCTGGGCCGCAACGGAACGGGCAAGTCGACACTGCTCTATCTCATCTCCGGACTGCTCAGTCCGCGTCAGGGCCGTGTCACCCTCGACGGCGTCGAGACCCGTCTGCGCCGTCCGGAGCAGCTGCGCGAGATATTCCTCGTGCCCGAAGAGTTTGACCTGCCGCCGGTGACGCTCGACAGCTACGTGAGGATGAACGCCCCGTTCTATCCACGTTTCAGCCGCGAGATACTCGACGCCTGTCTGCGCGACTTCGACCTTCCGCTGTCGCTCCGTCTGGGCGAGCTGTCGATGGGCCAGAAGAAGAAGGTCTACATGAGTTTCGCCCTTGCCTCGGGCACCCGGGTGCTCGTCATGGACGAGCCGACCAACGGCCTCGATATCCCCTCGAAGAGCCGCTTCCGCCGCGTGGTGGCCAACTGCATGGCCGACGACCGCATCGTCATCATCTCGACCCATCAGGTGCACGACGTCGAACAGCTGCTCGACCATGTCGTCATGGTCGACACCGACGGTCTGCGTCTGGACGCCTCCGTGGCCGACCTGTGCTCGCGCTATTCCTTCGAGCTGCGACAGCCGGGCAGCGCGTCGGACGACGTCATCTACGCCGAGCCGTCGCTGCAGGGCAACGCCGTGATTGCAGTCCGCCGGGAGGGCATGCCGGAGACGCAGCTCAATCTCGAACTGCTCTTCAACGCTGTCCAGCAGCGGAAGATATGAGGCGATGGAAAAGTAACAATCGGATGGAAACACAAAAAAGAAAAGAAACAATCGTTATGGAAAAAGGATTTGACTTAAGACGTTTCGGACTTATGGTCCGTTGGGATCTGACGACCAACTGGAAGTCGTCGGTCCGCATGATGCTCTGCGTGACGCTCGGTTTGCTGTTTCTGTATGAACTGGATATGTACGAACGGTTCAGTGGATCATGGAATGAAATATCACCGGCTCAGTTGGATAGTTGGTTGGGTGGCATGGTTCTGCCGACAACAATCGCCTTCATTTTGTTCATGATGGTGGGTGCCAGCCTCATATTCGACTGCATGAAGACCCGCCAGCAACGCACGGCCTTCCTGATGCTTCCGGCGTCATCGACCGAAAAATTCCTCGCGCGGCTGCTTTACGCCACTGTCGGCTTCTTCGTGATGTTCTTTGTCGCCTCGGTCATGGCCGACGTCCTGCGTCTCGTCATCAGTCTCATCTTCGGTCCGCGCATGTTCGGTTCGGTCGTGCTCACTGGCATGGGGGACTTCTACGACACCATCACGGGACTGCTGACTGGATGGGATGAAAGGAAAGGCGACTTCTGGCTCTACACACGGGACAGGACTGAAGGACTGTGGAATATGGCGATGTATGTGTCCTTTGCACTCTTCACCCAATCCCTGTATATCCTTGGCGGCTCGTTCTTCCGCCGCCATGCCGCACTGCTCTCGATGTTTTTCGTCATTGGCGTGTGGCTCATGATGGGCTGGCTGAACGTCCATCCCGGAGCAGTGGAGCTCGTGCTCGGTGACTATCTGTATGGAGTCGTACACTCTAACCGCGTCCTTCCCTTCATTTTCGGCGCCCTGACCGCGCTCTGCTATTGGGGCTCATACCGGATATACCGTCGCATGCAAGTCATTAACAACAAATGGACGAACCTATGACAATGATATTCAGCAACGACAAGGCCATCTATCTGCAGATGGCCGACCGGCTCTGCGACGAGATCCTGGCCGGGACCTACGGCGCCGATGGACGCATACCGAGCGTGCGCGAATATGCCGTCATGCTCGAAGTGAACACCAACACGGCCGTCAAGGCATACGACGCGCTGGCCCGTGACGGCATCATCTACAACCGGCGTGGCCTCGGCTATTTCGTCAGTCCCGAGGCGCGCGACACCATCATGCAGTCACGCCGCCGCGAATTCATCGACCGCACGCTACCCGAGATGTTCCGCAACATGCGCCTGCTCGGCATAGGAATTGACGAGGTGACGGAGATGTGGAATCAGTGCGAAAGAGGAGATTTTGCTTGCGAATAGATCGGCTGAGGCCGTCATTTGCTTTCAAATTGACACAAAAAGGCGGGTCTGGTGTTAATAATAGTAAAATAAACAGTGTCCGGAGAACAACGGTACGGAAAAAACACTATATTTGTTGCAGGTAATCGGATAAACACATATACAACAATTATATAATTCTACTGCTTATGATTAACTATTGCAACGTCCAGACAATTCAAGCTTGCCTTGATGACTACATGATTCGCAAAGGCAAGACAAAAATCGGAGAGATTGAGGCCAACCACGAATTGGAACGTGCCGGTCTTATGGTTGACGACATCGAGCACCCCGGTGAACCTCTGAGGAAGTTTCTCCGGCAGTTGCGCGACACCAATTCGTTGCCGAAGAACATCTTCCAGATCAATTCGGCTTGGGCCATCATGCACTCGATGACAAATGCGAAATCGCATGTCATCTTCAACGAATACTCTTGAACGGATTGGTTCGGGGCGCGCAGCTTGTCAGGTCCCCCCTCCGCACCCCGAACCATTCTTTTCTTTCATTGTCGTACGGTGGCAGACTCAAACGTAAATATATTATAACTGCCCGTCTCATAGGTTAAAATATTCTAATGCACATTGACAAAGTGGCCGACTGTTCGTCATATATGTATAAATTTGCACGACGGAAGTCAATACATTATTAATATACAAACGAAATTATGCAGAAGAATTACATCGCTGTAGTAATCGCAGCAGGATGTCTCGTCATGAGCAGCTGCGTGAGCAAGAAAGCCCTCGAGGGATGTCAGAACGAAAACAAAGAACTGAGCCGTAACTATCAGGAGGCTAAGGAAAGTCTGGCCGCAAGCCGCGCCCGTGTGGCCAGCCTGGAGGAACAGCTCGAAGTTCAGAAGAAGGGAGCAGCCGCACTCCAGCAGGCTCTCGACAAGAGTCTCACGGCCAGCAGCCAGACAACGGTCAACATATCCAAACTTGTCGATCAGATCAACGAGTCAAACCAGTATATCCGCCATTTGGTGGAGGTGAAGAGCAAGAGCGACTCGCTCAACATGGTGCTCACCAACAATCTGACACGCTCGCTAAGCCGCGAAGAACTCAAGGAGGTCGACGTTCAGGTGCTCAAGGGTGTGGTCTACATCTCGCTTGCCGACAACATGCTCTACAAGAGTGGTAGCTATGAGGTCAACGACCGCGCGGCAGAGACGCTCAGCAAGATAGCCAAAATCATCATGGACTATAAGGACTACGACGTGCTCGTCGAAGGAAACACCGACAATGTGCCAATCTCACGCGAGAACATCCGCAACAACTGGGACCTCAGCTGTCTGCGCGCATCCAGCGTGGTGCAGTATCTGCAAAACCACTACGGCGTAGACCCGAAGCGTCTGACCGCCGGCGGACGTGGCGAATATAATCCGCTGTCGGACAACACGACTGAGACCGGCAAGGCCCGCAACCGCCGCACGCAAATCATCATCACGCCGAAGCTCGACCAGTTTATGGACCTCATTGACAAGGCGCCGGACGCTGAGTAAGGCGACAGTGAAAACAACAATAACAACAATAACGGAGAGCCGCATCTATCCTGTTTCGGGGGTATGATGCGGCTCTCTGTTGTTTGCAAGAGGCATGCGGCAGCCGGACGTATGTAATCGAAAAACCGGCCCTTCTTACGCCACTTTGCGATTTATATTGTAACTTTGCGCGGTGAACAAATAACGAAGCAAATGACGAACGACACTATATGTGCGCTGGCCACACCGGCAGGCGGCGCAATCGGCATGATACGCATATCCGGTGACAAAGCGTTGGAACTGACCGACCGTGTGTTCCGTCCCGCCGCACAAGGCAGACGGATGACGGAGGCACACGCAGGAACGGTGCACTACGGAACAATTGTCGACGGCAACGGAGCTGTTGTGGACGAAGTGCTCGTGACGGTATTCCGTGCGCCACATTCCTATACCGGCGAGGACAGCACGGAGATATCATGTCATGGTTCGCGCTATATATTAAATAAGGTATTGCAGCTGCTCATCAGCGTCGGATGCCGGCAGGCGGAGCCGGGTGAATATACTCGGCGGGCATATCTGAACGGCAAGATGGACCTGAGTCAGGCCGAAGCAGTGGCCGATCTCATCGCTTCGACCAACAGTGCCACGCATCGTTTGGCTTTGGGACAGTTGAGGGGAAATGTCAGCACCGAACTGTCGCATCTCCGTGACCGTCTTCTCCGGATGACCTCGCTGATGGAGTTGGAGCTGGACTTCAGCGACCATGAGGAACTGGAATTTGCCGATCGTGCCGAACTGCTCCGTCTGGCGCAGGACATCGACTCCCGCATAACGGCTCTCGCCTCGTCTTTCTCTTCCGGTAAGGCCATCAAGCAAGGCATTCCGGTCGCCATTGTTGGTAAGACCAATGTCGGCAAGAGCACGCTGCTCAATCTGTTGGTCGGTGAAGAGAAGGCAATCGTCAGCGACATACACGGAACGACACGCGATGTGATAGAAGACATCATCGACATCAACGGCGTGACATTCCGCCTCATGGATACAGCAGGACTGCGTAGCACGGACGACAAAATCGAATCCATCGGCATCGAACGGACATACAAGAAACTGAACGACGCCACAATAATCCTCTGGCTGCTGGACTCCATACCCGCAGAGCATGAATGTGACGAAATGCTTGCCCTCAGTCGGGGTAAGAAGCTAATCGTCGTGAACAACAAGACGGATGTGACGGATTTCACCGACTGCCTTTGCCAACAGCTTGGTGCGAAAGCCCCTGTTGTAAAAGCAGCATCCCCGGCAGCAAAAACGATAGATGCGGAAACAATAAATCCGGTAGCAAAAACGATAGATTCAGATGTGGCTGTAATAGGTATCAGTGCCCGTCATGCAACCAATATTGAAGAATTGCGGTCCACCATCTTCCGTCTTTCCGACATACCCGCAATCCGTGAGAACGACATCATAATCACCTCAACCCGTCACTATGACTCTCTCCTCCGAGCTCACGACAGTATCACCCGTGTCCTTGACGGTCTGGCAGCCGGCCTCAGCGGCGACCTTTTGAGCGAAGACTTGCGTGCTTGTCTCGATAGCCTTGGCGAAATCACCGGCGGCCAAATAACAACATCCGAGGTTCTCGAAACCATTTTCAAGCATTTTTGCGTGGGAAAGTAAAACCGTAACAAAAACCACGAAAGTGCATCAGATATCTGATTCTGATGCACTTTCGTGGTTTTTATGTTTCACCAGATTAGCCCTCAGCGGACAACCTTCCATGTCCGTCCGTCCTGACGGATGATGATCATGCCACGGTGTGTGGCGGCGTCGATGCGGCGTCCGTCAGGAGTGAATGTCTCGAAGTGGCGCGAGAAGTCAGGTCCGGCGGTTTCCGTCCGGACATTGTTTATGCCGGCGGGATCGGTGATGGCTCTCACCTGCATGGCCTTGATTTCCCATGTCGCGCTCTCCGTGTCGGTGCTGCGGTAGTGGAAACCGATTTGTATTTTCTTTCCGACGAACCGGCTGATGTCGATGTCACCCGACTCTTTGAATGTCCATGTGTTGCCGGCCGGCCATGCGATGCCACTCAGGACGGTTGTCTCTCCGTTGCAGACGATCTCGACGGACAGTGTCGTAGACGGACTTGCGCAGAAGTTGACAGCGTGGTTGAACCACAGTGTGGCGCTGTTGTAGCCGGTCAGGTCTATCTCCGGAGTCAGCAGAGTCGCGTCGGCAGCATGTTGAGCGTTGCTGTAGTAGGCGCTGCCCTTCCATCCGAATTGGTTGTCGGTCTTCCATACCTCAAATCCCTCTTTTGGCAACAACGTGTTGACCGTCGTGCAGCCACCCGTTCCGAGCGTGAAGTCCTCGTCAAAGACAATAGTCTCCGTCGGCGAGGGATCGGGAGTTGAGCCACCGCCCTTGTAGTTTTCCGAGCAGATGGTCTTGTCCGGGTCGAAAGCATAGTCTACGCTGTCGCCCCACACATACTGCATCAGGTTCGGGAAGTCGACATACGGATTGCGGTTGCCCTGTATTTTGCTCACCTCGTTGTTGCGTTTCACCTCCATCTCGTCGACACCGTCAGCCTTGGCCCATTCTATATATAAGGTGTAGGCCCATTTTTGCAGGGTGGGGTAGGCTCCCTGCTGAAGAATCTGCAGTGCCTGTGTGCCCGACCAGGAGTAGTCCTGATAGGCCGTGGCCATATACATATAGCCGCGGGCGAAGTCGCCCTTCCACTTGTCAGCCGGTTCCCAGAGCTGATATCCGTTGCTGCCCGTACCGATGCGGGTGCATCCGTTGTCCGTCTTGACGTTCGTCACCTTGCCCATCGGGTAGTTTGACTTCGACGAATTGATTTTCTGTTCGCACGGCATGAGGTTATACAGGTCCTTGTATGCCTGAACCGTAGAGCCGCCCCACCAACTCTTCGGGAACGAGTGCTCGATGTTCATGCCCGAGACCACGGCTCCCTTTTTGCCGAAATAGCGTTTGTCGTTGCTGTATCGGTCGATGACCGAGCCGTCGTCATCGCGGTCGGTTGTGTAGAATCCCTCCCATGTGTGGCCGGAGCCGGAGCCATAGCTCAGCACGTCGGCATCCTTGATGAGTTCGTGGATGGCCGTCTTCAGCGCCGCCCCCTTCTTGCCTTTCAGTGAAGCGTAATATCCTTCGGGTATCTGTGCGTGCAAGGCTCCTCCGATCAGCAGCATGAACAATGCCGCCACGGTCTTCTTAGCATAATTCATTTTCATATACTATGTAGATGTTTTAGTGTGAATAGTATCTGCAAAGATAGCGCTTATTCTTTTAATAGACATACCGTCACGGGCCTTTTTTGTCGATAAACCCAATTTTTTGCATTTTAATCACATTTTCATCCATATTCACACAGTCAAGGCGCCATACATCCGGCACCGCGTAGCCGTGTTTGTCCTGAAAATTCCGAATTTAAGCCCCAAATTCAGGGGCACTTCTTAAAATTTTTCCGCCGCGCCTCCGAATTTTCAAATCTCGCGAAGGTCAAAATCGGGGCGTTTTCGGGATGGAAAAATTGCTGTTTTTACAACTATCTGTTATACAGTTACTTACAACCACACGGCCCCCTCTGACTCCCCCAAAGGGGGAGCTTGGGCTTCCCGTAAGGGCCCCGCGGGGTTGCAACGGGGCTGCTATTGCTCTCTGGCGGGGCCGCCGTTGCAACATGACGGCGTGCTCGTTGCAACCCCGCGGAGGCCCCGTTGCTCGGCGAACCCCGCTTTTTGACCCCAAAATAGCAATCAAAAACTCGCGAAGTTTTACGTTTCTGAAAGGCCGTAAGGCCCTCAAAGCCCCTCTCAATGGACTCTGAAGCCGCAGCTCTCTCTCCCTTTGGGGAAGCCGGAAGGGGCTCTAAGGCCCTTATTGCCCATAAAAACGCGAATTTTTGCGCAATTTCCAGAACGCGATTTTGTAAATATATATCATAACAGAAACCGACAGCGATTCTTGCCAATCCCTTCATCTCGTATGCATCGAGGGCGTTGTGGAACAACTTGGTAGGGACATATTCTTGTATTTGTCCGTCAAGTGGACATTGATTTCCAACCGTTACAAGCGGACAAATACAAGAATATGTCCCTACAAGTTGTTCCGCAATATCCTCGGCCGGGGCCTCAGAAACCGACAGCGATTCTTACCAATCCCTTCATCTCGTAGGCATCGAGGGCGTTGCGGAACAACTTGGTAGGGACATATTCTTGTATTTGTCCGTCAAGTGGACATTGATTTTCAACCGTTACAAGCGGACAAATACAAGAATATGTCCCTACAAGTTGTTCCGCGATATCTTCGGCCGGGGGCTCAGAAACCGACAGCGATTCTTACAAATCCCTTCATCTCGTATGCATCGAGGGCGTTGCGGAACAACTTGGTAGGGACATATTCTTGTATTTGTCCGTCAAGTGGACATTGATTTTCAACCGTTACAAGCGGACAAATACAAGAATATGTCCCTACAAGTTG
>JAFULM010000020.1 GCA_017483185.1 Prevotella sp. | reverse complement strand
TGCTTTATGGGGTGCTCCGGTGTTTGCCGTGGCTGAGATTATACCCGTGTGAACCTGATTCGGATAATGCCGACGTAGGGATGTTCAGATGAGTTTAGCGGCGTGAACGCCGGATTTCGGAGATATGAAAGTTGTTTTGGCGTGATGCCGGCGCGTTCCCATTTACACATTATTATATATTAAAGATATAAGACCGTATTGTGCGACGGTGGAGTTGTGGATGTTCGTTTGACGGGCAGTGCGGGCGTGTGGCGTTCGGGTGTCGTCGATCCGGTAACGGCTCTCCATCGTTCATAAATGACACGAACAAGAGATTATGGAAAAACTGATTATTGCAGGTAAGGAATTTGAGTCCCGGCTGTTCATGGGCACGGGAAAGTTCAGTTCCAATGAGATTATGGCACAGGCCATCGCCGCCTCAGAGACGCAGATGGTGACAATGGCCATGAAGCGTATTGACCTCGGGGACAGCGACGGCGACGACATGTTGCGTCATATCGTGCGTCCCGGCATACAGCTGCTGCCGAACACGTCGGGTACGCGCAATGCCGAGGAGGCCGTTTTCGCGGCAAAGATGGCGCGTGAGGCTTTCGGTACCAACTGGCTCAAACTTGAGATACACCCCGACCCGCGTTATCTGCTGCCCGATCCTGTGGAGACGTTGCGGGCCACGGAACTGTTGGTGAAGGAAGGCTTCGTCGTTATGCCTTACTGTCAGGCTGACCCCGTCTTGTGCAAGCGTCTGGCTGAGGCCGGAGCAGCCACGGTGATGCCCCTCGCCGCAC
Source organism: Prevotella sp. (assembly GCA_017483185.1). Lineage (GTDB taxonomy): Bacteria > Bacteroidota > Bacteroidia > Bacteroidales > Bacteroidaceae > Prevotella. The sequence goes on along the minus strand of JAFULM010000020.1, from coordinate 19,673 downwards.
CCATCGGCACGAATATGGGACTGCGTACGCGCGACTTCCTTAGCATCATCATCGAGGAAGCAACGGTGCCTGTTGTAGTTGATGCGGGTATCGGTGCTCCGAGCGATGCGGCCGAGGCGATGGAGATGGGAGCGTCTGCTGTATTGGTGAACACGGCTGTGAGCGTGGCCGGAGATCCCGTGGCTATGGCGCGCGCCTTCAAGAAGGCCGTCGAGGCTGGCCGTGAGGCTTACGAGGCCGGTCTGGGACGCCAGTCGATGGACATGACGGCTGAGGCCAGCTCGCCGCTGACGGCGTTTTTGGCCTAATCCCAAGAGGGTGTATCAAATATACACATATAATAATGAATTGAAAAGACATTCTGCTCCTTTCCTTTTTTGGGGAGGCCGCAGTGGTGAGACTTCTTTATGAAAATAACAATAAACAACAAACAGACAGAGTATCCCGAGGGAACGACTCTCCGCAACGTAGCCGACAGCTGTCAGTTGCCGGAGAAAGGAGTTGCTGTGGCTGTGAACAACGAGATGATCCCGCGCAGCGGGTGGAAATCGCACGTAGTTAGCGACGGTGATGATATAGTGATATTAAAAGCATTTTGTGGAGGATAAGATAAAGATGTTCAGTGACGTTATAAGACAGATAAGCTGGGACGAAACGACGGAGCGCATCATGTCGAAGACCGACGCCGACGTGCGTCGTGCGCTTTCGAAGCCTCATTGTGACATTGACGACTTCATGGCGATGATTTCGCCGGCCGCCGACAAGTATCTCGAACAGATGGCATGGCTCAGCCGTAAGTACACGCGCGAGCGTTTCGGCAAGACCGTCAATCTGTTTATACCTATATATATAACCAACTCGTGCACCAACTCGTGCGTCTACTGCGGATTTCACGTGCAGAACAAGATGGCACGCACGATATTGACCGAGGAGGAAATAGTGCGTGAGTATGAGGCGATAAAGAAGCTCGGACCGTTTGATAACCTGCTCATCGTGACGGGCGAGAACCCCGCCAAGGCCGGTGTGGACTATCTTGCCCGTGCGCTTGACCTTGCAAAACCATATTTTAATAACCTTCAGATAGAGGTGATGCCGCTCGCTGCAGAGGATTATGCCCGGCTACGTGAGCATGGACTGAACGGCGTGATATGCTTTCAGGAGACGTACAACGAGGCCCGCTATAAGGTCTATCATCCGCGCGGCATGAAGTCGAACTACGAATGGCGTCTCAACGGTTTCGACCGAATGGGACAGGCCGGTGTACATAAGATTGGCATGGGCGTGCTGATAGGTCTGGAAGACTGGCGTACGGACGTGACGATGATGGCCCGCCATCTGCGTTATCTCGAAAAGACATATTGGCGCACGCAGTACAGTGTGAATTTCCCGCGTATGCGCCATGCCGAGAACGGCGGCTTCCAGCCCAATGTCATCATGTCCGACCGCGAACTGGCACAAGCCACATTCGCCATGCGCATCTTCGATCACGACGTGGACATTTCCTATTCCACGCGCGAACCGGCCAACGTACGCAACAACATGGCCACGCTCGGCGTGACGACGATGAGTGCCGAGAGCCATACCGATCCGGGCGGATACGCCTGCTATCCCAATTCGCTGGAGCAGTTTGAGATAAGCGACAACCGTAAGGCCGGTGAGGTGGAGCGCGACCTGCGCGCACTCGGACTGGAACCGGTATGGAAAAACTGGGACAGAGTGTTCGATGTTAAATGAAGAACGAAGAATGAAAAGGTATTTTCCTGTTCTCACCATTGCTGGCAGCGACAGCAGCGGCGGTGCAGGCATACAGGCTGACATCAAGACAATGTCGGCACTGGGATGCTACGCTGCGTCGGCCATTACGTCGATAACGGTTCAGAACACGCTCGGTGTGACGGCCGTTCAGGCCATACGTCCCGACATCGTGGCCGGACAGATACGCGCCGTGATGGACGACATCCATCCGCTGGCCATAAAGATCGGCATGGTCAACGATGCCGACACGATATGCGCCATAGCAGATACATTGAGCCAGTATGACGTTGACCGCCTCGTTGTGGACCCGGTGATGGTCTCCACAAGCGGTTCGCGGTTGATGCAGGAGGATGCTCTCGATGTCTTCTGTAGGCTGCTGCTGCCAATGGCAACGCTGCTGACGCCCAATGTTCCGGAGGCCGAGGTTCTGGCCGATATGAAGATAACATTCTGTGACGACATGGACATCGCCGCCGGAAGGATACTGAAAAAGGGCTGTGAGGCTGTCCTGATAAAAGGTGGGCACCTCGCCGGACGAAAGACGGACCGGTTTTATCGTGTCGTGGACAAAAACCGTTTCGTGGAAGGAAGTAGCGCCGTGGACGGATTCCGTATCGTGGATGGCGGTCTGATGATGTATGAATTTGCGTGCGACAACGTGCCGACGCGCAACACCCACGGTACCGGATGCACGCTCTCGGCGGCAATAGCATCGTATCTCGCGTTCGATTGTCCGGCCGGTGACGCTATCGCACTGGCCAAAGACTATCTTACAGATGCTCTGAAGGCCGGTGCCGACGTGGAAATAGGCAGTGGCCACGGCCCTGTCAACCATTTCTTTGACCCAAAGAAACTGATTAAGATATGAAACAAGTACAGTTTATAACTCATAAGAACGACCGGTTCTCATACATTGACGGTGCCCGCATGGCGCTCGAAGGCGGTTGTCGGTGGATTCAGTTGCGCATGAAAGACGCCACGGATGACGAGGTGCGCGAGGCTGCGGCCGTCATCCAGCCGCTTTGCCGGGAGCATGAGGCAATCTTTTTGCTTGACGACCGCGTGGAACTGGCGAAAGAGTTGAAGGCCGACGGTGTGCATCTCGGGCGCAACGACATGCCCGTCTGTGAGGCGCGCCGCGTGCTCGGCGAGGAGTTTATCATCGGCGGCACAGCCAACACGTTCGATGAAGTGGAGCGCCTATGGCGCGAAGGAGCCGACTATATAGGTTGCGGCCCGTTTCGTTTCACCACGACAAAGGCCAATCTGTCGCCCGTGCTCGGCCTCGACGGCTATCGCGACATCATCACCCGCATGGAAGCGGCCGGCATCGACCTGCCCGTGGTGGCCATCGGCGGCATACTCCGTGACGATATTCCGGCCGTAATGTCTACCGGCGTGCACGGCATTGCTTTGAGCGGAGCCGTGCTTGACGCTGAAAATCCGGCGGAGGAGATGAGGAGGATAATTGAATTATAAGTTAAGAAATTAAGTAGTTTTATTTATGGAGTTAAGGAGTTAAGCCAAATGCTTATGCGTTCGTCCATTTGCTATTGGCTTATACTCATGCAATGTTGCTTTTGGCTTATGTTCATGCCATGTTGCTATTGGCTTAACTCCTTAACTCCCTTTAACTCCTTAACTCCATAAATAAATTAATAAAAAAAGAAACATGAACAACAACATCAAAATCACATATCCGTCATCCGACAAGGTATATATGAACGGACGGATATACCCCGACCTGCGTGTCGGCATGCGCCGCGTGCGCCTCACACCGACTGTGACTATTGAGAACGGTGAGAAGAAAATGACGGAAAACGCCCCCGTCTATGTTTATGATACAAGCGGCCCGTACAGCGATCCCAACGTAGAGATAGACCTGAAGAAGGGACTTCCGAAGCTGCGCAAGCCGTGGACGGACGCCCGCAAGGAGGGAGAGACGCAGATGGCGCTGGCCAAGCGCGGCGTCGTTACGCAGGAGATGGAGTACGTTGCCATCCGCGAGAACATGAACTGCGCTGAGTTGGGCATCGAGACCCACATCACTCCGGAGTTCGTGCGTGACGAAGTGGCTGCCGGACGCGCCGTCATACCGGCCAACATCAACCATCCTGAGGCTGAGCCGATGATTATCGGAACCAACTTCCTTGTGAAGATAAACACCAATATCGGCAACTCACACCTCAATTCGAGCATCGAGGAGGAAGTGGAGAAGGCCGTGTGGAGCTGCAAGTGGGGTGGGGACACGCTGATGGATCTCTCCACCGGCACCAACATTCACGAGACACGCGAATGGATTCTGCGCAACTGTCCTGTTCCCGTCGGCACCGTGCCGATGTATCAGGCGTTCGAGAAGGTCAACGGCAAGGCCGAGGATCTGACGTGGGAGATATTCCGCGACACGCTCATCGAGCAGTGCGAGCAGGGTGTCGACTATTTCACCATCCACTGCGGCATACGTCTGAAGAACGTACACCTGTCGCAGGGCCGCCTGACGGGCATGGTGAGCCGCGGCGGCAGCATCATCTCAAAGTGGTGTATGGTGCATCAGGAGGAGAGTTTTCTCTACGCCCACTTCGACGATATCTGCGACATTTGCGCAAAATACGACGTCGCAATCTCTCTGGGCGACGGCCTGCGGCCCGGCTCGACACACGATGCCAACGACGCGGCGCAGTTTGCCGAGCTTGACACGATGGGCGAGTTGGTGGAGCGTGCGTGGGCGAAGAACGTACAGGCGTTCATCGAGGGTCCCGGTCACGTGCCGATGCACAAGATCCGCGAGAACATGGACCGTCAGATAGAGAAGTGCCACGGCGCACCGTTCTACACCCTCGGCCCGCTCGTGACGGACATCGCTCCGGGCTACGACCACATCACGAGTGCCATCGGAGCGGCCATGATAGGATGGTACGGCACGGCCATGCTCTGCTACGTGACGCCGAAGGAGCACCTCGCATTGCCCGACAAGGACGACGTCCGCACGGGTGTCGTGACATATAAGATTGCCGCCCACGCCGCCGACCTGGCCAAGCAGCATCCCGGCGCCACCATCCGCGACAACGCCTTGAGCAAGGCCCGCTATGACTTCCGCTGGAAAGACCAGTTCAATCTGGCCCTTGACCCGGAGCGCGCGCTGGAGTATTACAAGACGTCAAATAAGACCGAAGGCGAGTTCTGCACCATGTGCGGCCCCAATTTCTGTGCCGCCCGCATCAGCCACTCGCTGAAAGACTGTGAAAAATAAGCAGAAAAGACAATAATCCGAAGGTGTGTCAAAGTCCGCAATTGTGGGTTTTGACGCACCTTTTTTGTATTCCTTATATATGCGTTACATTGTTATAACATCCCCGGATTTCATCCCCGATGAGGCCACCCTGATATGCCGGCTCTTTGATTGCGGCCTCGACACGCTCCACCTGCGCAAACCTGATTCCGCGATTGAAGATTGCGCCCGGTTGCTTGACGCTTTGCCTGCCGCCCTGCTGCCGCGCATCGTCATCCACGACCACTTCAACTTGTGCCGCGACTATGGTCTTGCTGGTGTTCATCTCAACCGCCGCAATCCCATCGCACCGCCTTTTGCCCACACTTCCGACGGGCTTCCGACGGTGTCAGCCTCATGCCATTCCATCGCTGAGGCGGCCGAACGGAAAGTGACCGCGGACTATGTATTCCTCAGCCCGATATTCGACAGCATCTCCAAGCAAGGGTATCAGTCGGCATATACCGGCGAAATGCTCCGTGCGGCCGCCACCGACGGAATTATCGACAGCCGTGTCGTGGCTCTCGGCGGTGTCACAATCGACAGGATTCCGCAGCTCCGCGAATGGCATTTCGGTGGTGCCGCCTTTCTCGGTGACGTATGGCAACACTCTGGGACTGCTGAGTTCGACCGTCATGCGCTGGAGCTTGGGAGAGCGTTGAAGAAGTGAGGCCGGCTAAATCCGGCTTTCTTCTTCAACTGTAGATTTACCGCTATTTGCACACTACTCATTAATAAATATTTTTCTTAATTTTAGGTCCTCAGAACGAGGTACTTTCTAAAATTTTTCGTCCGTGCTCTCAAATTCTTGAAATATGAGCACTTTAAAATCGTCCCGATTTTACGACAATATTTCCGTTGTTTTTCTATGTATCGGTATTTCAATCACTTATGTTTGCTTTCGCAGCCGTTCTACTTTCGAAACGCTCGGATGAGGCTGCCGTAAGGGCCCCGCGACCTTCCAACGGGGCCGTTGTTGCATTCCAACGGGGCCCTTACGGCAACCCAACGGCAATGCCGCTGCAGACCAACAGAGGCCTTACGGCACGAAAAAGAGGCTTTTTCGGGATAAAAATAACAATCAAAAAACCTCCGGTTTCTTCGATTTCGGAGAGCCGGGAGGCCCTTACGGGAACAAGCCAGCGTCGGAAATGCTTTTTTTCCGACCTCAAGTTGTGTCCTCAGACGACCAATAAGGGCCTTGCGAGAGACAAAACCGTGCATGAACGGAAGTTCAAGTAAAGGTCGTTTTGTATATTTTTTTGAAAATAAATGAGCATAAAAACATCTTGATGATGCTTTTCTTATGAAGTTGTGGCTGTTATGGCGGAAAAAGTGTATCTTTGCATCATATAGAAATCATTATTGAGGATATGAACAACAAGATAGAATATAAGGCAATCCACGACTTCGGTCGTGACGAGTTGGAGCGGCTGTTCCTCTCGGTCGAATGGTCGTCCGGCCACTATCCCGAGAAGTTGGTTGAAGCGATGAAAAACTACGAGACCGTCTACTCTGCGTGGGACGGAGACCGACTGGTCGGTATGATTTGCACGATGGACGACGGCGTGATGACGGCCTACGTCCACTATCTGCTCGTCGACCCGGCTTATCAGGGCCGCGGCATCGGCCGCCGTCTGGTCGAGATGACCAAGGAGAAGTATAAGGACTATCTGCGCATCTTGCTCGTCGCCTACGAAGACGGAATACATTTTTACGAGTCGTTGGGCTTCAAGCGTTCTGACCACGGATTTCCGATGTACATCACGGACTTGTGGACATGATGTCTTTTATGATGCGCCATTATTTCGGAGAAATCGAAGAACAATATTAACAAAATGGACTATAGATGAAAAAACTGCTACAACTATTTGTTGCTTCGTTCTGTTGCTTGTCCGCACAGGCGCAGGACCTAAAGGAGTGGGCGCTGGTCGAGCCGCAGAGTGGCCGGACGGTGCTGATGACAGACGTCGGATTTCTGTTGGCGTCGGACGTTGACGACACATTTGCCGTGGTGTGTAAAGACGGCAGCATCATCGACGGTGCGCGTTCGGTCGGTTTCATGCAGGTTGACCCTTCGGCCATAGCCTCGCCTCGGCTCGACGGAGCGGAGACACGTCCGTTCGGACTTGCTGACGGCCGGCTGACGCTGACGGGATGTCCTGCGGGTACGAAGATAACGGTCTTTGATGGTGCTGGCCGCGCGGTGCGGACAGTGACTTGTGACGGTCGACAGACGACGGTCGACGTGGCGGGGCTGGCCACGGGTGTGTATGTCCTCATGGCCGGCGACGTGACGGTCAAATTCATGAAACGATAAGCAAAGGAGGAAATCACGATGAAGACAAGGAATATATTGTTAGCCGCCGCATTGATGATGGCGGCCGGTGTGGCAAAGGCTCAGTTTGTCGTAGAACAGAACGACGGCGGCAGGACCGTCGTCGGCAGTTCCTCCGACGCGGGTTTCGTGAGTGGCAGTGACGGCACGTGGACTTTCGGCGGCGTTGACATCAGCAACATAAAGAGCGTCACCGTGTCACCGTTGAACGATCGACTGGCAGCATATCAAGCTCCGGCATATCCCGATTATTATCGCTCCATATCCGGTTGGGGAGACCGCGCGAAATGGAATCTGGCCAACGTTCATGACCCGTCGGTCGTGCGGGCGGACGACGGCTATTACTATATGTACACGACTGATGCCAGCTTCGGCAATGCTCATTCGGGTCACGGACACTTCATGTGCCGCCGCTCGCGCAATCTTGTCGACTGGGAGTTCATGGGCGCAACGATGCCCCGTCTGCCCCAGTGGGTCAAGCCGAAGCTCAACGAGATACGCGCAGCTATGGGGCTGGGCGAGAGCACGGCCGATTTTACCAACGACGCACTGTTCGGCTATTGGGCGCCATGCGTGCGCCGCGTCAAGAGCGGACTCTACCGTATGTATTATGCCATCACCTGTCCCGGCTATATCGACGGCGACAACTCGTGGGGCGAGCGCGCCTTCATCGGTCTGATGGAGACGGCCACGCCGGAGGATGTGACGAGCTGGGAGGACAAGGGATACGTGCTGACCAACGCATCCGACAAGGAGTTGGATTTCTACGTGAAGCCCGACGACTGGGCCAACTGCTATTTCAAGTACAACGCCATCGACCCCTCCTACATCATCACCCCCGAGGGTGAGCATTGGCTCATCTACGGTTCGTGGCACTCAGGTTTTGCTGCCGTCGAACTGGATGCCCAAACGGGCATGCCGAAGACAGAGTTGGGCATGCCCTGGGGCGACATCACGGCTTACGGCAAGCGGATCTACACCCGCCAGATGGGCAACCGCTGGCAGGCGGCAGAGGCGCCGGAGGTCATCTGGCGCGACGGCTACTACTATCTCTTCATGGCCTGCGACGAACTGGCCGTGGCCTACAATACCCGCGTCGTGCGCTCCCGCAACATTGATGGTCCGTATGTCGGCATGGACGGTACGGATGTCACTACGCGCGGCGGTGACGCATGGCCGCTCGTGACCCATCCCTACCGCTTCTCTCAGGGCTACGGCTGGGTCGGCGTGAGCCACTGCGCCGTGTTTGACGACGGTCGCGGCAACTGGTTCTATTCATCTCAGGGCCGTCTCCCGGCCGATGCCTACGGCGACGCTTACAGCAATGCCATCATGCAGGGACAGGTGCGCCGCATCTTGTGGACTGAGGACGGCTGGCCCGTGGTGATGCCCGAGTGTTACGGTGGCGTGCCGCAGGCTCCGATCAGCGAGGAAGAGCTGACGGGCGAGTGGGAGAACGTGACGTTGGAATATAAATATCAGACCCAGTCCGTCGCGACGTCGCTGACTCTCACTGCCGACCACAAGGTCGAGGGAACGCCGTTCGGCGGTCAGACATGGAGTTTCGACGCCGCTACCAATACGCTGACGATAGGCACGCAGAAACTGCTGCTCTGTCGCGAAGCCGACTGGGAGACGTCGCCGCGCGCCGCGACGATCGTATATGCCGGTTATGGCGCGGGCGGCAAGAAGACCTATTGGGGTAAGAAGACCGTGAAGCAGGCGTACAGCACGTATGGTCCGGAGGACAACACGGCGCCATTCTGGAAATATTTCACACCCTATCTCAGCCTCCCGTCTGGCGAAGGAACGTTCACCTATTCGTTCCGGAACTACACCGACGGGGCCGCCAACTGGAACAACTGGCTGCTTGTCCTGACCAACGGAAAACAGCGTGAGGAGAGTGGCTATGCGGAGTATTTTGTCCTGCGTGCCGATGCCTACGGCTGGGGAACCTATGCCACCGATGAGCTTCGTGCCGCCGGAATGACCAATGACTACGACTGGACGACGTTCACGTCCGATATGAACGGCGCGCAAGTGGACCTCACGCTCACCATATCTTCCGGTACGGCCGTCATGACAGCCGTGACAACGACTGCGACCGGAAAGAAATATAACTATTCCTATACCGTCAGCGGACTGCCCGCCGGCACCAAGGGTTGCTTCCTGACAATGGAGAAGGCCCACCTCGTGTTGGACAACGAACGGTGTGGGGTAGAGGAGTGACCTTCTTCAGACGAATTGGCGTCATGAAGGATAACCAATGAAACGCAAAGGCCGCAAAGGCGCAAAGACAGAAACAACCGCATCAAGACGATGATATCCGGTCTTTGCGTCTTCGCGACCTTTGCGTTTCAAGAAATCATTTGAATATAATAACCTAAAAGGACATAGAGCTTTATGACATCAGAATATATCATCAGTATCTTCATTGCAGCACTGCTCGGCGGCCTCATCGGTCTGGAGCGTGAATATCGCGCCAAGGAAGCCGGACTGCGGACACACTTTCTCGTCGCATTGGGCAGCGCACTGTTTATGGTGCTGTCACAATACGGTTTTGACATCGTCATATCCGGTGGGACACCCAACGTGTCGCTCGACCCCTCGCGCATCGCCTCACAGGTTGTGTCGGGCATCGGATTTATCGGTGCAGGTATCATCATCTTTCAGAAGAACGTCATCCGAGGACTGACCACGGCCGCCGGTCTGTGGGTTACGGCGGCCATCGGTATGACCTGCGGTGCGGGCCTCTATCTGTTGGCGACGGCCACGACGGTGCTCGTCCTGCTCTGCCTTGAGGCCCTCAACGCCATCCTGCAGCGGTTCGGCGGGCGCAACGTCTCGGTCACATTCTATGCTCCGTCGAAGGATGTCATCCGCGGTGTGATAAAGCGCATGAAGCGAGAGAAAGTCGAAGTCTTCTCGTACAGCATGCGGGAGGTGACGACCAGCGAGGGGCTGCAGTTGAAAGTGGACATGGAGCTGAGGGTCAAACGATTCCAATACGAGACGATGATGTTTGACATCATCAGCGGTTTTGAGGGCGTGGAGATTGGGCGTATTGAATAGACGACACTTATGACGTACGGTAGGCAAGGGCACTGAAAAGATTCCGGACTTTTTCAGTGCCCTTGCTCTTTTTTATGAAATAATCTTGTTTCGGATGTCACAAAATCCCAACACGTTCGTTTTATCATTAGAAACATATATGAAATCAGATACGTTCAACCGGAAAATAGTGCCGATGCGGATGCGGCTGATTGGCAGGGCGCGGCAGCTGACGGGCGATGACGACAGTGCCGAGGACGACATACGACTGATTGAACGCATCGTCAACGCCTTGCCGCCCCTGCAGTCACGCATCTTCAGGATGAAGGAGATGGAGGGATATGAGGCTGATGAAATAATGGCGATAACGGGATGCACGCCCGAGAGCCTGAGACAGAACCTGTCGAGAGCGCGGCGGCGGATACGTGAGGAGTTTCTGAGAATTACAACATTGCGAGGATTATGACACGGAAGGAGACGGAAATATTGATAGGGAAATATCTCGACGGCATGACGACAAATGCCGAAGAGGACCGACTGAGGCGTTATTTCGTGGAAATGCCGGCAGACGATGTCCCCGAAGAATGGCGTGTATATAAAGCGCTGTTCGCATGGGAGACGGGACACGCGACGGCCGGTGACGCCGCGACAGAACTGGCTGCGATAACAACGGAAAAGCCTACGGCGTCCGACGGACAGACCGGACAGACGGACCGGACCGCGCCGGAAAAAGGCAAAGCCGGGCGGACGGCGGTGATGCGGCGGATAGATGTGCTTCTGGCCTCGGCGGCCGCTTCGGTGGCTATACTCATAGCCGTGGCCATCGGACACGTTCCTCAGACCGACCGTCAGTGCTACGCCGTGATAGACGGACGGGTATATACCGACTGCAGTTTTGTGGAACGCGAGGCCGAAGAGGCGCTGAGGCTGGTGGCCGGCTCCGAAGACGACGCTTTCGACGCTCTGCGGATGATGCGGCCGGGCGGCGATGACATGACAGACGATGAAGAATAAGCAAAACGAACGACAATGAAGAAAGAACATTCCAATAACGGGCGACGGCGTATGGCGATGATGATTGTCATGCTGATGATGACGGCCGTCATGGCTTCGGCCCAGAAACTTTATGTGAGCCAGCTGTTCTGGCGCTTCGGCCAGACCAAAGGCTGCAAGAAGGTGGAGATGCACGACACGGAACTGAAGGGGTACCGTCTTGATGTCTATAAGAGTCTGACCTACGGCAAGCGTCAGATATATGATGTCAACGCCATGCTCATGTCCGACCGCCGTCATGCAAAGAAGATACGCGAGGTCATCGAGGACGGCCGCATCACGAGCGGCTATTACATGATGCCGCCGCTCAGCAACGGCCGCAACCGTTACATACTGTTCAGCTACAACGACGACGGTCGCGGTGCGGTGATATACATCGAGGGCCGCCTGTCGCCCGACGACATAATGAAGATATGCTACGGGAAGTGAGGAGTGAGGAGTGTGGAGGGAGGAGTGTGGAGTGAGAAATGTCTTTGCCGTTCTCATCCTTTATGTCGCTATTCTCCCTCCTCGCTCCACACTCCTCCCTCCTCCAATACACAAGAATACAAACAAATACAATACGATTATGAGAAAACTATTGCTTGCATTATGCGCGGCGATGACAGTCGTTGCAGCTGGAGCCGTTGAGACAGGAGACACGACGGTGGTCTATCAGGGAAAGACATTCGTGCTGGGCACGGACAGCAGTGAGACCAAGGTGGCTGTCTATGACGGTAGCGGCGCCGGAATGAAGAAGACACACGAGACGTCCTACGTCGACGGACGGGAGATTGAGCAGGTGTATATCACATCGCCGTTTCTGCCTCAGAAGAAAAGTCCGCGCCGCTACCGCGACCATATCCCCGAGCTCTTTTTCGGACTGAGCCCGCTGGCCGGAAGTGTGGGCGGATTTAACGGCGGCAGTCGGCTGCACGCCAAGGTGGCAGGTTCCTACGAATGGGGTATCACGACGTTCGGTATGGGCATACCTTTCAACCATGCCCACACGTTCGGAGTGACGACAGCCCTGTCGTGCGGATATGCGCGGCATAACTTCAACGAAGGCTACTCCATGTTCAACGTCGACGGCCGGACGGAGATCCTGCCGCTTGACGGCGACGAGGGCGCGAAGAAGAGCTATCTGAGCTACTGGTATATGCGTATTCCGGTGATATTCGAATGGCAAAAGCGCATCAACGGCAACGAGGCGTATGCCGGACTGGGCGTGTCGCTGGAGTATCGCAGCAAGGAACATTCGCGCTTCAAGGGCGGCAAGAGCGGTACCGTCACACCGACCGGCGACCTCAACATGAACCCCGTCGGGCTCAATCTCGAAGCTCATGTCGGCTACGGCGGCATCGTTCTCGGATTTCGCACGGCCCTCACGCCGCTGCTCAACACGTCGTCCGCACCGCGATGCTATCCGGTGAGCATGACGCTGGGAATCAAGCTGTGGTAGACTATGGCTCATCCGGCAGAGAGTATGTTGCGCACTTGAATCGTTATAAGATGCAATGACTTTATGAGAAAGTGTTGCAGAACCGCACTGTAGGGACAAATTCTTGTATCTGTCCGCCAAACAATCATTGATTATCAATACGTTATAGGCGGACAGATACAAGAATTTGTCCCTACAGTGCGGTTCTGTAACACCCTCTAACACGACACCGTGACGTCCGCAGTCCTGTCAGCTTGTATGGTACAGGTTTTACTTGACAGTTTCTTGGTTTGTTACCATGATGCTTTACTGTATTGTTTTTATGACTAAGGAGCTTGTCCGTTGAATTGAATAGCCGTAGGCTCCTTTGGCTCCAAATGTCGGAATGACAAAATAGTAGTCGTAAGATTTTGCGCTCTCCTTAAATTAATGTAACTTTGCCGGCGGAATATAAATACACATAATATATAATAAAGGCATGATACTTTTTTTTAGGACTCCGCAAAAGAGCGTGATTGCTACAGCGACTGACCATCAGTTGACTCAGGATGAAATCAAGGAACTTTGCTGGCTTTACGGCGACGCCGAGCTCGTAGAGGGCGAAAGCATGGAGGGCTTCTTCGTAGGCCCGCGCCGTGAGATGATAACCCCTTGGAGTACGAATGCCGTCGAGATCACACAGAACATGAATCTCCACGGCATTTCGCGTATAGAAGAGTTCTTCCCCGTCGACACGGAAGACGCAGAGCACGACCCGATGTTGCAGCGCATGTACAAGGGACTGGACCAGAATGTGTTCACCGTGGCCTTGGAGCCGCAGCCAATCAAGCACGTCGACAATCTGGAAGAGTACAACGAGAAGGAGGGACTGGCCCTGTCGCCCGAGGAAATTGAGTATCTGCACAAGATTGAGAAGGAGCTCGGCCGTCCGCTGACCGACTCGGAGATATTCGGTTTCGCACAAATCAACTCCGAGCATTGCCGCCACAAGATTTTCGGCGGTACGTTCATCATCGACGGTAAGGAGATGGAGTCGAGCCTATTCGCAATGATCAAGAAGACGACACAGGAGAATCCCAACAAGATTCTCTCCGCATACAAGGACAACGTGGCTTTCGCCCAGGGCCCGGTTGTGGAGCAGTTCGCTCCGGCCGACCAGACCACGAGCGACTGGTTCCGCGTGAAGGACATCGAGAGCGTCATCTCGCTGAAGGCCGAGACACACAACTTCCCCACGACGGTGGAGCCGTTCAACGGTGCCGCAACGGGTACGGGCGGCGAAATCCGCGACCGTATGGGCGGCGGCGTAGGCTCATGGCCCATCGCAGGAACGGCGGTTTATATGACGGCTTATCCGCGGATAGAAAATGAAGAATGTCGGATGAAAGAGCGTCCGTGGCTCTATCAGACTCCGGAGCAGATTCTCATCAAGGCATCCAACGGTGCGAGCGACTTCGGAAACAAGTTCGGACAGCCGCTCATCTGCGGTTCGGTGCTCACATTCGAGCATCAGGAAGGTGAAGCGGAGAAGTATGCCTACGACAAGGTCATCATGCTGGCCGGCGGTGTGGGCTACGGAACGAAGCGCGACTGCCTGAAGAAGGAGCCGCAGACAGGCAACAAGGTCGTCGTCGTCGGTGGTGATAACTATCGCATCGGCCTCGGCGGCGGTTCGGTTTCGTCGGTAGACACGGGCCGTTACAGCAACGGCATCGAGCTGAACGCCGTGCAGCGTGCCAATCCGGAGATGCAGAAGCGTGCTTACAACCTCGTCCGTGCACTCTGCGAAGCTGACGTCAACCCCGTCGTGAGCATCCACGACCACGGTTCGGCAGGCCACCTCAACTGTCTCTCGGAACTGGTCGAGGAATGCGGCGGACGCATCGACATGACGCAGCTGCCCATCGGCGACAAGACACTGAGTGCAAAAGAGATAATCGCCAACGAGAGTCAGGAGCGCATGGGACTGCTCGTCGACGAGAAGCACATCGAGCAGGTGCGCCGCATAGCCGAGCGTGAGCGTGCTCCGATGTATGTCGTAGGTGAGACAACCGGCGACGCCCACTTCTCATTTGAGCAGGGTGACGGCGTCCGTCCGTTCGACCTCGATGTCGCCCAGATGTTCGGTCACTCGCCGAAGACCATCATGCGCGACACGACGGTAGAGCGACACTATGCAGATGTGACATATTCCAAGTCGGAACAATTAGACGAATATTTGAAAAATGTACTGCAGCTTGAGGCCGTAGCCTGCAAGGACTGGCTGACAAACAAGGTAGACCGCTCCGTGACGGGTAAGATTGCGCGTCAGCAGTGTCAGGGCCGCATACAGTTGCCGCTGAGCGACTGCGGCGTTGTGGCTCTCGACTATCGCGGCCATAAGGGCATCGCAACTTCGCTCGGACATGCTCCGCAGGCCGGATTGGCATCGCCCGAGGCCGGCAGCGTGCTGTCTGTAGCCGAGTCGCTGACCAACATCGTGTGGGCTCCGCTGGCCGAAGGCATGGACAGTCTGAGCCTCTCGGCCAACTGGATGTGGCCCTGCCGCTCGCAGGAGGGTGAGGACGCACGTCTCTACACGGCCGTGAAAGCCCTGTCAGACTTCTGCTGCGCCATCCACGTCAACGTCCCGACGGGCAAGGATTCACTGTCAATGACACAGCAGTATCCCGGCGGCGAGAAGATTATCGCTCCCGGAACGGTCATCGTCAGTGCCGGCGGCGAGGTCAGCGACGTACGCAAGGTTGTGTCGCCCGTGCTCGTGAACGACAAGAACGCATCTATCTATCACATCGACTTCTCCTTCGACGAGCAGCGCCTGGGCGGTAGCGCCTTTGCACAGAGCCTCGGAAAGGTGGGCGACGACGTACCCACGGTGAAGAATCCGGAATATTTCTGCGACGCTTTCAATGCCGTTCAGGAACTCGTCAAGCGCGGTTGGATAATGGCCGGCCACGACATCAGTGCCGGCGGTCTCATCACGACGCTGCTCGAGATGTGCTTCGCCAACACCGAGGGCGGTCTCCACGTCAACCTCCACGACATCTGCAGCGACGGCGACATTGTGAAGACGCTCTTCGCCGAGAACCCCGGTGTCGTCATTGAGGTCAGCGACGAGTACAAGATTGAGTTCCGCAAGTTCATGGAAGAGTGCGGCGTGGGCTTCGCCAAGATCGGCTATTCTGTGCCCGGCGAGCGCACCATCGTGGTGAAGGCCGGCGACTTTGAACATACATTCGACATTGACGCCCTGCGCGACGTATGGTATGAGAAGTCATATCTGCTCGACCGCAAGCAGAGTTTCAACGGCTGTGCCGCCGAAAGATATAAGAACTATAAGAACCAGCCGCTGGAGATGAAGTTCAACCGTGACTTCACGGGCTCGCTTTCTCAATATGGCATCTCTGCCGACCGCCGCGAGATGACAGGCGTCAAGGCCGCCATCATCCGTGAGAAGGGTACCAACGGCGAGCGCGAGATGGCCTACTCGCTCTATCTGGCCGGCTTCGACGTCAAGGACGTGATGATGACCGACCTCATTACCGGCCGCGAGACGCTTGAGGATGTCAATATGATTGTGTTCTGCGGCGGATTCTCCAACAGTGACGTGCTCGGCTCGGCAAAGGGATGGGCCGGTGCGTTCCTCTTCAATCCGAAGGCAAAGGAGGCTCTCGACAAGTTCTATGCACGCAAGGACACGCTGTCGCTCGGTATCTGCAACGGCTGTCAGCTGATGGTCGAGCTGGGTCTCGTTGGCAGCAAGAACGGCGGAAAGGCACGCATGCTGCACAACAACTCGCATAAGTTTGAGAGCGGTTTCGTCAGCCTCGACATACCGCAGAACGACAGTGTCATGTTCGGTTCGCTCAGCGGCAACAAGCTCGGCATCTGGGTGGCTCACGGAGAGGGTAAGTTCTCACTGCCCGAGGCAGAGACCAACTACAACGTCATAGCGAAGTATAACTATGCCGGCTATCCCGCCAACCCGAATGGCAGCGACTACAACGTGGCCGGTATCTGCTCGGCAGACGGTCGTCACTTGGCGATGATGCCCCACCTGGAGCGCGCCATCTTCCCGTGGCAGAACGCATGGTATCCCGTCGACCGCCGCGCCGACGAGGTGACACCGTGGATTGAGGCGTTTGTCAACGCAAGGAAATGGATAGAGAACTTCGCTTAAGGCGAAGCTCTCTATAATTATAAGTTATGAATTATAGATTATAATCTGCGTGCGCAACGGAGCTTCGTCAGTTATAATTTATAATTCATAATTTGTAATTAGCACGTCAGGCTTTTGCTTGTTATAATTTAGAATTAATAATTTAGAATTGGAAAAACGCATGTTTTTCACCTTTTTCAAGATAGGTCTGTTCACTCTTGGCGGCGGATATGCCATGATACCGCTCATCGAAAAAGAAGTTGTCGACAACCACAAGTGGATGACACGCGAGGAGTTGCTCGACGTGATAGCCATCGCGCAGAGTTGCCCGGGCGTCTTTGCTATCAACGTGAGCACGTTTGTCGGCTATAAGCTGCGCAAGACACGCGGCGCGATATACACTTCTCTCGGCACCGCCCTTCCTTCATTCATCATCATCCTGCTGATAGCCATGTTCTTCCGCCAGTTTCAAGACAATCCCGTTGTGGCCGCAATGTTCCGCGGCATACGTCCGGCGGTCGTTGCCTTGATAGCCGTGCCTACGTTCAACATGGCCCGCAATGCCCGTGTCAGATGGGCGAATTGCTGGATTCCCGTCGCCTGTGCACTGGCGATATGGGCTTTCGGTGTCTCGCCGATAGCGATAATCCTCATCGCCGGCGTTTGCGGATGGTTATACGGACGGTATATCAAACCGACGGAACAATAGGAACAGATTTGTAAGAGCAACAACTTTAAACCCAGAGAACAATGATTTTTCTCCAACTCTTCATAACATTCTTTTTCATAGGGCTGTTCGGTTTCGGCGGCGGCTACGGCATGTTGTCTCTCATCCAAAGCGAAGTCGTCCATCATTGGCACTGGATGACAACCTCCGAATTTACCGACATCGTGGCCATCAGCCAGATGACGCCCGGCCCGATAGGCATCAACAGTGCCACGTATTGCGGCTATACCGCCATCCATAACGCCGGGATGAGCAATGTCATGGCCATACTCGGTAGCGTCACAGCCACGTTCGCCCTCGTACTGCCGTCTCTGATACTCATGATTGTCATCAGCCGTATGTTCTTGAAGTATATGAAGACGCCCCTCGTCCAGTCCGTATTCATTGGACTGCGTCCCGCCGTGGTCGGTCTGCTCGGAGCCGCCACATTGTTGCTCATGACACCGGACAACTTCTCCACGCCGTCGCTCTGTCCCTGGCAGTTCTGGATCAGCGTGGCATTGTTTCTCGCCGCTTTTGTCGGGACGATGTATTTCAAGATCAATCCCATCCGGATGATTGTATATAGTGCGCTGGCCGGAGCCCTTCTTCTTTATTGACAGCAGCCGGCCGCCCTTCCCTTTATTCTCATCTCTCCCATTCCTCCCATCTTTCCCATAGTTTCCCATAACCCTCATATTCCTCCCATAACCCTCCTATGAAGCCCTCCCTCCTCCTCTTAGCCTTCTCCGCCCCGGCCCTCGCCCAATCGATCACGACCGACAAACCGATGGTCCATGATCCCGTCATGGCCAAGTCCGGCGACACCTATTATATGATGAGCACCGGCCACGGCCTCCAGATGGCCGAGTCAAAAGACCTGAAGACATGGCGGGTGTGGCGCAAGACACCTCTGCTGACAGTCATCCCCGCGTGGACACACGATTCCGTTCCCGGTTTCCGCGACCACGTATGGGCTCCTGACATCATCCGTTGGCATGGGCGCTGGTGGATGGCTTATAGCTGTTCCACATTCGGGAAGAACACGTCGGCCATCGGACTGGTGTCCACAGACCGTCTCCGGCCGCTCTCCGACGACGGCCGCAACCTGATAGAATGGCGGGATGAAGGTCCGATAATATGTTCCCGGGGCGGCCGTGATAACTGGAATGCTATCGACCCCAACTTCATCATCGGCGAGGATGGCATGCCGTGGCTCACGTTCGGCTCCTTTTGGGACGGCATACAGCTGGTCCGTCTTGACTCAACTATGCGCATAGACCGTTCCTTCCGACAGCGGACCATTGCCCGCCGCAAGACCGAAGGACGTGCAAATCCCGTTGAAGCTCCGTTCATCTTCCGTCACGGCGGCTGGTTCTATCTCTTCGTATCGTGGGACTACTGCTGCCGCGGCATGGAGAGTACATACAAGGTCGTTGTTGGCCGCAGTCGCACAGTGGCCGGTCCATATCTCGACCGCGAGGGTAGGGACATGGCTCTCGGCGGCGGGACGCTTGTCATCGAGGGAGATAAGAAGACGTATGAGGCCGCCGGCCATAGCGCGGCTTATCGTTTCGGCGACGACGACATCTTCATCTGCCACGGCTACAGTATAACGGACAACGGTGCCTCGGTGCTCGTGAAGAAGATGATGGATTGGACCGAAGACGGTTGGCCTGTGTTACGATAGGGGTATATTTCCTGTTTTACCTAACCCCTTGACACTCACGCTTATACCTCGGATAAATATTCTCATGTTTTTTGCCACTTCTGAAAAACGTCCCGAAAATCCGGCTCAACCGTCGGTTGTTTGCTGGAAGAAGTGTTAACGAATGTTGTTTTGCGGTTGTTCGGACCCGCTTGCGACCGGCCGTTAGCGCCTCCCGGGGCGTCTTCTGCCGAAAACATGCAGTCGTAGTGTCA
>JAFULM010000019.1 GCA_017483185.1 Prevotella sp. | reverse complement strand
GGGGGCTTTTTAGGTCCTTTTCGGCCCTTATTGCCCCCGAAAACGCAAATCTTTGAGCATTTTCCCAAACACGATTTTGTAAAGATATATCATCCCATTGTATGGTGACCGCTTCCTTGCCTCGTGGGGAAGAAGGATGCTTTTTCAACGCAAAGACGCAAAGCCACAAAGAGGGCGCCGCCGCGCATACGGAAGCACGCAAAGGCATGACTGACGTCATGCGCTACGCCGTTCGGTGTGTTGCGACATACGTGCAAGTGTTGTCGCATGACGTCGGTCATGCCTTTGCGTGCTTCCGTATGCGCGGCGGCACCCTCTTTGTGGCTTTGCGTCTTTGCGTTGAAATATGTGGGGTTATGGTGACAAGGAGTCGGTCGCGACGGTGGATGAATGGCGTAGCGCATGCCGTCGGTCATGCCTTTGCGTGCTTCCGTATGCGCGGCGGCGCCCTCTTTGTGGCTTTGCGTCTTTGCGTTGAAATATGCGGGTGGTTATGGTGACAAGGAGTCGGTCGCGACGGGTCGGACCCTACTTGTGGATGTGTACATATCAGGCTCCCTCCCTTTGGAAGGGTTGGGTGGGTTTTAAAAATATTTATCCCAAATATTTGGCCGTTTCATTAATTTACTGTAACTTTGCACCCGAATTCAGACCTCTCGTCTGATTTCACCGGGCTTTTAGCTCAGTTGGTTAGAGCAACAGACTCATAATCTGGAGGTCCTAGGTTCAAGCCCTAGATGGCCCACACACAAAAAGCTGCAAACATCGCGTTTGCAGCTTTTTGTGTGTTATTATCGTTTTTATCTTCGTACCTTACCGTTTTATCACCGTGCCGTGGCGCCCGTCGATTGCGGTGGCCCGGGTGATGATGACGCGGGACACTCCGGCGTCGATGGCGGCCAGAGAGTTCTCTATCTTGGGAAGCATGCCGCCGCTGACAATGCCTTCCGAGCGCAGGCGCAGGAATGACTCGTGGGTTATCTCCGGTATCAGCGTGGAGTCGTCGTCGGGGTCGGCCATCACGCCGGGTTTCTCGAAGCTGTATATCAGCGTCACGTCATAGTAGGGCGCGAGCGCTTTTGCCGTCTCTCCGGCGATGGTGTCGGCGTTGGTGTTGAGCATGTTGCCACGGCCGTCGTGTGTCAGCGGAGCCATCACGGGGATGACACCGGACTCTATCAGCCGCGCGAGGGCTGCGCCGTCGGCACGGTCCACGTCGCCGACAAAGCCGAAATCGACACCGTCTTTCAGCGGGCGGCGGTGGCTGCGGATGACGTCCATGTCGGCACCGGTGAGGCCGAGCGCGTTGACACCGGCAGCCTGGAGGCGTGCGACGATGTTCTTGTTGACCAGTCCGCCGTAGACCATTGTCACGACTTCGAGCATGTCATGGTCCGTGATGCGCCGTCCGCCGACCATACGGCTCTCTATGCCGAGCCGCGAGGCGACTTGTGTGGCCCGTCGTCCGCCGCCATGCACGAGCACCTTGCGCCCTCCGATGGCACCGAAGTCGGCCAGCAGCTGTGTCAGCTGCGCCTCATCCTCGACGACGGCGCCGCCGACTTTGACGACCGTCAGCGGCTGTCTGTCATGTTTTGCTGCATCCGGTGTAATTGATATGTTGTCTGACATAATCTGAAAAGAATTTGTTTTTATTGTTGAATAGGTCTTGATGATTGGTTCATATATTGAAACGCAAAGGCCGCAAAGCCGCAAAGATGTTGTTTCGGATTGTTCGTTCCGTCGTAAAAATATCTTTGCGCCTTTGCGGCCTTTGCGTTTTCATATAATAATTGATATGTATCGGAATGTGTTCACGTGAGGACAATGATGTCTGTCGCTGTTCATATTTACTCCGCTCACTCCAGATAAGTATATCCGTAGAGTCCCGAACGGTAGTTGTTGAGGAACTCCTTGCCTTCTTCGAGCGAAATCTTGCCCTGCTTGACGCTCTTCGTGACCCACACCTCGAGCTGGCGGACCAGCTTCTTCGGGTCGTACTGGACGTAGTCGAGCACCTCGGCGACGGTCTCGCCGTCGATGATCTGGTCGATGTGATAATGGTTGTTTTGGACGCTGATGTGGACCGCCGTGGTGTCGCCGAAGAGGTTGTGCATGTCGCCGAGTATCTCCTGATAGGCTCCGACGAGGAATACGCCGAGATAATAAGGCTCGTTCTTGCGCAGCGTGTGTACCGGCAGGACGTGGGAGTTGTTGCGGTTGGTGACGAAATTGGCTATCTTGCCGTCGCTGTCGCACGTGATGTCCTGCAGCGTGGCGTTGCGCATGGGGCGTTCGCCAAGCCTCTGGATGGGCATGATGGGGAACAGCTGGTCGATGGCCCACGAGTCGGGAAGCGACTGGAAGAGCGAGAAGTTGCAGAAGTACTTGTCCGCAAGGAGCTTGTCGAGGTTCATCAGCTCTTCCGGCGTGTGCTTGAGATGCTTCGCGAGGATGTTTATCTCGCGGCAGACGCTCCAGTACATGCTCTCGATTTCGGCCCGCGTGCGCAGGTCGACGATGCCGTGGCTGAACAGGTCGAGTGCCTCCTCGCGTATCTGCTGCGCGTCGTGCCAGTCTTCCAGCATGGTCCGAGGGTTCAGATTGTCCCATATATCATAGAGGTCCTTGACCAGTTGGTGGCTGTCGGCCGACGGTTCAAACTCCTCCGCCATCTGCGGAACGGCGGCAGTCTCCAGCACGTCGATGACCAGGACGGAGTGGTGGGCGGTCAGCGAGCGGCCGCTCTCGGTGATGATGTTAGGGTGGGGCAGTCCGTTCTTGTCGGCGGCATCGACAAAAGTGTATATGCAGTCGTTGCCGTACTCCTGTATCGAGTAGTTGACGGAACTCTCGCTGCTGGGTGAGCGCGTGCCGTCGTAGTCGACACCGAGTCCTCCTCCGCAGTCGATGAAGTCGACGTTGTAGCCCATCTTGTGCAGTTGGGTGTAGAACTGTGCGGCCTCCCGCAGCGCGGCCTGTATGCGGCGGATGTTGGTTATCTGGCTTCCGATGTGGAAGTGGATGAGCCGCAGACACTCGCGCATGCCCTTGCGTTCGAGCAGGTCGAGGGCTTCGAGCAGCTCACTGCTGTTCAGTCCGAACTTGCTTGCGTCTCCGCCGCTCTCCTCCCACTTGCCGCTTCCGGAGGCGGCGAGCTTGATGCGTATGCCGAGATTGGGGCTGACGTTGAGCTTCTTGGCCACGCGGGCTATGATGTCGAGCTCGTTGAGCTTTTCAACGACGATGAAGATGCGCTTTCCCATCTTCTGCGCCAGCAGAGCCAGCTCTATGTAGCTCTGGTCCTTGTAGCCGTTGCAGACGATGATGGAGTCGCTCTGGCACTGTACGGCGATGACGGCGTGAAGCTCCGGTTTTGATCCGGCCTCCAGACCGAGGTTGAACTTGCGGCCGTGGGAGATGATCTCTTCCACCACGGGCTGCATCTGGTTGGCTTTGATGGGGTAGATTATGAAGTGCTCGGCCTTGTAGCCGTACTCCTCAGCCGCGCGTTTGAAGCAGCTGCTGGTTTTCTCGATGCGGTTGTCGAGGATGTCGGGGAAGCGCAGCAGCACTGGGCTTGTGACATCGCGCAGCGCCAGTTCGTCCATCACTTCGCGCAGATCGATCTGCACTTCGTCCTTGCAAGGTGTGACATAGACATCTCCGCTGTCGTTGATGCCAAAGTAGGAAGTGCCCCATCCGTTGATGTTGTAGAGCTCCTTCGAGTCTTCGATAGTCCACTTTTTCATTCAGTAGTTGTTGTTTTTTTAGGAAGTTGGGAGTTTGAGCGGGTTGAAACAAAACGGGGGAGGAGCCGTCGGTCTCTGCCGGGAATGGCAGCAGACGGTTCTTCCCCTGCATTATGATTATATGTTGAGCAGTTCGCGCAGTTTCTCGACCGATATCTTTATCTTCTCGTAGTTGTCCATCAGACTCACGTCGAGCGTGTGGCGTGCTTTGTTGTAGAACGGTTCGCGCTTTGCCAGCTGTTCCGTGACAAAGGTGATGAGCTCTTCCGGCGACTTGCCTTTCAGCAGCGGCCGTTCCGTCTTGCCCATGAGCAGATGCCGGTAGAGCACTTCGGGTGCGGCCTTGAGATAGACGACGTCGCCTTGGGCGTTCATGTAGTCCATGTTGTCAAAGAAGCAGGGCGTCCCTCCGCCGCAGCTTATGACCACGTCTTCAAATTCCGCCACCTCATGGAGCATGTTGTGTTCGATCTTCCGGAATCCCTCTTCGCCTCTTTCTGCGAATATCTGGGGCACGGTCTTGTGCTGCCGGCTCTCGATGTACCAGTCCAAATCGTAAAACTGGAGATTCAGTGCCTTGGCCAATGCCTTGCCGACGGTGGTCTTTCCGGCGCCCATGTAACCTACGAGGATTATTCTCTGCATGTCTTGGTGTGGTTGACGATAGCTTTTCCCGAGCTGTTTTACTTCTTCTTGGCCGGTGCCGCCTTGACGATTTCCATGCACTCCTCGAGCGACAGTTCGGCCGCACGTTCGTGCAAGGCCTTCGGCAGACGGTAGTTCTTGCCGTTGTAAGCGATGTACGGACCGTATCGTCCGTTGAGCACTTCCATTGCCGGTTCCTCTTCGAACGTCTTGATGTGTCGCTGGTCCTCCTGCTGACGTTTCTTCTCGATGAGGTCGATGGCCGTCTCGAGGGTCACGGTCATGGGGTCTTCGCCCTTGGGGAGTGAGACATACTTGCGATTGTGGAGCACGTATGGTCCGAAACGGCCTGCTCCGATGACGACTTTTGAGCCTTCATATTCGCCGACTTCGCGTGGCAGACTGAACAGTTCGAGTGCCTCGTCGAGCGTGATGGACTCCATGCTCTTGTCCGAAGGCAGTTGGGCGAAGCGCGGCTTTTCGCTTTCGTCGGCCGCTCCGATCTGTACGACGGGTCCGTAGCGGCCGATCTTGACGAACACGGGGCGTCCTCCGTCCGGTTCTTTGCCAAGCAGTCGTTCGCCCGCCTTGTGTTCCGAACGGGTGTTGAGTGTCTTCTCGACAGTCGGTTCGAAATCGCGGTAGAAGTCCTTCATCATGTCGGTCCACTTCTCTCCGCCCTCGGCGATGTCGTCGAAGCGGTGTTCTACCTTTGCCGTGAAGTTGTAGTCCATGATGCCGGGGAAATATTTCATGAGGAAGTCGTTGACCACGATGCCGATGTCCGTGGGCAGCAGCTTGCCCTTGTCGCTGCCGGCCATTTCGTGACGTGTCTTTCGGGTGATGACTTTGCCCTTGAGAGTGTCGACGGTGTATGTGCGTTCCTCGCCCTTGCGGTCACCCTTGTGGACGTAGTCGCGCTGCTGTATGGTGCTGATGGTCGGTGCGTAGGTCGACGGACGGCCGATGCCCAACTCCTCGAGTTTGTGGACGAGGCTGGCTTCGGTATATCTCGACGGCCCCTGACTGTACCGTTCGGTGGCAATGATTTCGCGGCGTGTGAGCTGTTGTCCCTTCTGCATGGGTGGCAGGAGACATGTCGACTCGTCGTCTGCCGTCTGGTCGTCGTCTCCGTCGGACTCGCGGTAGACCTTGAGGAAGCCGTCGAATGTGACCACTTCGCCGGTGGCAATGAAAGTACGGCCTCCCTCAGTCCCCCCAAGGGGGGATGAAGCGGCTGAAACGCTATTCGCATCAGAGCCATCCGTTGATGATGACGCTGCCTTTGACGGAGACAGACTTGAAGAAGATGTCACCCCTTCATCTCCTCCTGTGGGGACCGAGGGGGGCGTTATCCCGATGACGACCGTCGTCTTCTCTATCTCGGCGTCCGCCATCTGGCTGGCAGCGGTGCGTTTCCAGATGAGGTCGTAGAGACGCTTCTCCTGTGCCGTGCCTTCGATGGCCGTGACGTTCATGTATGTCGGGCGGATGGCTTCGTGTGCCTCCTGTGCTCCTTTGGAGTGTGTCTGATACTGCCTTGGGCGGCTGTACTTCTCACCCCATGTGCCGATGATCTCTTCTTTGGATGCGGCGAGACAGAGCGAGGAGAGGTTGACCGAGTCCGTACGCATGTATGTGATGCGTCCGCTCTCGTAGAGATGCTGTGCGACCATCATGGTCTGGCTCACGGTGAAGCCCAGTTTGCGGGCGGCCTCCTGCTGGAGCGTGGACGTGGTGAATGGCGGCGCGGGTGTGCGTCGGAGCGGTTTCTTGGTTATGGAGTCGATGACGAAGGTGGCGTCCTTGCACTTTTCGAGGAAATCCGTCACCTCCTCTTCGGTCTTGAAGCGTGTGGACAGTTCGGCCTTGACCTCGGTGGCTGAGCCGTCGGGGTTGGTCAGGGCGAAGACACCGCCCACGCGATAGTAGGTCTCGCTGCGGAACTCCTTTATCTCGCGCTCGCGTTCCACTATGAGACGCACGGCCACGCTCTGCACGCGACCTGCCGACAGGGCCGGCTTGACCTTGCGCCAGAGCACGGGTGAGAGTTTGAAGCCCACGATGCGGTCCAGCACGCGGCGTGCCTGCTGCGCGTTGACGAGGTTCATGTCCAGCCGCCGCGGGTTCTTGATGGCCTCGAGGATGGCCGGCTTGGTGATTTCGTGGAAGACGATGCGGTTTGTCTTGGCTTCATCCAGTCCGAGCACTTCGCAGAGGTGCCACGAGATGGCTTCTCCCTCACGGTCCTCATCGGATGCGAGCCAGACCTTCTCTGCCTTTTTTGCGTTGGCTTTGAGCTCGCGCACGAGTTTTTCCTTCTCTTCGGGTATCTCGTAGTCGGGCGTCAGGGTGTCCATGTCGACACTCAGCTCTTTCTTTTTGAGGTCGCGGATGTGACCGTAGCTGGACATCACTTTAAAGTCTTCGCCCAAAAACTTCTCAATCGTTTTGGCCTTGGCAGGAGACTCGACTATCACTAAATTCTTCTGCATAATCGAAATTTTTACGTATTCGGGTTGCAAAAGTAAGCAAAATTTTGCCACCACATTATATATATAGCAAATTTTCTACTTTTTTAATGATTTTGTTTCGTATGGCGGTGTCGAGTTGCGGAAAATGCCAATGGAGCCGGCCGTGTGCAAGGACCGTATCTTGATGTATTCCCGTTTGTCAGAAAAAGATTGTTAAAATTAACATTTCGCAACGCGCGAAATTTTGTATAAAAACGTTGTAATCCGACCGAAAAGTTGCTTTCGTCGTTCAAAATTTTGGCGGTCGTCGAGCCGTAAGGGCCCCGTTGGTCTGCAATAAGCACGCCGTTGTCTTGCAACGAGCGTGCCGTCGCATTGCAACGAGGGCCCCGTTGCGATGCCGCGGGGCCCTTACGGCTCGGAAAAATCGGCGAAAATGTTGCACACTTTCGTGATTTTTGTCGTAACACGCTGACTGCCAGTGAGAAAAAGATGCACGCGCAAAACTCGCATATTTGGGACCGAGGGAGGACTTGGTGGAAAATCCGTGTTAAAATGGAAGGCGTTTGTAAGAAATATTCCGAATTTAACAGTTCGTCTTCAGCCAGCTTCGGCGCCTTTTTGATAATTTAGTTTCTTCCGGCAAAAGACTTTCAAACTTTTTTATTACTTTTGCAGAGTACACAATGACGGTGTGACTCAAGGACTTTCACACCGCCGTCGCAAAAAAAGAAGACCATGTTCAGACACACCAAAACAGTCTTGGGCGCGGCTCTGATAGCTGTCGCCATTGCGTCATGCAAAGAAAAAAACCTCTTTGACCAGAACGCCTACGATGAGATAATCAGCGACGCCTTTCCCGTCACCGGCGTCGACCCGCAACACCAGTGGCGGACCATGCGCACCATCACGGCGCGGATCTCGGTCGACTGGTATCTTTCCGGCGACTATCGCGTCGACATCTGCACCAACGACCCTATGTCGGCATCCGGCGTGGTCGTGCTGGGCGGAGGGACGGTGACCAACGGCGGCGTGCTGACGACACCGCTGTCCTGTCCGATGAGCACGCCGGCGACGGCCTATGTCGCCCTCACCGATCCGCAGGGTCATCGCACGGTGAAGACGGCCCGCTTTGCCGGATCGTCTCTCGAATGTCGTTTCGACAAGGACGGCAGCGGCCCGGGACCCTCGTCGGACGGCAGCGAGGTGACGGTCTTCTCTCGTCCGGACATCTCGGCCATGACGACGGGCACGACAGAAATTGTCTCCGGCGGTCCGACCGACGGCTCGGCCGGCAAGCGTCTGGCCGTGAGAGGCAACGTGACAGCCCATGTCGACGCTCTGGAAAATATCCCCGGCGCCTCGCTTCATGTCAGCGGAACGTGGACACTGGATGGCGACCAGACCGTCGGAGCCGGTGCCACGGTGGTCGTGACTTCAGGTGGACGCATCGTCATACCCGCGGGAGTGACGCTCTCGACGGCAGCGCGCACGCCGGACATGCCGTCGGGACGGATCATCGTCATGCCCGGAGCGACGATAGAGGGCGGCGCAATGGCCGCGGGAGCTGACGGATGCAGCGGCGGAACGGAGTGGCCGGCGATCTACAACGGCGGCCGCATCGAGGTCCGGACGGTGACGCTCGACGGCAGCACGCTGTATGACGCAGACGCCTCGACACTTGCCGTCGATGACATCACGTCGACGGCCGTCGGCGGACGCCTCGTCAACCACGGTCGGGTGGAGGCCGTACGGGCAGGCATGCCGCCCACGTCATCCTCGACCGCACGCTGTCTGTTCGCCTTGGAAAACGCATGCCGTGTCAGCGTCAGCCAGACGCTCATGCTCGGTGGAGACTCGCGCATCGGACGCGGAGCCTCTCTGGAGAGCCGTACGCTGACCCTGATGGGGAAGAGAGGCGGCGGGCAGACGCTCCGCATGGGGGCCGACGCCTGTCTCCGGAGCAGCGGACGGATGAACATACAGCACTTCGGCATCGTCGGACCGACAGCCGGCGGATATGCCGTGGTGGACATGGCGGCGGTCGGCTCGATGACATTCGACCCGTCCGTGAGAAGCGAGTACATCGTCAACAACGTCAATCTCGTCTATCCGCAGGGCACGGACACGGGCAGCGGCTTATATAATATGTATAACGGCAACGCCACCGGGACCAATCTCTTCTGGAGCGCCGCCGAGACCAATGTTGTCACGTCGGCTTCGCCCGTCTGTACCGTCGAGGCTGGAGACTGCTCGACGGGCTTCAGCAGCCGCGCCGACAGCCCGCTCGACATGACGCCCTACGGCATAAGATATCTCTTTGAAGACAATTTCCCACAGGAAGGCGACTACGACTTCAATGACCTCGTGCTCACCGTCGCACCCCGCGTCGACGGCCGCGAAGTCACACTGAGCGTCACGCTCGACGCTATCGGGACACCAAAGCAGCTTGCCGCAGCCATCAGGGTGTGCGGAGTGAGCCGTGCCGAGGTGACGGCGGCATCTATGGACGGAGACTTTGACTTCAACAACGGCAAACCCATGTCCTCCTACATGATCATCGACTCACGCGAGATGCTGCTTCCGGACGACAAGAAGTTGACCGGAGACCTCGTCATCAATCTCTTCAGTGACTCCCACTGGGCCATGTCGCACGTGATGGAGTCCAACGGAAACATACGCCGTTGGCTCTACAACACGGTCGACAAGTCGTCTCCGGACAGCCGGCCCGACTGCGACGACGTGCCGCCCGTCACAGTCACCTATCATCTCACGCTCGCAACGCCTGAAGCCGCCGCCCGTTTCGTCGCCGACAATCTCGATGTCTTTGTCATCGAGAGCACCAACGGTATCTTCTATGAAGTCCACACATATCCATACAAGTTGGACCAGGTCATCTATCAGTATATCAAGGATCCGGCAAACTACGCCGACAGCTACATCTGGGCGCTGCAGGTTCCGTCGCCGACACGCTGGCCTCTGGAGGGAGTGATAATCGGTTCAAACCGCGGCGGAGTCTTCAGCGGTGCCTATCGCATGCCCGGACAGTCGTTTTGTGAGTGGGCCATATCACGCTCGAAAGCCGTCAACTGGTGGATGTATCCTTCGGACGGGATGGTCAAATGACAATCGCCGGCATGGCCCGGGACGTCATGACGCGACGCCGGACATGCCGTGACGGTGCTCAGGCTGCTTCGTGGTGATATTGTTTTAATACATTTTAACAGCCGGCGCTGTAACATTTGCCATCCCTGAATCGTCTTGTAAATAGAGAGGATGAAAAAAATCAGTTTCCGGGACAATGTGCTGCCGCTGAAGAATGAACTCTTCCGGCTCGCACTCCGCATTACTCTCGATAAGGCGGAGGCGGAAGACATTGTGCAGGAGACAATGATAAAGGTCTGGAACAGACGCGAAGAGTGGGACGACATAGACTCCATCGAAGCCTTCTGTCTCACCGTCTGCCGCAACATGGCGCTGGACAAAGTCAAGACCGCATCCCGAAGATCCGCCATGAGAGCGGCCGACAGCGGAGAAGCCGACGGCACGCCGGACGCCTCTTACAGGGCCAATCCGGTCGAACAGGTCGAACAGAAAGACCGCGTCAGGCTCATCCGCGACATCATCGACTCACTGCCTGAGAAGCAACGGAGCGTAATGCAGCTGCGGGATTTCGAGGGAAAGAGCTACAAGGAGATAGCCTCCGTGCTCTCGATCAGCGAAGAGCAGGTGAAGGTGAACATCTTCAGGGCCAGGCAGGCCATCAAACAAAAATTCATTGAAACGGAGAATTATGGACTATAAGTACATCGAACAACTCATGGAGCGCTACTGGCAGGCAGCGACCACGCCGGAGGAGGAGCAGATTCTGCACACCTTCTTCCGTCAGGAAAGCATACCCGCAGGGCTGCAGAAGTATCGCGAGGTCTTCGTCAGCATGGATGCGATGAAGAGCGAGGAGACTCTGGACGATGACTTTGATACCCGCATATTGGCCATGATATCCGAAGAACAGCCCGTCACAGCGCGTGTCATAACCATGCGCCGCCGACTGATGCCGCTGTTTAAGGCCGCCGCCGTGGTCGCCATAGTGGTGACATTGGGCAACGCCGCGCAGATGTCATTTAGACCGGCAGACGAGACAAACACCGAGGACATCAACTACACGGGATACGAAGACACTTTCAGCGACCCGTCGATGGCCTACGACCGTGTGCACAACGCCCTGGAACTCGTTTCCGAGGGCCTTGACAACGTCCAACGACTGGACACCACAGTCCAATCTATGGCCTTGCAGAATGACTCTATAAGGATGAAATAAATGAAAAGGGCTTTATGCTTCATCATAGCCGCCGTCATGGCGGCATCCGTCAGCGCTCAGGGTGTGCAGGACTTTGCCTCCCGTTTTGTAGAGGAATGTGACGTAGACACAGCCGTACAGTGCGTGACGGTGAGTCCGAAGATGATGGAACAACTCACGAAAAAGGCCGGAGAGGACAACAACGGCAACATGGCGCAGGCCATACAGAAGCTCCGCAGTGCCCGCATCGTGACCACAAGCACACGCAGTGAGGCTTATTTCCGACAGGCGGAAAACCTCCTGAAAAAGAACGCGCAACGCTTCACGCACAACAAGGACTACCGAAGCAGCAATGGCCACGGCACGTTCTACACGCGGAAGACACGCAATGGCGACACCGTCGAACTCGTCCTGCTGCATGCCGATACCGATTCCGACGTCCTCGTGATAGTCAATCTCACGGGCAACATCGACGAAGAGTTCATCAGCAGCATCATGCAGACATTCAGAAATCGCAAGGGCAATATTGACTGAACGCCACGCTGGCTGACAGCAGGATCGCATCCGAAGTACCGAAAGGCCATGACGGAAAGATCGAAAGGCCATGATGGAAAGATCGAAAAGCCACGACGGAAAGATCATGACAAGCCGGGAGATCGGTCGGAGGACCGCAAAAAAAGAAAAATTTCTATGCTTTCTCTAAATAAATAATCATTTAATGTAAAACAAAAACGAAACTGTGAAGTTTCATTCTCTCAAATTTTTCATAATAAACTAACGTAGAAAAGGGCCGCACTGAGCACAGTGACGGCCCTAATTTTTCTTATACACCATCCTGTTTCAAAATAAAAGAATTGCGGCTGTGCCTGAAAAGATTGACGTTGTGTCTGAAAAGATTGACGTTGTGTCTGAAAAGAATTGTCGAAGAGCCTGAAAAGAATTGTGGCTCAGCCCCAAAAACCATACAACAAAAAAAGAAGGAACTGACAATCAGCTCCTTCTTTTGGTCGGGATGAGGCGACTCGAACGCCCGACCCCTACGTCCCGAACGTAGTGCGCTACCAACTGCGCTACATCCCGATGCCTTAAAAGCGAGTGCAAAGGTACTGTATTTTTTTGAAACACGTGCAAATTTAATGAGAAAAATTTGCTGATATGCAAAAAAAAACCTACCTTTGCATCCGCAAACAGCAAACAAAGCGTTGGTGCCATAGCTCAGTTGGTAGAGCAAAGGACTGAAAATCCTTGTGTCCCCGGTTCGATTCCTGGTGGCACCACAAAAGCGGCTCGGATGAAAATCCGGGCCGCTTTTTTGTTTTTCCTCATTCTCGTCAGACGTGAAAGGTTAAACATGGCGGTTCGTAAGAGTGTTTCTGTAAGGCTGTCGGTTTCCGAAAACTATGTCAAAGGTTACAGGCCATGTAAACTTTCCGTCATAATAATTTGTCGTTTAGGAGAAAAATGTTACCTTTGCCTAACAAAGACTTCTAATTTAAAACATTATTAATATTATGAACGAAAACGAGAACAAGCAGCAGCAGGGGCAGTTTCAGGTGGAACTGCCGCAGGACAAAGCACAGGGAGAATATGCAAACTTCGCTATAATAACACATTCAAGCAGTGATTTCGTACTTGATTTTGCCCGTGTACTTCCCGGGGTACCCAAGGCACAAGTACGTAGCCGCGTCATTCTTGCCCCTGAACACGCCAAACGTCTGCTCATGGCTTTGCAGGAGAACATCGTGCGTTATGAACGTGAGTTTGGTCAGATCACCATACCCAACCAGTCACCACGCACTATCGCGCCGTTCAATGTCGGCAAGGGCGAGGCGTAAAATCTCCCAATGCCCCTCTCGCGTTCCTGTCGTGTGAATGTCATGACGGGAATGGATACCTGATATTATAGGTACGGAATGTTTGGTTCCAGCATTGTCGATCTTATTTATTCTGGCAAGTGTGAGACTATATGTTCCGTACCTATTTTAATGTTTTATAAATAAAGCCTATGAAACGAATTGTTGTATCCTTGTTTTTATTTTTAAGTGTCCTTTGTGTCCTTCCGCTTCTTGTCGGATGTAGCAGTGATGGTTCGGATGCGCCGGGAGAGGACGAAAATGTAGTCCAGGGAGAAGGTGAAGACACCGGTCAGGCCGACCGCGAACTGACCGTCTATGTCTATCCCGGAGTGACGGAAGCCGACGGCATTGTCCCCCGCATGACCGTTGTGGATGGTTGTGAGATGTGCACAGAACTGTATGACCCGGTCGATCCCGGGGTTATGGTGTTTCACTACATGAACAGTCGCGAACGTGTTTCCGCCTTCATGTCTGCGTCGTCCAAAGGCATTACCATATTGGAGGATGATCCCTTTAATCCCGTCCCGGAGCCTGTCGCCACATTGATAACGGCAGACGGAAACGATATCGTTATCTCTGCCGGCACCTATTCCAAACATCAAGACTCCTACGTAATCACGTCCTCGCAGCGGGTGGCAAATGTGATGACGCGCGGTGGTATGCAGGCCGTCACTCGTGGTGATGATATGGACTTCGTGCGTGAACTTGTGATGAAAGACATCATCAGACCCATGTCTTCCGCATTGAGTGATTGGAACAAGGTGATGGGGATGCCGTCGTGCGCTTCAGGTGCATCCGATGTGCTGACACTGTGGACAGATCTGGGACTTGTCGTTGGCGAGGCACATCTCTATTCCAATGATGAGAAGGAGTTTGGTCAGAAGTTTAACGAAATTATGGTCTCGAATTTTGAAAAGAAAATCAAAGCCAAAATAGAGCTATTGGAAAAGCTGGAGAATACAATATTACCACCTATGTACATATACCGTACAGCTCTGGCTGCTTATAAGTACGTCCGGGACTATGACTACGAGAGATATGACGACGTGTCGGATGATTTTGTCATGACGACCATCGACTCCTATTCTTTCACATCCCGCCGGGCGCAGACCTCCTCATGGAAAGTTTATGACGAGTCGGCAAAATACAAACCCGCGGTGCGTCTCATCTCGGTTGGTGACCGTTCGGCGACCGTGTGCGGCAGTTTCTCTGGTTTCGACGGCCGTTTCACTGTGACCGGCTACCGTCTCTACCGCAACCGCGTCATGGTGGACAATGTCTCCGCCACACTTGACGGTTCGACCACCTACACCTTCGGCAATCTTCAGAAAGGCGAGACGTATCAAGTGACGGCCACTGCCACGGTGATGGGCACGACATACGAATCCTCGTATGTCGAGTTCCGCATCGACGGCGACTTGGAGCTGTCCGAATCCTCGCTGACGTTCTCAGAGAGCGGTGGCAAGAAGACGGTCCAAGTGACTCTGCCCGCCGACGACTGGACGTGGACGGCCCGTAGCAGTGCAGGATGGTGCCGGGTGACGCCCGACCGTGAAAATACTCTGCAGATAGCCGTCTCTGCCGGTTCCGAAAGCAGGGAAGCTACGGTGACCGTCGAGGCAAAGTCACCGCGTGGTGACAGTCAGGCGAAAACCATCAGCGTGGCCCAACAGACAATCGGAAACATGGCCTACTTCAGAGGCACATGCAAGTTGGTCTCCAAGACGGAATATCCGTCCAAACCATCCTATAACTTCACGCAGGAGCAAAACGTCGACCTGACTCTGTTCTTGATGAGAATAGGCGGGATGACCACCATCACGTCCACTCTGCCATTGAGCGGTGTCTCGTTTGCCAACTGGGCTTTGTCAAACACATCGACTTCGGGAGTTATTGTGTCGGACGGCTTCTCGCTGACAAGGTTCACTTGCTCATGGACAGACACATTCATCCGCATCGACGGTTCGTCCAAAGGTCCGGACAATTCCACCGGCGACTTCTCTCTTGCGATAGACCTGTCGACGCTCAGTGTGAAGGTGCTTGAGTCGAGGAAAAGCAGCGGGACGGCATATCCCGGAGGCGGTGCGACGCAATATAAATCTCAGGAAACCTTGTCCGGCACACTCTCTTATACCGGCGAATATGTTCAATAGACAACCCGGAGGCAGCCTTCTGTGAAAAAGGCGGCGGATATCAGGGTCTGTCGGGCTGCGGTCGATGACGAGCCGCGTAGATTACGCATAACATCGTAGCAGACGTTATAGCCCCGACTCGGGCACGATGGTCAGATGTCGTCGTTCCGAATCGGGGCTTTCTTTTGTTGTCGGAACCTAATGATTATGGAAGTTCTGTTCTTGTTGGGCAAAAAAACGATTGCGGATTGGTTTGTCGTGACATTTGGAGTGATATCGCATGATGCTCCCCTGACGAGAACAATTCGTCTCTTCTTGTCGGTCGTGGGCAATCTTGTAAACATTGTTGCTAAAAAAATCAGGACAAACGAAAAAGTAAGTTTTGTGACCTCGAAAAGCCGAAAAATCGTGTTTGTCATGCGATTGTTTTGCCGCGGAAAACCAAGGGGGCTGCCGTTGGGTTGCAACGAGGGCCCCGTTGGATCGTGGCGAGGCCTCCGTTGCAGTCCAACGAGCATGCCGTTGTGGACCAACGGGGCCCTTACGGCAGCGAAAAAGCGGCGTTTTGGGCTTCAAAAAGTTGCACAAATTGCGATCTTTGTATGACAACGGCCTTTCTGTCAGTCTGTTGTAGTTGCACACGTTATTTTGCGATATTTGCGACCGACGGCGGTTTCTTGGAAAAGAATGGCAAAATGAAGGCGTTTAGAGCCTGTTTTTAACACTTTTTGTCCTCTATTTTCTGACTCTCCATTTGCTTCGGAATAGGGTCGTGGCTCTGCTTTGATATCCGCAGGGAGGGCGTCATGATGAGTCTGTGGCGTCGGTGTTGGCTTAAGATATGGATGAAAAACTGTCGTTGTCATCACAAAAACAGATATTTGGAGATAATCAAAGTGTTAAAAAAGTATATATTAATTTAAAATCACCCATATTTGGTGGTGATTCTATATAATGTATATGGCTGTTTAAGATAAAATATGTACCTTTGCAGCCCAAATATGGGTATATTATACCCGTATGGTATCAGTGTGACAATATACAAAATATATAATAATTAAAAAACAAACAAAATGCCTACAATTCAACAATTGGTAAGAAAGGGTAGAAAGGAACTTGTTGACAAGAGCAAGTCTCCTGCATTGGATTCATGCCCTCAGCGTCGCGGTGTATGCGTTCGTGTGTACACCACAACCCCTAAAAAGCCGAACTCGGCTATGCGTAAGGTCGCACGTGTGCGTCTGACAAACCAGAAGGAGGTCAACTCCTATATCCCCGGAGAGGGACACAACCTGCAGGAACACTCTATCGTGCTCGTTCGCGGTGGTCGTGTGAAGGACCTTCCCGGTGTGCGTTATCACATCGTTCGCGGTACGCTGGATACAGCCGGTGTTGCCAACCGTACTCAGCGCCGCTCCAAGTACGGAGCAAAGCGTCCTAAGGCAAAGAAGTAAAACAATAACCGGAGAAGGTTAGAAAAGCCGAGGACAGAAAAGTAAAAAAGACAAAACGTTTTGCTGGAGAAGTGTTACAAAGGTTGAGTAAATGCCCGGGTGAGGGCGTTGAAGAACGGAAAAGAAACAACCCCATGCAGAATTAAATCATTAAAAGAAATGAGAAAAGCAAAACCAAAGAAGCGTGTGATCCTGCCGGATCCCGTGTTCAACGACAAGAAAGTGTCGAAGTTTGTGAACCACTTGATGTATGACGGCAAGAAGACCAAGTCATACGAGATTTTCTACACAGCTCTCGAGGTAGTAAAGGGCAAGATGAGCAACGAGGAGAAGTCGTCTCTCGAAATATGGAAGACAGCCCTCGACAACATCACTCCGCAGGTGGAGGTGAAGAGCCGCCGTATCGGTGGTGCCACATTCCAGGTGCCGACGGAAATCCGTCCCGACCGCAAGGAGAGCATCTCGATGAAGAACATGATCTCTTTCGCTCGCAAGCGCAGCGGCAAGACAATGGCCGACAAGCTGGCAGCAGAAATCATGGACGCCTTCAACAATCAGGGTGGTGCCTTCAAGCGTAAGGAAGACATGCACCGCATGGCTGAGGCTAACCGTGCATTCGCTCACTTCAGATTCTAATCTTCACGAATATCAATAATAAGGAAAGAATACAATGGCACATCGCGATTTACATTTGACCCGCAACATTGGTATTATGGCGCACATCGACGCCGGAAAGACAACGACTTCCGAGCGTATCCTGTTCTACACAGGTAAAACCCATAAGATTGGCGAGACCCACGAGGGTTCGGCAACTATGGACTGGATGGCTCAGGAGCAGGAGCGTGGTATCACCATCACTTCTGCCGCCACAACCTGTTTCTGGAACTACAAGGGTGACCAGTATAAGATTAACTTGATTGACACTCCGGGACACGTCGACTTCACAGCTGAGGTGGAGCGCTCGCTCCGCGTGCTGGACGGTGCCGTGGCTACATATTGCGCCGTCGGCGGTGTTGAACCGCAGTCGGAGACCGTATGGCGTCAGGCTGACAAATACAATGTGCCCCGTATCGGATACGTCAACAAGATGGACCGTTCGGGTGCCGACTATTATGACGTGCTCAAGCAGATGAAGGAAGTGCTGGGTGCCAACCCTGTGAACCTCTGCTGCCCGATTGGTGCCGAAGAGAGATTCAAGGGCCTTGTCGACCTTATCAAGATGAAGGCCATTCTGTGGCACGACGAGACAATGGGTGCTGAGTATGACATTGAGGACATACCGGCCGACATGGTTGACGAGTGCAACGAGTGGCGTGGCAAACTTCTCGAGTCAGCAGCCGAGTTCGACGAAAACCTGATGGAGAAGTACTTCGAGGATCCTGAGTCTATCACGGAAGAGGAAATCATCGCCGCTATCCGCAAGGGTACAATCGCTCTGCAGTGTACTCCTATGCTCTGCGGTTCTTCATTCAAGAACAAGGGTGTCCAGACAATGCTTGACTATGTCTGCGCTTTCCTGCCCTCACCTCTGGATACAGAGAATATCGTGGGAACAAACCCCGATACCGATGAAGAGGAAGACCGCAAGCCGTCAGAGGACGATCCTACATCAGCACTGGCGTTCAAGATTGCCACAGACCCGTATGTAGGTCGTCTGGTGTTCTTCCGCGTCTACTCAGGTAAGGTCACTGCCGGTTCATACGTCTACAATCCCCGTACGGGCAAGAAAGAGCGCGTGAGCCGTCTATTCCAGATGCACTCAAACAAGCAGAACCCTGTCGATGAAATCGCAGCAGGCGATATAGGTTCCGGCGTAGGTTTCAAGGACATCCGTACGGGTGATACCCTCTGCGACGAGGAGAAGCCCATCGTATTGGAGTCCATGTCGTTCCCCGACACCGTGATTTCGATTGCCGTAGAGCCGAAGAGCCAGGCTGATATCGCCAAACTCGACAACGGTCTTGCTAAGTTGGCCGAGGAGGATCCGACATTCACCGTACATACAGACGAGCAGAGCGGCCAGACCGTCATCTCGGGTATGGGTGAGCTCCACCTCGACATTATCATCGACCGTCTGAAGCGTGAATTCAAGGTAGAGTGTAATCAGGGTAAGCCCCAGGTTAACTACAAGGAGGCCATCACCAAGGAAGTCAACCTCCGTGAGGTTTACAAGAAGCAGTCCGGTGGTCGCGGTAAGTTCGCAGACATCATCGTCAACATCGGTCCGAAGGATGAGGACTACAAGGACGGCGATCTGCAGTTCATCAATGAGGTTAAGGGCGGTAACGTGCCTAAGGAATTCATCCCCTCTGTACAGAAGGGATTCGAGGACTGCCTCAAGGCCGGTGTGCTCGGTGGCTATCCTGTCACAGGACTGAAGGTGACGCTGCTCGACGGTTCGTTCCACCCGGTTGACTCCGATCAGCTCTCGTTTGAGCTCGCAGCCCGCAACGCATTCAAGAACGCCTGCCCGAAGGCCGGTCCCGTGCTGATGGAGCCGATCATGAAGGTAGAGGTCGTTACTCCGGAGGAGAACATGGGTGACGTCATCGGTGACTTGAACAAGCGTCGTGGTATGGTTCAGGGCATGGAAGAGGCCCGTAGCGGTGCACGCATCGTCAAGGCAATGGTTCCGCTGGCAGAAATGTTCGGTTATGTGACCGCCCTGCGTACCATCACTTCAGGACGTGCAACAAGCTCAATGGAGTATGACCACCACGAGGCAGTGTCCAGCTCTATCGCCAAGACAATCCTTGAAGAGTGCAAGGGACGCGCAGATCTCGTATAATAGCAGATAACGAAGAAAAGAGGCGCCGCTTAGCGAATGACTCTTAAGCGGCGTACCTCTTTTCTCTCAAAGATTTGGTAACAATAATTTAAATCAATAACAATGAGTCAGAAAATCAGAATCAAGCTGAAGTCTTACGACCACAAATTGGTTGACAAGTCAGCAGAGAAAATCGTGAAGGCTGTCAAGGCTACAGGCGCAATCATCAGCGGCCCTATCCCATTGCCTACACACAAGCGTATCTACACCGTAAACCGCAGCACGTTCGTCAATAAGAAGGCACGTGAGCAGTTCCAGCTCTCAGACTACAAGCGTCTGATCGACATCTACAGCTCTACAGCCAAGACCGTGGACGCACTGATGAAGCTCGAGCTCCCCAGTGGTGTTGAAGTGGAAATCAAGGTATAGTACTACCGGAACGCTAAGATTAAAATCGTATAAATACATTATTCTTATAAATAATAATTGAAATGCCAGGATTAATTGGAAGAAAAATCGGAATGACATCCGTGTTCAGTGCCGACGGTAAGAATGTACCGTGCACTGTTATCGAAGCTGGTCCTTGTGTTGTTACACAGGTAAAGACCGTCGAGAAGGACGGTTACAAGGCTGTTCAGCTGGGTTTCGGCGAGGCTAAGGAGAAGAATACGACCAAGCCTATGCAGGGAATCTTCAAGAAAGCCGGTACAACACCGAAGAGCCACTTGGCCGAGTTCAAGTTTGACGAGGAATACAACCTCGGTGACACCATCACTGTTGACATCTTCAGTGACACACAGTTCGTGGACGTTGTCGGAACATCCAAAGGTAAGGGATTCCAGGGCGTAATGAAGCGTCATGGTTTCGGCGGTGTCGGCCAGAGCACTCACGGTCAGGACGACCGCGCACGTAAGCCGGGTTCGATTGGTGCCTGCTCTTATCCCGCAAAGGTGTTCAAGGGCATGCGCATGGGCGGCCACATGGGTAATGAGAGAGTCACAACCCAGAACCTCAAAGTATTAAAGGTAATACCGGAGCACAACCTCATCCTTGTCAAAGGTAGCGTTGCCGGTTGCAATGGTTCAACTGTATTAATAGAGAAGTAATGGAAATCAACGTATTGAATATCAATGGTCAGGAGACCGGAAGAAAGGTAGAACTCAACGAGGCTATCTTCGGCATCGAGCCCAATGACCACGTTCTTTATCTGGACGTAAAGCAGTATCTCGCTAATCAGCGTCAGGGTACACACAAATCAAAGGAGAGAAGCGAGGTTTCCGGTTCTACACGCAAGCTCGGCCGTCAGAAGGGCGGTGGCGGTGCACGTCGTGGTGATATCAACTCGCCGGTGCTCGTAGGTGGAGGCCGCGTGTTCGGTCCCAAGCCCCGCGACTATCGCTTCAAGCTGAACAAGAAAGTGAAGGTTCTCGCCCGCAAGAGCGCCCTGTCATATAAGGCTCAGGAAAATGCAATCGTAGTAGTGGAAGACTTCACAATGGAGGCCCCCAAGACTAAAGAATTTGTAAATATTGCTAAAAATCTTAAAGTCGAAGGTCGTAAGGCGCTTTTTGTTTTGCCGGAATCAAATAAAAACGTATATTTGTCGGCTCGTAATTTGCAGCGCACCGAGGTTATGCTCGCATCTGGCATCAATGCCTATAAGGTTTTGAATGCAGATGTGCTTGTCGTAACCGAAAACTCGCTGAAGACTATCGACGGTATCTTAACAAAATAAAGGAGACAAAACGATATGGCATTTATAATAAAACCATTGGTCACTGAGAAGATGACCAAGATTACAGAAAAGTCTTCTGTTGACAAAACTTATCGGGTAAAGTCTAAGAAGGGCGAGGAGAGAACGAAGAAGGCTACTCCCAAGTACGGCTTCATCGTTAAGCCTGAGGCAAACAAGATCGAGATCAAGAATGAAATCGAAGCTTTGTATAATGTCACAGTTATCGCCGTAAATACGATTCGTTATGCCGGAAAACGTTCTTCACGCTATACAAAGGCCGGTCTCGTCAAGGGACAGAAGAACGCATACAAGAAGGCAATCGTCACTCTCAAAGAGGGCGACACTATAGATTTTTATAGCAATATACAATAATAAAAAATGGCAGTACGTAAGTTTAAACCGGTAACTCCGGGTCAAAGACACAAAATTATTGGCACGTTCGAGGAAATTACTGCATCCGTGCCAGAAAAGTCTCTCGTTTACGGTAAACGTTCTACCGGTGGTCGAAACAACACCGGTAAGATGACAGTCCGCTATCGTGGCGGCGGTCATAAGAGGAAGTATCGTCTGATCGACTTCAAGCGAGAGAAAGATGGTGTTCCAGCAGTGGTAAAGACAATCGAATACGATCCGAACCGTTCGGCTCGTATCGCTTTGTTGTTTTACGCTGATGGTGAGAAACGTTATATTATTGCTCCCAATGGATTGCAAGTTGGTGCGACTCTGATGTCTGGAGCCGAGGCGGTGCCTGAGATTGGTAATACGCTTCCTTTGGCAAACATCCCCGTGGGTACGGTAATTCACAACATCGAATTACGCCCGGGACAGGGTGCACTGCTCGTTCGTTCGGCAGGCAATTTCGCTCAGTTGACATCTCGTGAAGGAAACTATTGCGTAATCAAGCTTCCTTCAGGAGAGACTCGCAAGATTCTTAGTGCTTGTAAGGCTACCATCGGTAGTGTAGGCAACTCAGACCACGCTCTGGAGCAGTCAGGTAAGGCCGGACGCTCTCGCTGGCTCGGCCGTCGTCCGCACAACCGTGGTGTCGTTATGAACCCTGTTGATCACCCGATGGGTGGTGGTGAAGGCCGTCAGTCCGGAGGTCACCCGCGCTCACGTAAGGGCTTGTATGCAAAGGGTCTCAAGACACGCGCACCTAAGAAGCTTTCTAATAAGTATATTATCGAAAGAGCAAGTAAGTAATCAAGTTAACTAAGTGAAATTATGAGTCGTTCATTAAAAAAAGGTCCATATATCAACGTGTCGCTCGAGAAGAAGATTCTCGCCATGAATGAGAGCGGCAAGAAGACTGTTGTCAAGACTTGGGCCAGAGCTTCAATGATTTCCCCGGATTTCGTGGGACATACTGTTGCAGTTCATAACGGAAACAAATTTATCCCTGTCTACATTACCGAGAACATGGTTGGACACAAGCTCGGAGAGTTCTCTCCTACACGTCGTTTCGGTGGCCATGCCGGCAACAAAAAGTAAGACAGGTAAATTCACCAGAAATTAAAAGAATATAATAAATGGGAGCAAGAAAACATATTAAGGCTGAAGAAAGAAAAGCAGCTCTTAAAACACAGTATTTTGCTAAGCTGAAAGGCGTTCCTTCTTCTCCGCGCAAGATGCGTTATGTCGTGGATATGATCCGCGGCATGGAGGTGAACCGCGCACTTGGTGTGCTGAGATTCTCAAAGAAGGCCGCTTCTGCTGACGTAGAGAAACTTCTCCGTTCGGCTATCGCCAACTGGGAGGCCAAAAACGACCGCAAGGCTGAGGCCGGTGAACTTTATATCACAAAGGTCTTCGTAGACGAAGGCGTTACTTTGAAGCGTATGAGACCTGCACCTCAGGGACGCGGATATAGAATCCGCAAGCGTTCCAACCACGTGACTCTGTTTGTAGATGCTAAAACTAATGATAAATAACTAAGTAGAATGGGACAGAAAGTTAATCCGATAAGCAACCGTCTTGGAATAGTTAGAGGTTGGGATTCAAATTGGTTTGGAGGCAAGGACTTCGGAGAAAATCTGGTTGAAGACCAGAAAATCCGTAAGTACCTCAACGAGCGTCTGGCAAAAGCCAGTGTATCTCGTATTGTCATCGAACGTACGCTGAAGTTGGTTACCATTACTATTTGCACGGCTCGTCCGGGTATTGTCATTGGTAAAGGTGGACAGGATGTTGACAAACTGAAGGAAGAACTGAAGAAACTTTATGACAAGGAGATTCAGATCAACATCTACGAGGTGAAGAAGCCTGAGCTCGACGCAACAATCGTAGCCAACAACATCGCACGCCAGGTGGAAGGCAAGATCGCTTACCGCCGCGCTATCAAGATGGCTGTTGCAAACACGATGCGTGCCGGCGCAGAGGGCATTAAAATTCAAATTACAGGACGTCTGAACGGTGCTGAAATGGCCCGTAAGGAAATGTACAAGGAGGGACGTACTCCTCTGCATACATTCCGCGCAGACATCGATTTCTGTCAG
This sequence comes from Prevotella sp., assembly GCA_017483185.1. Classification (GTDB taxonomy): domain Bacteria; phylum Bacteroidota; class Bacteroidia; order Bacteroidales; family Bacteroidaceae; genus Prevotella. Next base: position 15,186 of record JAFULM010000019.1, on the reverse strand, counting down.
GCAGAGGCCCTTACAAAGGTGGGACTGCTGGGTATCAAGGTATGGATTTGCCGTGGCGAAGTCTACGGTAAGCGCGACCTCGCTCCCAACTTCACACAGGAGAAGGGTGGTAGCCGTCCTAACGGTGGCAACAATGGTGGCAGAAAGTTCCGTAATAAGAAGAATAAATAAACGTTTTAAAGTAAGAAGCTATCATGTTACAACCTAAGAGAGTAAAATATAGAAGACCTCAAGACGGTCGTGGCAACAAAGGCAACGCCCACAGAGGTACACAGCTGGCTTTCGGCTCATTCGGCATCAAGACTCTTGAGGCCAAATGGATTGACAGTCGCCAGATAGAGGCAGCCCGTGTGGCTGTGAACCGCTACATGCAGCGTGAGGGTCAGGTATGGATCCGCATATTCCCGGACAAACCTATCACCCGCAAGCCTGCTGACGTGCGAATGGGTAAGGGTAAAGGAGATCCTGCAGGATGGGTTGCACCTGTAACTCCCGGCCGCATCCTCTTTGAAGTGGAAGGCGTTTCGTTCGATATCGCAAAGGAGGCTCTCCGCCTCGCTGCGCAGAAACTGCCTGTAAAGACAAAGTTTGTTGTTAGACGTGATTACGATAAAAACGCTTAATTTATGAAGATTAAAGAAGTAAGAGAGCTCGAGACCAAGGATTTGGCCGAGAAGATAAGCGAAGAGGTTGCAAAGTACAACCAGATGAAGTTGAACCACTCAATCGCTCCGCTGGAAAATCCATCAGAGATTAAGGCTAAACGTCGTGATATAGCACGCATGAAGACAGAACTCCGTCAAAGAGAACTTAACAAATAATAATGGGCCAGATGGAAACAAGAAATTTAAGAAAGACAAGACAGGGTGTTGTCGTGAGCAACAAAATGGATAAGACCATTGTTATTGCCGCTAAGTTCAAGGAGATGCACCCGATTTACGGTAAGTTCGTCCAGAAGACGAAGAAGTACCACGCCCATGATGAGAAGAACGAGGCTAATATCGGTGATACAGTGCTCATTATGGAAACCCGTCCTTTGAGTAAGACAAAGAGATGGAGATTAGTTCAAATTGTTGAAAAAGCTAAGTAATTATGATACAAGCAGAATCAAGACTTACAGTATGTGATAACAGCGGCGCACGCGAGGCTCTTTGCATCCGTGTGTTGGGTGGAACCCGCCGCCGTTATGCAAGTGTCGGTGACGTGATTGTCGTTGCTGTCAAGAACGTTATCCCGTCAAGTGATTTGAAAAAGGGTGCAGTATCGAAGGCTCTGATTGTTCGCACAAAGAAGGAAATCCGTCGTGCAGACGGTTCTTATATCCGCTTTGACGACAATGCTTGTGTATTGCTGAACAACGCCGGCGAGCTCCGCGGCAGCCGTATTTTCGGCCCTGTTGCTCGTGAGTTGCGTGCCGTCAATATGAAGGTCGTTTCTTTGGCACCTGAGGTTCTTTAAATATTTAATGAAGAGACAAGAAGAAATGAGTAAGTTGAAAATAAAGAAAGACGATATGGTGCTTGTCGTTGCAGGAAACAGCAAGGACAAAAAAGGCCAAAACGGCAAGTATCCCGCACCCCACAAGGTGCTCAAGGTGCTTGTTGAAGAACAGCGTGCTATCGTTGAGGGAGTGAACATGGTGTCAAAGAGCGCCAAGCCCTCAGCAAAGAACCCGCAAGGTGGTATCGTGAAGCAGGAAGCCCCGATACATATATCCAATCTGAGTCTTGTGGACCCGAAGAGCGGTGAACCGACACGTGTGGCCATCAAGAAGACAGAAGACGGTAAGAAAGTTCGTATCGCTAAAAAATCAGGGGAGGAAATCAAATAATGAATACAGCACAACTCAAGAAAACCTATCTGGAGCAGATTGCTCCGGCATTGGAGAAGCAGTTTAACTATACTTCAAAAATGCAGGTTCCTGTATTGAAGAAGATTGTCATCAACCAGGGTCTGGGAGATGCGACACAGGACAAGAAGATCATTGATGTTGCCATCAATGAGATTTCTGCAATCACCGGCCAGAAGGCAGTGGCAACATATTCTAAGAAGGATATTGCCAACTTCAAGCTTCGCAAGAAGATGCCGATCGGTGTTATGGTTACCCTGCGTCGTGAGCGTATGTATGAATTCCTCGAGAAGCTCGTGCGCATAGCTCTGCCCCGTATCCGTGACTTCAAGGGTATAGAGAGCAAGTTTGACGGACGTGGAAACTATACTCTTGGTATTCAGGAGCAAATCATTTTCCCGGAAATCAACATTGACGCTGTGGATCGCATACAGGGAATGAACATCACGTTTGTTACATCTGCTGCCACAGACGAAGAGGGATATGCACTGTTGAAGGCTTTCGGCCTGCCGTTTAAAAACGCTAAAAAGGATTAATAGATATGGCAAAGGAATCAATGAAAGCTCGCGAGGTAAAGCGTGCAAAGCTGGTAGCTCGTTACGCTGAGAAACGCGCAGCATTGAAGAAGGTTATCGCAACAACAGAGGATCCGGCAGAGGCTTATGAGGCTGCACGCAAACTGCAGAGCATACCTAAGAATGCCAATCCTATCCGTCTGCACAACCGTTGCAAGATCACTGGCCGTCCGAAAGGATATATGCGTCAGTTCGGTCTTTCTCGTATCCAGTTCCGCGAGATGGCATCAAGCGGTCTGATACCAGGTGTAAAGAAGGCAAGCTGGTAACTGGCAGGAATCAGAAGAACATTATTTTTTTAATATTGTCGGGGTCGTCCCGATTAATTAAACATTTATTTTTATGACAGATCCAATAGCAGATTATCTGACGAGGTTGAGAAACGCCATCATGGCTCATCACCGTGTTGTGGAGGTTCCGGCTTCAAACTTGAAGAAGGAAATTACAAAGATCCTCTTCGAGAAGGGATACATTCTGAACTACAAGTTCATCGAGGATGGTCCCCAGGGTTCAATCAAAGTTGCTTTGAAGTATGACCCGGTCACAAAGGCTAACGCCATCAAGAACCTTACGAGAGTGTCTACACCAGGTCTTCGCAAGTACACTGGTTACAAGGACATGCCGAGAGTAATTAACGGATTAGGTATCGCAATCTTATCTACATCCAAAGGTGTAATGACAGACAAAGAGGCTTCTGTGCTGAAGATTGGCGGTGAGGTCCTTTGCTATGTATATTAATTGGAGGATTTAAGTATGTCAAGAATAGGAAAATTGCCAATTAGTATTCCTGCGGGAGTTACAGTTACTCAGGGTGCTGACGGCGTTGTAACCGTAAAGGGCCCCAAGGGAGAACTTTCACAGAAGGTAGACTCCTCAATCATTGTTAAGATAGCTGACGGTCATATTGTATTTGAGGTAGACGAAAACAATCCTGTCAACTACAAGCAGAAGCAGGCTTTCCACGGTCTCTATCGTGCGCTTGTGAACAACATGGTTGTTGGCGTGAGCGAAGGTTATAAAAAAGTGCTTGAACTCGTGGGTGTAGGTTACCGTGTTTCAAATACCGGCAATCTTATCGAATTCTCCCTCGGCTATACTCACCCCATTTTCATTCAGTTGCCTGCTGAAGTGAAGGTTGAGACAAAGTCTGAGAGAAATCAGAACCCCATCATTACCCTTGAGTCTTGCGACAAGGCGTTGCTGGGACTTATTTGTGCAAAAATTCGTTCTTTCCGTAAACCTGAACCTTATAAGGGCAAGGGCGTATTGTTCCAAGGCGAGGTTATTCGCAGAAAGTCTGGTAAGACAGCTTCAGCTAAGTAACTTTAATAATTTACGATTATGACAACAAAGAAAGTAGAAAGACGAATAAAAATCAAATACAGAATTCGTAAGAGCGTGTTCGGTACAGCCGAGCGTCCGCGTATGAGCGTATTCCGCAGCAACAAGCAGATTTATGCTCAGGTTATCAACGACCAGGAGGGCAAGACCATCGCTTCAGCTTCTTCACTCGGTCTCGAGGCTATGCCGAAGATTCAGCAGGCAGAGAAGGTCGGTGAACTCGTTGCAAAAAAGGCGTTGGAGGCTGGTGTTACAGCCGTAGTCTTCGACCGCAATGGTTACCTGTATCATGGCCGTGTAAAGCAGCTGGCTGACGCTGCACGTAAGGGTGGACTTAATTTTTAAACGATTATGGCAATGAACAAAGTTAAAATAAATAGTGACGTTGAGTTAAAAGACAGATTGGTTGCTATTAACCGTGTTACGAAAGTGACAAAGGGAGGTCGCACTTTTACATTTGCAGCTATTGTCGTTGTCGGTGACGGTAACGGCGTTATCGGCTGGGGACTTGGTAAGGCCGGTGAAGTTACAGCAGCTATCGCCAAGGGTGTAGAGGCCGCAAAGAAGAACCTTATCAAGGTGCCTGTTCTCAAAGGAACAATTCCCCACGAGATGGAAGCCCGCTTCGGTGGAGCACAGGTATTCATGCGTCCGGCAGCAGCCGGTACCGGACTTGTTGCCGGTGGTGCTATGCGTGCCGTGCTTGACAGCGTTGGTATCACAGATGTGCTGGCTAAGTCAAAGGGTTCTTCCAACCCCCACAACTTGGTAAAGGCTACCATCCTTGCTCTGAGTCAGATGAGAGACGCATATACAATCGCAGGTGCCCGTGGTATCAGCATGGATAAAGTTTTTAGAGGATAAGGAGGTTTGAATATGGCAACAATTAAAATCAAGCAGATTAAAAGTAAGATTGGTGCTCCTGTAGACCAGAAGCGTACTCTTGAGGCTTTAGGACTCCGCAAGATAGCTCAGGTCGTTGAAAAGGAAGATACTCCTTCCGTTCGCGGTATGGTTCGCAAGGTTCATCATTTAGTGACCGTAATAGACTAATTTATTCAAATTAAAACAGATTCGATTATGAAATTACATAATTTAAAACCAGCAGAAGGCTCTACACATTCACGTCGTAGAATCGGCCGCGGACCGGGTTCCGGTCTTGGCGGAACTTCTACTCGTGGACATAAGGGTGCCAAGGCAAGATCTGGTTACAAGAAGAAGATCGGTTTTGAAGGAGGTCAGATGCCTCTGCAGCGCCGTGTTCCGAAGTCTGGCTTCAAGAACATCAACCATAAGGAGTATTTTGCTGTCAATCTGTCTACACTGCAGAAGCTGGCAGAGCAGAAAGGTCTTGTCAAGATCGGTATCGCAGAATTTGTGGCCGCAGGTCTTACCAACGGCAAAGAGCTTGTTAAGGTACTCGGTAATGGCGAGTTGACTGCAAAAATCGACGTGGAGGCCAATGCTTTCTCAAAGAAGGCAGAGGAGGCCATTAAAGCTGTAGGTGGTAACGCAACAATAATCTAAGAAAATGAAGAAGTTAATTGAGACACTGAAGAACATCTGGAAGGTTGAGGATTTGCGCCAGCGCATCCTCATCACTCTCCTTTTCGTGACAATTTATCGTTTTGGCTCGTTCGTGGTACTTCCGGGTATCAACCCGTCCATGTTGACAAAACTTCAGTCTCAGACTCAGGGTGGTCTGATGTCACTTTTGGATATGTTCTCTGGTGGTGCATTTTCCAATGCTTCTATATTCGCATTGGGAATAATGCCTTACATCTCAGCTTCTATCGTTATGCAGCTTCTTGCTGTCGCTGTGCCTTATTTCCAAAAGATGCAGCGTGAGGGCGAAAGCGGTCGTAAAAAGATTAGCATGTACACTCGTTGGCTGACAGTAGCTATTCTGCTGTTTCAGGCTCCGAGCTATCTGATAAATCTTAAGATGCAGGCGGGAGATGCTCTGGCAACAGGCATTTCCTGGTCTGTATTCCTCTTTACGGCTACAATCATTCTTGCTGCGGGGAGTATGTTCATCCTTTGGTTGGGTGAGCGCATTACGGATAAGGGCATAGGCAATGGTATTTCTCTTATAATTATGATTGGTATCATTGCTCGTCTGCCGCAGGCGTTTATTCAGGAGGTCGGATCACGTTTTACCGCCGTTACCGGTGGTGGATTGATCATGTTCCTCGTTGAAATTCTCGTTCTGCTTGCAGTCGTATGTGCAGCTATTCTTCTGGTGCAGGGCACCCGTAAGATACCTGTGCAGTATGCAAAGCGTGTTGTAGGCAACAAGCAGTATGGAGGTGCACGTCAGTATATACCATTGAAATTGTTTGCTGCGAATGTGATGCCGATTATTTTTGCTCAGGCCATCATGTTCATCCCATTGGCATTTGTGCAGTATGCTGCCTCGGAAAATTCTTCATGGATTATCCGTTCGCTGATGGACCATCATAGCTGGGCGTATAATATTGTGTTTGCTGTATTGATTATAGCTTTCACCTATTTCTATACAGCCATCACTCTCAATCCGACCCAAATGGCAGAGGACATGAAGCGTAATAACGGCTTCATTCCCGGAGTAAGACCGGGAAAAGACACCGCAGACTATATAGAGACTGTGATGTCTCGTATTACGTTCCCAGGTTCTCTTTTTATAGCATTTATCGCTATAATGCCAGCTCTTGCAGGACTGCTTAACGTGCAGGATGCTTTCTCACAGTTCTTTGGAGGTACTTCATTGCTGATTCTTGTTGGTGTAGTGCTTGACACGCTGCAGCAGATTGAGAGTCATCTGATGATGCGTCATTATGACGGACTTCTGAATTCTGGTCGTGTTCACGGACGTGGCGGTGTAGCTGCATATTAATGTTTTGCTTCGGAGATGAATATATTTCTGAAGACAGAAGATGAGATAGAGCTGATGCGTCGGGCGAATCTGCTTGTGAGCAGGACGCTTGGCGAGTTGGCAAAGCATATAAAGCCAGGAGTGACGACTCTCCAACTGGATAAGATAGCGGATAGTTTCATCAGAGACAATGGTGCCATCCCTACATTCAAGGGTTTTCCCAATCCATTTGGAGAGCCATTTCCCGCAAGCATCTGCACCTCAGTGAATGAAGTTGTGGTGCACGGGGTGCCTGATGCCAAGACAGTATTGAAGGATGGCGATATCATTTCGATAGACTGCGGTGCTGTTCTTGACGGTTTCAACGGAGATTCTTGCTATACATTTTGTGTCGGTGAGGTCTCCGAAGATGTAAAGGCGTTGCTTCGTACGACAAAAGAATCTCTTTATGTCGGAATCAGCAAAGCTGTAGCAGGCAATCATGTTGGTGATATAGGAAGTGCGGTTCAAGAGCATTGCGAGAAGCAAGGCTACGGTGTAGTCCGCGAACTTACCGGTCATGGTATAGGGAAGGAAATGCACGAAGATCCGCAAATCCCGAATTACGGACGGCGTGGAAATGGTGTGCTGTTGAAATCAGGGATGTGTATAGCCATCGAGCCGATGATTACGATGGGCAACAGAGCCATAGGGCTTATGCCCGACAAATGGACCATTCGGACAATAGACAGCAAACCGGCTGCTCATTTCGAGCATACAATCGCAATCCGTAAGGGCAAAGCTGATATTTTATCTTCGTTTGAGGAATTAGAACGTTTAGAAGGAAATTTATATTAAGTATGGCAAAGCAATCCGCTATAGAGCAAGACGGAACAATCATAGAGTCGCTTTCAAATGCGATGTTTCGTGTAGAACTTGAGAATGGAGTACAGATCATAGCGCATATATCAGGTAAGATGAGAATGCACTATATTAAAATTCTCCCCGGTGACAAGGTAAAGGTCGAGATGAGCCCCTACGATTTGACTAAGGGAAGAATTGTGTTTAGATACAAATAAACGATAGACATAATATGAAGACAAGAGCATCATTGAAGAGACGTAACGCCGATTGCAAGATTGTGCGTCGCAAGGGACGTCTGTTCGTTATCAACAAGAAGAACCCTAAGTACAAGATGCGTCAGGGTTAATTATCAATCAAACATTTTTTAATTATTTTATTCATTAACAAATGGCAATAAGAATTGTTGGAGTAGATTTGCCCCAGGAGAAGCGTGGCGAAATCGCATTGACTTATATCTATGGTATAGGTCGAAGTAGTTCAGCAAAGATATTGGATAAGGCCGGCGTGAGCCGCGACCTGAAGGTCAGCGAGTGGACTGACGATCAGGCAGCCAAAATCCGTGAAATTATCGGCGCTGAATTCAAGGTAGAAGGTGATCTCCGTTCAGAGATCCAGTTGAATATCAAGCGACTGATGGATATTGGTTGCTATCGTGGAGTTCGTCATCGTAACGGTCTTCCCGTTCGCGGTCAGAGCACAAAGAACAATGCTCGTACACGTAAGGGAAAGAAGAAGACTGTTGCTAACAAGAAGAAGGCCACTAAATAATTAATAACACATTAAGAATTTGGAATTATGGCAAAGAAAACAGTCACTTCAAAGAAAAGAAATGTAAAGGTTGATGCTATCGGACAGCTCCATGTTCATAGTTCTTTCAACAATATTATCGTGTCTTTGGCTAATGGCGAGGGTCAGGTTATCTCTTGGTCTTCAGCCGGCAAGATGGGATTCCGTGGTTCAAAGAAGAACACTCCCTATGCAGCCCAGATGGCAGCAGAGGATTGCGCAAAGGTCGCTTTTGACCTCGGTTTGCGCAAGGTGAAGGCATACGTAAAGGGTCCGGGTAACGGTCGCGAGTCTGCAATCCGTGCCGTCCACGGTGCCGGTATCGAGGTAATGGAGATTGTCGACGTTACTCCGCTGCCGCACAACGGTTGCCGTCCTCCGAAGAGAAGAAGAGTATAGTCTCAAGTACACACAATGTTGTTGAAACAAGTTTAAAGTATAATAATTATGGCAAGATATATAGGACCGAAATCAAAAATTGCGCGTCGTTTTGGTGAGCCCATTTTCGGCGCAGACAAAGTTTTGTCCAGGAGAAACTTCCCTCCCGGACAGCATGGCAACAACCGTCGCAGAAAGACTTCTGAGTACGGCGTCATGCTGGCAGAGAAGCAGAAAGCCAAGTACACATACGGAGTACTTGAGCGCCAGTTCCGTAATATGTTTGAGAAGGCAGCCAAGGCTGACGGTATCACCGGTGAGGTGCTCCTTCAGAACCTTGAGTGCCGTTTGGACAACGTAGTGTTCCGTTTGGGTATCGCTCCCACACGTGCCGCTGCCCGTCAGCTCGTTGGCCACAAGCACATCACGGTCGACGGTCAGGTAGTCAACATACCTTCTTACGCCGTTAAGCCCGGCCAGATTGTAGCTGTTCGTGAGAAGTCAAAGTCTCTTGAAGTCATTGAGGCCGCACTTGCAGGATTCAACCACAGCAAGTATCCTTGGATTGAGTGGGACGAGACCACAAAGAGCGGTAAGTTCCTGCACAAGCCGGAGCGTGCCGATATCCCCGAGAACATTAAGGAGCAGTTAATCGTTGAGTTGTACTCTAAATAAATCATTAAATTAATGGCGATATTAGCATTTCAAAAACCTGATAAAGTCGTAATGTTGGAGGCCAACGACAAGTTCGGCAAGTTCGAATTCCGTCCGTTGGAGCCTGGCTTCGGAGTTACAATCGGTAACTCCCTGCGCCGCATTCTTCTTTCATCGCTCGAAGGCTATGCCATCAACACAATCCGCATCGCGGGTGTTGAGCATGAGTTTTCATCAGTATCCGGTGTGAAGGAGGATGTAACCAACATGATCTTGAATCTCAAGCAGGTTAGATTCAAGCAAGTTGTAGAAGAGTTCGAGAACGAAAAAGTCAGTATCACTGTTGAGAGCACCACAGAGTTCAAGGCCGGTGATATTGGTAAGTATCTGACTGGATTTGAAGTGTTAAACCCGGATTTAGTGATTTGTCATTTAGACTCCAAGGCTTCAATGCAGATTGATCTTACCATTAACAAAGGTCGCGGATACGTGCCCGCAGATGAAAATCGCGAGTTCTGCACTGATGTGAACGTAATTCCAATCGATTCTATTTACACTCCTATCCGTAACGTGAAATACTCTGTCGAGCCCTATCGTGTCGAGCAGAAGACCGACTACGACAAGCTCGTCATCGAGGTCACAACGGATGGTTCCATACACCCGAAGGACGCGCTGAAAGAAGCTGCGAAGATCCTCATCTACCACTTCATGCTCTTCTCAGACGAGAAGATAGCCCTCGAGAATACAGACATCGACGGCAATCAGGAGTTTGATGAGGAAGTGTTGCACATGCGCCAGCTGCTCAAGACCCGTCTCGTCGACATGAACCTCAGCGTTCGTGCCCTCAACTGCCTCAAGGCGGCTGACGTCGACACTCTTGGCGATCTGGTACAGTACAACAAGACCGACCTCTTGAAGTTCCGCAACTTCGGTAAGAAATCGCTCACTGAGCTTGATGATTTGCTCGAGAGTCTGAATCTGTCGTTTGGAACCGACATCTCTAAGTACAAATTAGATAAAGAATAACAAAAATGAGACACAATAAGAAATTCAACCATCTGGGTCGTACTGCATCTCACCGTGAGGCCATGCTTGCAAACATGGCAATCTCGCTGATTATGCACAAAAGAATCACTACGACCGTAGCCAAGGCCAAAGCCTTGAAGAAGTATGTCGAGCCTCTGATCACACGTTCTAAGGACGACTCAACCAACTCACGCCGCGTAGTTTTCCGTTATCTTCAGAACAAGTTCGCTCTGAAGGAACTCTTCGGAGAAGTGGCAGCAAAGGTTGGCGACCGTCCCGGTGGCTACACCCGCATCATCAAGCTTGGCACACGCCAGGGTGACGCTGCTCCCATCTGCTTCATCGAGCTCGTTGACTTCGACGAGAACATGGCCAAGACTGCAACGAAGAAGAAGGCTACACGCCGCTCTCGCAAGTCTACAAAGGCAGAGGCAGCTGAGACAGAAGCTCCCGCAGCAGAGACAACTGCAGTAGAGGAAGCTCCTAAGGCTGAATAAACAGACTTTTTGCTGAATTCGATAAAAAGTCCGACCGCTATTCCGGCCGGACTTTTTTTGTACTTCTCCACTTCCCATGTCATCCGAACATGATCACCCGCTCCTCCGCAGGCCGGAAAGTCTTGTTGAGCATGTCTTCGGCAGGTGCTCCGAAAGGCATCTGCGCAATCAGCTCCCATGTCCCGCTGATGTTCCACTCCTTGCGCACGGCGCAGTCGATGATCGGGTTGTAGTGCTGCAACGACGCCCCGAAGCCCATGTCCTCCAGCATGGTCCACACGGCCAGCTGGTGCATGCCCGAGGTATGCTGTGACCAAGTGGGGAAACGGTCACGGTATAACGGATTTTCGCGTTGCAGCTGAGTCACGACCGTACGGTCTTCGTAGAACAAAACCGTACCGTATCCCGAACGGAAACCGTTGTCAATCTTCCTTTCCGTGCCTCTGATAGCCTCCGGCGATACGATTTTCTTCAGTTCCGTTTTCACTATGTCCCACAGCCTCCGGTGATGCTCACCGAGCAAGAGCACCATGCGTGTGGACTGAGAGTTGAATGCTGAAGGCACGTGCATGATTACCTTGTTCAGCATTTCCACAATATCCTTGTCGCTCACCGGCGACTTGTCCCACAGTCTGTAATAGCTTCTGCGGTTCTCCAATGCTTCCAGAAAACTTCTCTTCATAATCATACGTCTTTAGGGGTTAACGCCACAAATATAGTCATTCTCCGCCACAATCAATCGCCGTCCTGCCATTCTGTAAGAATGTTTATGGGGTTTTAGGAATGTGTAATATAATAAATGTGAAGGCCCCACCCCGGCCCTCCCCAAGGGGGGGGAGGGTGGCTACGCGATTGATATATGGGCATGTTGGTGATGTAACGGGTATTGACCCCAAAAGAAGAGGGCGTATCAAAATGAACGTGGAATACACCTTGATACACCCTCTTCTTTTAGACAGTCGTCATTCTTCTTGTTATACTCCAAGCCCGTAGCCGATGGCATAACAAGAAGGTTTGTATGTTCCTTATTTCCTTATCATCACTTTCTTTCCGTTGATGATGTTCAGTCCGGCTTTTGGAGCGTCAAGTCTACGGCCTTGCATGTCATATATGACGTTATCAGTATTGCAGTCGTCAGCTACGACGGTTTCCATTCCCGTCAGTTCTTTTTCCTGCAATCCCCAGAAGTTTTGCCAAACATTTGCTTTTTGGTATGCCTCTAATGAACCTTTAGGAACATATACGTTCAAGTTCATGTATTGAGCGTTTGTGAAATAAGCCGAACTGGGAACGCTCGGGGGTGTCGGATTGTGAAGCGTTATTGTTTCAAGTTTATCTGAGTACATTATATATTCTTGTATCTCTGTTATATTCTGTCCGAAAGTTATTTCAGTGATATTTCCTATACAATTATAAAAAGGATGGCGTCCGTATGAGTTTTCTTTTTCATAAGACAGTTTTCTTCCTACATATAAATATTTTAGTGGACAATCATAGAAAAGTCCCTTGCCGAGAGTAAATCTATCATATGTGTTATAACCCAAATCTAAAGTGTTCTCACCATCTTCTATGACTAACTTTTCCAACATGGAGCACTTTTCAAAAGCTGAGTTTTTGATACTATTGACGGAACTTGGAATACTTATATTTTTGAGACTTGTGCAACGACCAAAAGCGGACTCTCCAATAATTTTGATAGAGTTGGGTATTGTTATATTTGTAAGACTAATACAGTTATAAAATGCTAAATCTTCGATATTTTTAATAGAATTAGGTATTGTTACGCTTGTGAGATTAGAACAACCATAAAATAGACTTTTTCCAATATAAGTTACCGAGTTGGGAATTGTTACATTTGTGAGATTCTGACAACCCATAAAAGCCCCCATCCCAATATAAGTTACAGAGTTAGGTATTGTTATATTTGTGATGCCGGTGCCAGAAAATGCATTCTGACCAATACTTTGGACGGTGTTGGGTATCGTTATATTTGTGAGATTGGAGCAGTTGCAAAATGCACGCTCTGTAATATTTGTTAGTGAATTAGGTACTGTTATGTTTACGAGGTTTGAACAATCCATAAAAGCATAACTTCCAATGTTTGTTACTGAGTTCGGAATGTTCACGCTTGTGAGATTTGAGCACTTCTCAAATGCAGATGCTCCGATACTTATTACTGTTAATGTCCTATTATTATAGGTAACCTTTTCCGGAATAGTGATATCTCCCTCGTATTTCACATCTCCGTATGTGACACTACATGTCATATCTGTAAATGACTCAATATTATAATAAATGCCATTAACAGTGATGTCATAGGCTGACACGCCGATACTGCTCAACAGACATGCTATTGTAAGCAGTGATTTCATAAGTTTTGTTTTCATAAATCTATTGTTATTTTGTTTCAAGTATTTCTACAATAAATCTTTAATTTATAAAACTATAGAATGTATTATTCTAATAATCTCTTTAATCCAGAATATTGAATATTTAGCATTTTTCGCTTAGCACGACCTCCCAGTGTCCGCTTTAATATAAAAAGATGGTGATTGACTATAAAGAAAAAAGCGTGGAGATCCGTACCTGTTGCTCGTTCCACTGCTTGAGGCTCTCGCATTGCCCGATGTTGTTGAACGAGCAACGCGAAACCCACGCCGATGTGTTTATATAATTTCCCCTATACACCACAACTATCACACCCTGATACCGTAATCATACGGCATATACAGGCATGATATATGCAGGGTAGGGTATGTCTATAAAAACATCCCATGGGCATCTACCGTTGCTATGTCCATGACAACATCTGAAACTTGCGAGATTCCAAGCAGTCAAGAACAAAGCGTCAAAGTAAACGCCTTTCTACTATATAGCGACTCCCTTTTCCCTAAAGCCCTCCGGTGAATCGACTGTAGGGTCTCTTTCCCGGTTCGGCGCAGGTGGGTCATCTTGCTCTGTGTGGCAGACGTTGGTGGACAGAAGTCCGTCGTGTCTTTACTGAGTTTGAATAACCCAAGAATCATCTGCAAAAATAATAAATAATTTTAGAAAAGCACAAAAGTGGTAAGAAAAAAGAAAACGGGCCGGAGAATACTGGGCTCATTCTGAGTCTCCGGGGGTATATTTGTATTTCATCGGGAGAGTGTATAAAACATGTTCCGACGTCGTATGTCAATCTCCTCTTTGCGGTCGTAAAATCTCATAATATGAGGGTGTTGCAGAACTCACATGGAAGCCTTTAAGTGGGGTAATCGCAGTCCCCTCCTTTCGAAGGAGGGGCAAGGGGTGGTTAGTCGTTTGCTATTATCTAAAACAATGATTATTAATGAGTTGTTGTCTAACCACCCCTAACCCCTCCTTCGAAAGGAGGGGACTGCGATTACCCCACTTAAAGGCTTCCATGTGAGTTCTGCAACACCCTCATATTTCTCACCCGTCTGCAAAGATGCGAAAATATCCGATTGGCCAAGAAACTTGCGGGAAAAAGATGGTGGGGTGTATGTGTTCCGGGGATAGTTTGTGATAAATCTTTACAAAATCGTGTTCGGGAAAATGCTTGAAGATTTGCGTTTTCGTGAGCAATAAGGGCCGAAAAGGACCTAAAAAGCCCCCTCTAACTCCCCCAAAGGGGGAGCCTGGGCTACCGAGAGGCTCTTACGGCTTTTCAAAAACACAAAAGTTCGCGAGTTTTGCTTAGCGAAAAGAGGCTCAAAAAGCGGGTTTGGGCGACCAATGGGGCCGCTATTGCATCGCAACAACGGCCCCGCGGTGTTGCAACGGCGGCCCCGTCAGAACGCAACGGCGGCCCCGTTGCGATGCCGTAAGGCCCTTATTGTAACCCCGCGGGGTCCTTACGGGAAGCCCAAGCTCCCCCTTTGGGGGAGTCAGAGGGGGCTGCTTGTTTGTAAGTATCTATGTGACAACAACTTGCAAAAACAGCGGTTTTTTCGCCGAAAAAAATGACCCGATTTTGACCTTCGCGAGATTTGAAAATTTGGGAGCGAGGCGGAGATTTTTTTGAAAGTACCCCTAAAAAACGGCGTTAAATTCAGAATTAATTTGACAAGGATGTGATTGAGAGGATTTTCAACGCAAAGACGCAAAGACACAAAGATGGCGCCGCCGCGCATACGGAAGAACGCAAAGGCATGACTGACGTCATGCGCTATGCCGTTTGCGCAAGTAGGGTCCCTGCAAATCTCTGCACACATCTTTGTCGCAGTTTATACATACTATGATCACCCACAAGTAGGGTCGCGACCCGTCGCGACTGCCTCGTGGGCACATAATTAATCGCTTGGCAGAACGTGCATATAAGCCAACCGAACGTGTTGTATCAGTTGGCAAGGAGGCGGTCGCGACGGGTCGCGACCCTACTTG
>JAFULM010000018.1 GCA_017483185.1 Prevotella sp. | reverse complement strand
TGTCTCCAAGTCAATGGGTAAACTGTTTTTTGGAAATGCTGGAAGTTGTCCCTGAAAAATTTCATCCTTCGTAGTTCAAAGTCGGGTGGTTGTCAAGATGATTTTTCTGGTTTGGTGTCGTCTTTTAAGCTGCCGCATAACGAAAAATGGTAGCCGTAGTTGCCGGATTTACAGCACTTTCGTATCAATTTAGCACTTCGGTTCGTTAAAAGCACCAAAGTATCAAGTTGGCACGAAAGCCGGCAATTATCGGCTACCATATGTGTGTGCCCTGCATATGCAGGACACACCCCGAAAGCTTTTCAAATAGTTCAAAAATACAAATTTAGTTTTACGAACCAAGTTTTCGGGGTGTTATTTTTCCAGAGGGTGCAAGTCCCTTACGAGCGGATTGAAACCCCGAATCGTTAGCAAGCTGCAAGGTGGTTTATCGTGAGGTATGCACTGAAGGAAGCAGAACTGCAAAAGTCTGTACCGACGAACAGAAAGTACATAAGAGGCATAACAATAAGGATGAGTATCCACAGCAATACGAAGTCCAAAACAGTGTTCTGAACATGCTATTAAATCAGATTATTGTTATGTAGATGTACCGGCGATAGACGGAAGGAAAAAGCATTTACCAGGGGAGGTCTTGGCGATTACGAGTTAATCAATCCAAGAAGTCAGCAGAGGTCATAGTACTTGAGGGCAAACGAGGTGCGAATAGATACCGCATAGGTCTCACAAACAAGGAAGGACTGAACGTAAAGAGGTTTTCAATAGGTAACGGAACACATAGTAGCCCTACTTAACGAAAACAGGTTAAAAACAACTAAAATGATAACAAGAGTAGTACATCCGTTTAATCTTCAAAGAGCATTGGAACACGTGATTGCCAATAAAGGTAGTGCGGGTGTTGATGGTGTTTCTATAAGAGAGCTCCGCAAGGTGTTTTCTGAAAAGAAACTACAACTGATTGAAGCAATCAAACAAGGCAACTATCAAGTACAACCCATTTTAGGTATTGAAATTCCGAAAGGAAATGGGAAAACTCGATTATTGGGTGTTCCCACCACTACAGAACGTGTGTTGCAACAAGCCTTAGCACAAACTATTGCACCACTTTTTGAGCCCGAATTTAGTAATTACAGCTATGGATTTAGACCTCACAAGAATGCCCGACAAGCCGTTGGACAATCTCGGGATTACATCCATTCAGGATTAAACCACATTGTGGATATTGACCTGAAAAACTTCTTTGATGAAGTTGACCACTGTTTATTACTGAATTTAATCTATCAAAAAGTGAAATGCAAAGCTACCATGCAACTCATACGCAAATGGCTCAGAGCACCTATTAAAATCAACGGAAAGCTACGAAAGAGAAGAAAAGGCGTTCCGCAAGGAAGCCCTTTAAGTCCATTATTGTCGAACATTTTACTACATCAACTGGATAAGGAAATGACTCGAAGAGGACACAAATTTGTACGTTATGCGGATGATTTTAGTATTTATTGCAAAAGCCACAATCAAGCCAAGGCAACAAGAGTGGTAATTGAAAAGTTTTTGAAAAACAAACTCAAATTAACTATAAATGAAGAAAAGAGTGGTATCAGAAAACCAATCCACTTCACAATTTTGGGTTTCGGATTCGTACCTACGTACGAGAAAGGAAGTAAAAATCAATACCAACTTATTGTATCGGAAAAAGCATGGAAGAAACTAAAAGAACGACTTAAAACAATCACCCGAAAAACCACACCAGCCACATTTGAAGAGCGTATTGCCAAGATAAAAGAAGTGCAACGCGGATGGTTGAACTATTTCCAAGGCACGAGTATTTTGGGCAAATTACGAGATTTAGATGGTTGGCTTCGCAACCGACTGCGCTATTGCATTTGGCATCATTGGAAAAAACCCGAAAGGAAAAGGAAAAACCTGATTCGATTAGGTGTAGACCAAGACCATGCCTACGCTTGGAGCAGAACACGGAAAGGCGGTTGGGCAATAGCACAAAGTCCTATTCTAGGCACTACCATTACTTTACAACGCTTGAAGAAAAGAGGATATGTTTCCTTAACTGAATTACATTTACAACTTAACCCATCTCTTTGCGAACCGCCGAGTACGTGACCCGTACGCTCGGTGGTGTGAGAGGCGCACTCCGTCAGTTACTGGCGGAGCCGTCTACTCGATTATGCGGTCGGTTTTCATTTTCTCTTCTTTCTCGTTAATTTGTCAAGCAAAGTTACTAAATTTGCAGTCAAGCAATTTCAATTTTTGAATTATGTATTTCAGCAGACCTTGGACTTCTATCTAAGTGATAGGCAGTCCTGAAAATTCCAATCTCTTTTAGGTCAAGACAATTAGTCTATGGGTTTCGTGTACCGACTTTTTTGTAAAGGCGTTACGTTGTCATAGTTGCTCTGTCGGGTAATACTGTCTATTCACTTCTCCACGATTTCAACAACAAAAATGATTGAACGTATCAAATCGTTGGGGGAAATGGAGACGAAGCAGAAATGTGTAGTTCAACGGTTCGAGATTATCATTCCCCTCCACCAAAAAATAACGACCCAATATATAGCCTCCGCAAGTTTTACTTGCGGATTTTTTAGTTATCGCAGATTGGACAAAGGTTTCTTTGCTACTTTCTTTGTCCGCCATCATGCTCACTGAAAGAAAGTAGGGCGGCTCTCGCCGCCCCGCCACTCAAAAGCGTGTGTAAAGTCCCGTCACCATCGTGAACATTTCCTCCAGCATATCAAAATAGATACCCTCGTGTACGGCAATGTCCTTTGTCTTGCACTCAAAGGTCTTTTTGCTGAACGTCCTGCGGTAGAAGCGCATATTGTAGAGGTCTGCCCCTTCGTCATAGATGATGTCAAGGCGGTTGGCACTTGTTTTGTTCCTTGCAAGGCTCATCCGTAAGCCGTTGCCCATATCTATGAAATCACGGCTACCTGTCATGGCGGTGAAGCGTTTTCCGCCTATCTGCTGTAATATCGTCTTGGCTATCATATCTTTTGTTTTTAGGGTTTTAAGTATTGGCGGTGCGGACACCGCCATCCCGTTCAAAATTCTCGCATTTCGGAAATGGGGGTCTGCCGTTGTAGCCACTCTTTCACACATTCCATATTGTACTCGCTCGTGATGACTGCCGTATGGCTGTCGGTGGCGGTGAAACGTGTGCTTTCGTAATCATCTATCCACCCCTTGAGGGTGTCCGTTCCCCACGCTCCGGTATCGTCAAAGATACCGTCCAATGCCGTGATAGGTTCGCTGAACTTGACTATCAGCGTTTGATAGGTCGTGTTCATAGTCTGTCCTCCTTTCCCTTCTTTGCGTTCAGCCACTTGTCCCGTGCGGCTCGGCACTCGTCCAACGTGGGTTTGACACAAGAGAACAATTCTCTGTCTATGGGGTGGCGGTAGTCGTACTGCACAAGTGTCCGCCTGCGTCTTCCGATACCCGATTGGAAACGCTCGTATTTCTCCGTACCTGCTTCCGCGCAGGTGCTTACTCCGTTGATGGTCATTCGTGTTGTCATAATGTTGCTTTTTAGATGGTTAAAAATGTACTGACAGAACTCTGTTCTTCATCACCATTTCGGGGTTGCTTGTGTAGCGTTGGTGCAGGTAGAAATGGTGTGAGCCGAAGCCGTAAAGGAAAAACTTGTCAAGTTCGTGCTTCTCGGCAAACTCCTTTACGCTCTTTCTCAATTCCCCCTCACTCGTTGTGAGAGTGAGGAGGTTCACAAATTCAAGGAACATCGTGGGGATTGCATCATCCCACACACAAATCATACTTTCAATTCTTACTTCCATATCAATGTTGTTTTAGGGGTTATGCTATGCCGCTTTCATCCGCTCACGGATAAGGTTGGCGTTCTTGTTCACAAGGTCTATGATGCGCTCGTGATATTCGGTGTCCTGGTTGTGCTTGCCGTGGCACTGCACCACTTCGAGGGTTCGCAAGTCCACCTCTACGGTTTCAATAATCTCATCGCCAATCCTTGCCGATAGTATGAGGGTGTCGGCTTTCTTGTAGTATCCACTGCCAAACACGCAGATGCCCTGCGTCTTGCCCTCGTTGTAATACTCGTCTATGCTTTCAAGCACCTTGACGATTATTTCCTCGTCCGTGATTACCAAGCCGAAGAATTTGGATTTGTTGGCGATGAAATCCTCCGCATCTTTCTTTCGTTGGAGTTGTCGCTGTTGCTCACGCTCACGCCTTTCAATCTCCCAACGGCGTTGCTCTGCGGCTCTTTCCTTCTCGTGTATGGCTTCAATTTTTCGGGTTGCGTTGTCGTGTGCCGCCATGAAATCTTCGGGACAGATGTTCTTCGGGTTACGGAGGTCTTGACCGAGTTTTTTGAGCATACGCAGATAGTCGCACCACATTGAGAGGTTGTCTATCTGATACTTGTGACGCTTGGCAATCAGATATGATGCCCAACATTCATCGGCAGTACGGGTATTGAAAAGAAAGTGTTTCATGACCTCAATCTCACCGCCTTTCATAAGGGTTTCAATTCTTGGGTCTGAAAGCAAGGCTTTGAAAAGACGCACGGGGGAGATGCCGTGGAAATCGCCCTTGAAGCCGTTACGTCTGAGTTGGGGCAATATCCTCATCTTTGGATATGCACAGCTTCTTGCCACCACATCATCGTATAGGCTGTTGTGCGGTCTTACCTCCATATCGCTGCCTAATGCCCACACATCGCAATAGCAGAAAAGGAAGCCACGGAGCAACGCCATGTCCGTAACCTTGCCGTCGGGTGAAATCCAACGCTGCACGACCTCGTGGCAGTAGAAACGCATCGGTTCGCCTTTCCTGCTCTCGCATCTGACCTGCGCCACGCGGATTACCTGATACCCTTTGCAGGTGGTTATCACGCTGAAATTCTGCGTTTCCTTGTAGATGCGTCTGCGTGTGTCCTGCACTTTGAGTTCGGCATGGCATTTGGGGCAGGTGCAGCCTTCAAGGGTGTCGCATAGTCCGCTGTCGCTGTGCCACTCGTGACCGCAGTCGGAACAGGTGATGTTCCCTTTCTTGGTGCGGTAGCCGATATGCTCAACGCAGTGGCGGTATGCCCAATCTATTTGTGTCGCTGATATGGGGCGAAGGTTGGCGGAAAGTCTTGCCACCTCTTTCTGTATCTTGGTCTTCGGTTTCATAAGCCTAAATCAAATAATGAGGGTTGGGGTTGGTTTTCTTTTCTCGCTGACGGTCTGTGGCGGTTCTGCAACTTGCGGAGTTCCTCCTCTTGGTATTTGCGGACAGCGTTCTGACGTGCCTCCGCCTTTTCCTCTGCCGTGAGTTTCACAACGTGGTTCACAACCACTTGGCAGTCCATCGGTTTGCCCACCTCTATCTCGTTTTCCTCATAGTAGTGGATGGCTTGCCCGAATATTTCTCCGTCCGTGAAACCGTTGCAACCGCTTTTCTGCACATAGTTCAGAATGTGGGTCACGCACTCGTCCATGTTCTTGGCAGGGTTGCGGTACTTCTTTGCAAATAGCGCATCTTCCTCCGCACGCTGTTCCAAGTACATATATATCGTTCTCTTGAAATGGTCTGTTCCTTTCATATCGCTGTCATTTTTAGATTATCTGTTTCAGTATCTCTCTCCAATAGGTCGGCTCTACCTCGCTGAGAAGGAAGTCCATGAAATCCCTCCGTGCGTCCTTGTTCAGTTCGTGGTACAATCTTCGGAAAGTTTCAAAATTGCCGTTGATGTACGTTTCCACCATATACACGAAGATGTTGTCCACCTCGTAATATCTGCACTGCTGCGCTGCCGTCTTGCTGTTTCTTTTTGCCATGTCGGTAAGGGTTAAAGGGTGAATAACCAAAGGATGAAGCCAAAGAAGGCAATGGTGGAAAGGATAGCCACGATTACACCTATCGCCACTCGGAACACTCCGTTTACAATCTCTCTGATGATGCCCCAAAGGATGCCGAACACCCCGAAGGCGGTGCGCATCATCAAGCCGCATATCGCCAACCCGATGTGTTGCGCCATTTGTCTGAAATTTGCCGTTGCCGTCATATCTTCGCTGTTTTTGATTTTTTTGTTTTTAATGCGGATTCAAGAGCTGAGGGAGTTGAGTTTCAAACTATCTTATCTGCCTCTCGTTTATCCGACATTTTTTTTATGCGTCTTTCTGTCGCATCGGTCGTTTTCGTTTCGGGTGCTTGAAAAGGTAGGGATTAGGGAATGCAAGGTTTTTCGGTCAAAATACTACCCGCAGGGCTGGAGATTTTTACCGAAAACAGGAGGCTTGACCTTGCTTTCCCGTCCAATCCCGGAATTACCTTTGCGCCCAGAACGAAAATGACTGACTGATGCGGCTTACTGAAAGGCGCAAAATGGAGGTAAACGAAAACAGAGGCAGATTGTGTAGAAAAAAACTTCAGGGGAAAATCCGTAAAAAAAAGAATCACCAAAAGGAAAAAGACATCACCGGAAGCGTGAAAAGGGCAAACCACAACAAAGGAAGTATGATTGTTTCCGATCCGACGGAACTTGTTCAGCCGGGTGGCAACAATCATTCTTCCCGGTTTGTCCGGCTGTGTGTGGGCGCCTGTTTCATTCATGGGGCAGGCTGACACACTCTGCATTCACTTTCCGCTTCCGGCAAAAGAGACAGCGAAAAAAGAAAAATCATTTGAAAACCCGTAAAAGCACCTCTTGGCATAGGCGCAAAAGAAAGGGGCATTGCTTCATCTGTCTAAACATCGTTTAGGCGTGAGGCAATGCCCTTTTCTCCAGCTATGCGGTAGTCGGCACACGTTTGTTCCAAACTCGTTTTGGGCAATGGTGTGCCGACGGACAATACCGCTTTTACGGAAAATTCTTATGAATGAGGGGATAAAAAACGGGAGTTTATATCAAAATCTCGAATTAAATAGCTACTTTTGCATACGAAGAGTTCTTTGAAGGTTACGCAACGCGCAGAAGGATAATGCAGTAGATAACTAACTAAATCGTAACCTATTACTATCAAGAGCAATTAACCTACGCTCATTTCCAATAAAATACACTCTTTTCGTAACTTCTCGCTGCAAATATACACAAAATCAGCAAGTCTGGCAAATATATCTCTCTTTTTCGTGTTTTGAACTAATTCTGCCGACATCCACTAACGTGCCCGTTGGGTCGCGTCCGTCGAGGTCACGTCAATGGAGGATGCGCCAATTATCATTCCGGCGCGCGTTTTTATTATCGCACATGATAGCGACCATACTTGCCGCCAGGCTTTGTCAGCTTTTTTCTGAATTTAAGGCCTTCAAAACAGTGGACTTTCTGAAATTTTTCGCCCGTGCTTCCAAATTTCGCAAATATGAGAAGGTCAAAATCGGAACGTTTTTATGGCCTTTTTTTGACGGTTTTTGCATGTGACTATGTTTCAGCTACTTACAGACAGGGGCATTGGAATTGTCCAGCCGAAAGGCTCGGACTGGGTTGCCGTAAGGGCCCCGCGACATCGCAACGGGGCCGTTGTTGCTTTGCAACGGGGCCCTTACGGCGATGCAACGGCAATGCCGCTGCAGACCAACGGAGGCCTTACGGCAAGAAAAAGTCGCTTTTTCGGGGTAAAAACAGCAACGAAAAACTCGCCGACTTTCTCGCTGTGGAAGAGCCGGGAGGGCCTTACGGGAACAATGGGGCGTCGGAAATGCGCGTTTCGTGACGTGAAGTCGTGCCGCAAAATGACCAACGGGGGCCTTACGAGGTGGCGCGCCGCGCGTGAACGGAGGTTCTGACGGAGATGTTTTTGTTCGTTTTTTTACAACAAAGTATGGCGCCCACATCGTCAACAAAGCTACTTTCCACACACACACATTTTTATATCACCCACAGTAGGGTCGCGACCCGTCGCGACCGCCTCCGTGCCAACCGGTTCAACCTGTTCAGTGGGGGTATATACATGGGTGTCTATGTATATATCACGAGGCGGTCGCGACGGGTCGCGACCCTACTTTGGGATAGATATCACTTCTCTGCTGCCGGCAGCACCTGACGAATTCCCTGCTCGCGGTGGCAGACGTGCACCTCCACACCATACTTGCGGTTGATGTATTCGGCAAGATGCTGGGCGGAATAGACGCTGCGGTGCTGGCCGCCGGTACAGCCGAAGGAGAACATCAGACTGGTGAAGCCGCGCTGGATGTAGCGGCGCACGTGGGCGTCGGCAAGACGGTAGACGCTGTCGAGGAAGGTCAGGATCTCGCCGTCGTCCTCAAGGAAGCGGATGACGGGCTCGTCGAGACCGGTGAGCTTCTTGTAAGGCTCATAGCGGCCGGGGTTGTGGGTCGAGCGGCAGTCGAAGACATAGCCTCCGCCGTTGCCGCTCTCGTCCTCGGGGATGCCTTTGCGGTAGGAGAAACTGAAGACGCGCACGACGAGCGGACCTTTGCCGTCATACTTCGAGAACGTGGCCGGACCGTCGTTGGGATGGGCCTCATAGATGTTTGTCGGTGCCGTGCGATAGCCGTCGGCACGTGTCAGGGCGGGCTGCTCGATGCGGGCGAAGCGCGGCATCTCGGTCAGCCGGCGCAGCATGTCCATCATGTAGGGATAGGGGAAGCAGTCGAGCGCAAGCAGTTCGCGGAGGTTCTGGATGGCGGGGGGAATGGACTCGATGAAGTGTTTCTTCTGTTCGAAATAGCCGCGGAAGCCGTATGCGCCGAGCACCTGGAGCGTGCGGAAGAGCACGAACAGGCTCAGGCGATTGACGAAGTGGCGCACGGGGGGCACCTCGGTGTAGATCCGGAGCGCCTCGTAGTATTCACGGACGAGCTCGCGGCGCAG
Organism: Prevotella sp.; assembly: GCA_017483185.1. Classification (GTDB taxonomy): domain Bacteria; phylum Bacteroidota; class Bacteroidia; order Bacteroidales; family Bacteroidaceae; genus Prevotella. Next base: position 47,673 of record JAFULM010000018.1, on the reverse strand, counting down.
CTTGTGGGGATAGCGGGCCGAGGCCTGCCAGAGGAATGAGGCGAGGTCGTAGTAGTAAGGACCGCGGCGGCCGCCCTGAAAGTCGATGAAATAGGGATTGCCGGCGGCGTCGAGCATGACGTTGCGCGCCTGGAAGTCGCGGTAGAGGAAGCTGTCGGCGCGCTCCGACGTCAGGTCCTTGGCAAAGAGACGGAAGTCGGCTTCGAGCTTCAGTTCGTGAAAATCGAGCTCTGTGGCCTTCAGAAAACAATACTTGAAATAGTTGAGATCGAAGAGCACGCTGTCCATGTCGAACTCCGGCTGCGGATAACACTGGGAGAAGTCGAGCCCGCGCGCTCCGCGTATCTGTATGTTCGGCAGCTGGCGGATGGTGCGGATGAGCAGTTCGCGCTCCTTAACGGTATATCGGCCTCCGGCGGCACGCCCGGCGGCCAACGCGTCGAACAGCGACACGGAGCCAAGGTCGGTCTGGAGATAGCGCTGCTCGTCGTCGCTCACGGCGAGCACCGTCGGCACGGGCAACTGTCGCTGTGTGAAGTGGCGGCAAAGCGACAGGAAGGCGTGGTTCTCGTCGCGGCTCGTACCGATCACGCCGATGACGGACGTGCCGTCGGCCGACGTCAGCCGATAATACTCGCGGTTGCTGCCCGCCCCGGCTATGCGTTCGACACGAGATGGCTCCGCTCCGGCCCAACTGCCATATAGTTTGAGAAGTTTTTCCATAATTCGTAAGTGTTTGTGCAAAGGTAGCACAAACCGGGAAAAGTGCAAAATCTGTGACAAAGAAAAACCGCCGAACCCTCGGTAATCGGGATTCGGCGGTAAGAATAGAGTTTCAAATAAATGTCTTTGTCGTACTATTGCGAAGCGATTACTTCACAACGACCTTCCGTCCGTTCTTGATAACGATGCCCTTGAAGCTGTCGTTGACTTTCTGGCCGGCGAGGTTGTAAGCGGGAGCGTTGTCCACAGTCTCTGCAGAGACGGAGCTGATGCCGCTCAATACGCTGATCTCAACGATGTTGGAAGCGGCAGACTCGCCCTTGTCGTAAACCACGGTAACGACATAAGCGTGATTACCGTCTGTTGCATTGGCATCGGTGTAGCTTGTCTCGCCAACGGGCTCGGCATTGAGCTTGACACCGTCACGATAGATGTTGTAGCCGACGAGTGAGAGGTCTGTTGGAACGCCTCCGTTTGTCTCGTATGTAACGTCGTCAACCATCAGCATGAAGCTGCCTGTTGCACATGAACGGATTGCGAAATACTTGGCACCTGCGGGCAGTTCGGCGGTATATTCAGTCCACTCGGCGGGAACAACCACTGCATCGTTCACCTTGATGAAGTCTGCCGGGCTCTTGCTGCCTGTAGAATAGTAAACCTCTATCTGCTCGGGATAGCTGGCAGAATAGCTCTTTGCATAGAACGAAACGGTCTGTGCTTTGCCTGACAGTTCAGGTGAGATGGCCCAATCGTCAGACTGACCGTTGTCGTAGAGGAACATTGCGGCGAGATATTTGCTGCCGGAATGTGCAGCAAAGTTCTCTTTCCATACCGTAGCGTCAGTAACGTCATGTACCCAGAACGACTGCTTGGACTGGATTACGTTAACTCCATCAACAGAGAAGTCAATGTCCCGGAAACCTCCGACCTCGGCGTCATCACCATCGACGAAGGTCCATTCGCCTGCAGATGTCGTAAAGCCGTCGTAGCTCTCGAAGTCATCGGTCACGGTAGTCGGCATGGCTGCATTCATATCAGGCTCGCTCCATGTGAGGCTTACCTTTCCGTCAGCCTGTGTACCGGTGAGAGTGGTGACGGCAGGATAGTTGCTGGTCTTGATGGTAGTCTTGACAGTGGCGGTGGTGTTGTTGTTCATATCGCCGTCAGCGGCATATTCAACAACGGCCTTCCACTCCAGAGAAGCCGGAGTCATGACGTTGGTAGCGTAGGTATATTCAAATGTTGTAGTGGCGTTGCTCTCCAATGCGGTTCCGGGGATTGACTCAACCTTGGCGTCGTTGCAGTAGATGTCTACGGTGTAGGCACCGGCCTCGGCAGCCTTGCTGCCCTGATTCTCAACCGTGACGTTGACTTTGACATCGTCACCGGCCTGAACACGTGATGTGGCGGTGATAGCCTTTGCAACAAGGTTATTGTCGAGCATATTGTAAACGCGGATGTTGTCAACAAATGCGTTACCCGAACCGGAGAATGTTCCGGTGATGAACACGCGAACCCAGTCTTCGTTGGCAAACTCAGCCAGAGATACTGTTGCAGGAGCGAAGTCTGCACCGGCTGTGAACGTGGCGACATTGTCCTTCACGCCCTTCGGAGTAATGACGGAAACGGTGAGCTGAGCGGCAACATCACCGGAGTAATCGAATGTAAATACAGGATTAACAGCACCGGCAAGGGCTATCTTTCCTGACTCTACCGTCATCCAGCCGGCTGTCTTGGCAATCATCTGCAGGCTTCCGCCGTCACCGTCGGAAGCGCTTTCTCCGAGATAGAGACCACCATCAAGCAGCTTGTTGTTGCTGTCACAAGATGTTCCCCACCAGTAAGAGAGTTCACCTCCTGCAACAGACTCTGCAAACGGCATCTGATAGGGAGCACCGGTAACAACGACTCCGTATGCGTCATCAGACTCGCCCGTCGTATTCGTCGTCGTAACGGCAAAGTAGGTGAAGCCCATCTCACCGACGTTGGTATCGAAAGCGACATTGGCAGAAGTCTCGGTCAGACCTGTTGCATAAGGATTCTCATAGTCTGTTGACGGGAATGTCATACCCCAGAACTCGACTATCTCAACGGGATAGATATTGTACTTGAAGTCTGCGGGATTGATAACGTAACCTTCAGCACCCTTGGTAGGAGCTTCCCAAGCGATATCTACGGAGCTGCTCTTGTCGGCGATGGTGATGTTGCCGACCACATCAGGCGTATCGTAACCGATGTAAGCCTTCACATCGGCAGCCTCGCTGGTCTTGCCTGCACATGAAACGATGACAGAGTAAGTGTAGTAGCCGGCAGCTTCAACTGCGTCCTCGAAGGAAACCGTCTCGCCGGCAGCCTTTGTCTCAGCCTTGATTTCCTCGCCGTCGCGCTTAACGACATAGCTTACTGCCTCTGTGAGGGCAGCACCGGCAATGGTCTGTGCGGGAACGGTGAACGAAACGGTAGCCTTGTTTGCGCCCTGTGCGTCGGCAACGACAGCGAGGTCGCTTACTGCCGCGGGAGCAGAGTCGTCAAGCTCGGCAACGGAGAAGTTGTCTACATAGAGGTAGAACTGGTTCTTGTCTGAGATAGCGTGAACAGCGATGAAGTATGTACCGTCTTCCGTCACGGTGAATTCATTATTGCTTACGTTGATGAAGTCCTTGGTGGCAACATCCGTAGCGGCAATCACAGGAATAGTGAGCTCAGAAACCTTAGCCACCTTACCGGCAACAACTTCTATGCGCTCCGGATAGTTCTCGCTATAAGAAGCAGCATCGAGAGCGACCTTATATTTCGAGCCGGCCTTCAGTTCTACACCCGGGAAGACTATATAGTCGTCAGCTGCGTTTGAGGTGTCGTAACGATAGCGTGCAGCAGTGTTTCCGGTAGTGGTGTTGGTGTCGAACGTGAATGTGCTCTGGTCGTCGTTGGCGTCATAGATAGCGGCCTGTGCCTGCTCTGCCTCTGTCTCGAAAGTGTTGGTGTATGGGAGTTCGGCGGTCAGGTCGGTGATTATCGGCTCTTCATAGACTGCCTCCTCGGCGCTGACAACGACATCGGCAAACCAACTGAGATAATATATCCTGAAGGCATCAGCGTTGATGATAACGTCGTCTGTGAACGTGATTGTCTTGGCGGCAGCGTCATACGTCGCCACGACGTCCTTGAAGGATCCGTCAGTCGGCTCGACACCGATGAGCCAGCAGTCGTATGAACTGTATGCACCGACATACTGGAATTTTTCAAACGTAATGGTGGTTCCGTCAACTGTTCCCTTCACCCATGCGGTCGGGAAGTCAGCAGAAATGCCCTGAACGTAAACGTCGTTGCCGAAGAAAGCGACATTGACGTTCTGGTTCTTTATCGGAGTCTCACTGTCACTCGAAACAGAAAGACCATTCAGATACCAGCCCGTATATTCAGCACCGGCCGGCAGAGTAACGAGTTCTGTCGAAGGAGCGACGTATGTCGGGTCGTAAGTCAGGATGGTCTCGGCGTCGCCGTAACCGGTAGTACTGTTGTCATCATCCCAGAATGAGCCCATAAAATAAGTATCGTCTGTCTCGCTGGCAGCTGCTGTGCCTTCGAGAGTCAGCACGTTGCCGTCAACAGTGAATGTGAATGTCTCAGCCTTGTCATCAGCAGCCAGGATTTTACCGGTGGCGGCAATAACAGCACCCCAGCGCAGACTGATAGTTGTTCCATAACTGGAGTCATACGACAACGGCTGACGTGTAGCGACTGTTATGGTATTGCCACTCTTCGTTCCTTTCACCCATGCACCAGTCGTGTAGCGTGTAATGGGGTTCTTGATATAGACATTGTCTCCATCTTCAACGATAGTGACAACTCCCGACTGACTGGCAACATACATCTGGCCACTGGAGGCATAATAGGCCGTTCCGGTGGCCGCACGCTGATACATCTTCGGCTCTACGCCGGCAACGTCGGTGATGATGCCGTTCTCATCGGTGGTCACCGTCACGTTGCCCTCCTGGGTTGTGGTCTTACGTGCGGTCGACTTGTAAGGTTTGGCGGCAGTTTCCGATCTTTTGCCTTCAAATCTCCACGTTTTGAGCGCCGTTCCCTCAATGCTGTTGAAATAGCCACGTTTCACGTTGCTTTTGCGCAACACCGAAGAAGACGTTTCCTTTGCGACTGCGGCTTTCTCGGCCATCACAGCGCGCAACTCCTTTGCTTCCTTCGCTTTCTTCACAAGGGCATCCATGTCGGCAATCCGCTCCAGCCTATAGGGGGGGGTAGCGGCCTTTTTCTTTGCCAAAGGGGCCTGCGCGAATGTCAGCGACGCAGCCATAGCGATGACTGCAATAGTAAACAATCTTTTCATTGTAGTCTACAGTGGGGATTATTCTGTTTCCCACTCCGCCGAAAGAAATCCCCTTTTATTCCGACGAAGCGAACAAGAGACCGAGTGTCTCCCTTTATCTTTCTTGTTTCAATGCAAAGACACAATGACAGCAATTAGATGCTGAGAAGCAAAAGCGCAAAGGCTTCCTTTCTTACGTCGGCATGCGCCGTTTCGTTGACATCACGACTACTTCACCACTATCTTGTGGCAACGACCGTCATGCTTTATCACATAGACGCCGCCGGCAGGGAATGTCACCGATGCGGATGTGTCCGAAGAAGCAGAACTGTATATCACACGGCCGGCGATGTCGCTCACCGTCACGTCCGTTCCTGCCGCAACAAAGAGACGGCGTCCCTCGACGCGCAGTCCGGAGGATACCGTCGTCGCGGCGATGCCGCTGTTGATGTCATCCGTCGTTGTGACGGCTATCTCGTTGGATGGCCGTGACGAGATTGTGCCGTTGGTGGCAACGACCGTATAATAATATGTGGTGGCAGCCGTCAGGCCCGTTATCGGCAGACTGAGTGCATTGCCGGCCTCAAACGTTCCGAAAGCGACGGTCGACACTTCGCCGCCCCACTCTATCGCCACATCGTCGATAGCTACCGAGCCCGTGCCGGTACGTTGGTAGGATATGCGGACCTGCCGTGTGCCTTCAGGTATGTTGTCGATTGTCGTAGTGACACCGCCCGCAGCGTCTCCGATCTCCACTTCGGCCATGTCCGACCATTCGCCACCGGCGCCACGTCCCGAAACGATCAGGCGATTGTCTCCGGAGGTGCTGACACCGCGATGCCAGAATGTCAGCGAATAGATGTCGTCGTCAAAGCGCGGTGATGTCAGCGAAGCGTCATTGACGGCAAAGCGCAACGACGGTACGGCGGCACCGGAATAGGCGGCATTGGAGTATGTCAGGCTGGTGTTGGTCGTCCATCCTGTCGGCAAAGCCTTGATTCCGCCAGTGAAGTCGACGGCCGACTTGTTGGGTTCGCCTTTCACCCTGTTGTAGACGTTCACTTCGTAGCCCACGGCCTCCTCTATCGGCAGCCAGCGGGCCGTGAACGAATTGTCGGTGACGTCGGTGGCGTCCAATGCTTCAGGCGCGAAGTGCTGGAATAACGGTTCGCCGGTGGTGACGCCAATCTCGTTGGAAGCATCACTGACGGCATCGCCGTTGTTGACATAGACGACATAGAAGTAGTCGGTGGCCGGATTGAGTCCTGTCACCACTGCCGATGTCTCGGTGCCGACGTTCAGATGGGTATATCCTTCCACATTACTATATACGACCCGGTCACTACTTGTCACGCTCTTGGTATATACCGACAATTCGTAGGTCACGCCCTCGTCTTCCGACGGCAGCCAGTGGGCGGTGAAGCCCTCGGCATGGATGTCGGTCGCTTCAGTGGCCGTGACAGGGGCGGACGGCAGAATTCCGCCGGCCACCTTGAACGTGATTACCCCGCCGGTCTCCGTGATTTCCGTCAGCGGCAGGTTGAGCGAACGGCCGGCCCATGTCTTCATCGACGGGCGGGTGTTGTCGGTAAACGACGTCACGCCGCTCGTTCCGGGGAAGGCGTCGCCGTCGCGCGAAGCATCGCTCTGCGTCCCGTCGGCCTCCTCCAGGTCGACATACTGATGGGAAGCGCTGTTGTTGACCGTGTTCTGATTCCATACATACTGGTCGAAATCGACGTGCCAGACGAGCATGCCGTGGCCCGGGATATATTTGTCCCAACCCGTCTGCTGACGGTTTTCGAACAGGAAAAATTCGTTTTCGTCTCCCGTTTTGACCATGCAGGCCTCATTGGCGCTGATGTTCTTGAGCGTCACGTTGGCCGGGCCGTCAAGCACGCGGGGCGACAGCCATCCGAGCGAATAGCGCTCGTAGGCAGAATAGAGCGGCGGAGTACACCCGTCATTGTTGTAGGGGCCGTAGTCGAGCACGGACCATGCTCCCGGCGTGAATGCCGAGGTGTAGCTCGTGGCGTAGAGATCGGGCAGACCCATGACGTGGGAGAACTCGTGGATGAACGTGCCGACACCGTCGGGACGTGAGCCTTCCCACTCGTTGCTGCATGCGTAGCGGTCGAGTATGACACCGTCAAAAGTATATGTGGTCGACTCTCCCGCCGTGACGTTCCACGAATGAGGCCACACCGTGTTGGCCGCACCGCCGTTGGCTTCGCCACGTCCGGCATAGAAGACGAACACATTGTCGATATATCCGTCGCCATCGCGGTCGTATTCCGAAAAATCGACCGTGGCGTCAAGCTGCTGGCAGGCTTCGATGGGCATCTTCTGGGGATTGCTGTCATTGCCGTACCAGTCGTTGCCGCCGTAGTAGCTCATGTTCTGTGATAGCGTGATCGGTCCGTAGACGTCAAACTGCGGGCGGAACTGGTTCTTAGAACATTCGCGGAAGTATTCCGAGGCGCATCCCGTGCCACCATAGTCGCTGAACCCGTTCTCGTTGAGCATGCGGTTGAAGTAGTCGTAAGGGTCAGGTGTCGTAAACTTGACATCCTTATACTCGACGAGCACGACAAGGCCTTTCTGGTCGCCCGTCGACGGAAAACCGGTGTCAAACAGTCCGAGGCGCGACTTCTGAGGAGCCGCTCCGCGACGTGCTTTGCGCACGGCTGTGTCACGACGCTCGAGGGCCGTGAAGACCTTGCTCATGTCCACACCGCTCAGATAGGCTTTGGCCTCGGCCGAGCGTGCCGTCACCGGACGCGCCACTATCTGCGAGCGGACGACATTGCCGGAGGCATCGGCATTGGCGTAATAGAATGTATCGTTGTCGTTGACGAGCAGATAGCCGTCCTCCGAGAGGTAGCAGTGGGCATGTTCGTCGCCCATTATGCGCACTTTGATCTCCGTACCGTCGGGCTGACGCATCGTCACGAGCCCGGGCTTTGCCGGAACTGCCCGACAGACATTGCCACAAAACACGGTGGCAAATGCGGCCATTGCTATATATCTGCGAAATGTATTCTTTTTCATTATTATAGATGTCTCTGTTATGTTGATCTCATTCTTAGTTCTCATATCCGGCTCCCACTGTCACTCCGGTATCTCGACTCGAGTGCATCCGGTCGGACCGGTCCGATGGGAGACATCCGGTTGGGCCGCAACCCATTTCACGCCAAGCGGATATCTGTTTGGATATTATATGCAAAAATATTCTTTATTTAACGATTGTTAGTATCACATTAAAACTTTTTTTATCCCCAATCACATTTATTGATGTATATCAAGAGACAACGGCCCTTTTTGTTTTAAAACGATACTTTTTACACTATAATTATTTCTTTTTGAAATCGAAATGGGCTTTTTCGTTTCAATAATTCGCTTTCCGCTCACCAAAGGCAGCTTGATGAGACTGTTGTCATTTCCTATCTGACGCAGTCTCGGCACACCATTCTGTAAACATTATTGCTAAAAAAATCAGGACAAACGAAAAAGCGAATATTTTGCCTCCGGAGACCCCCAAAATCATGTTCGCGAAGTGACGGTCGTGCCGCGGCGGCCCCGCGAGGTTGCAACGGGGCCGCCGCGAGGTTACAACGAGCGCCCCGTTGCAAGCTCGCGGCACGCCCGTTGCCGACCAACGGGGCCGCCGCGGCAACGAAAAACCAACGTTTTTGCCTCGAAAAAGGCGTTTTGGGACGTCAAAAAGTTGCACAAATCACGAATTTCTCCGACAATCACCTCACTGTCAGTCGATTACACTTGCACGCGCAAAACTGCGATATTTACGACCGACAGAGAGTTTGGTCGAAAAGAATGGCAAAATGAAGGCGTTTAGAGGGCATTTTTAACACTTTTTGTCGGAAAAATTCCTATACCGCCGCCACTGTTGGCACCGGCATCATCGCAAAGTTGCGGCATCTCACACCAGATGCCGGACGAATAAAAAGCAACGCATCCCCGAACCCGCCGGACATGACATTTCGGTTTTGTCAGTCCGCGACAGGTTCGGGGATGCGTTGCCTTACTGTATATTCAGGATTGTCTTGTTGTCACAAAAACATTCGGGCGGCCTACTGAAGCGTGATGCCCATAAGACCGATGACAACGTCGTTGGAGAGCGTCCGCACGGTCAGCGACTTGAGTCGCTTCGTCTTGTCGAGCGGCATACGGAGCATCTGGGCCGCACCTCCGGGTATCTCACGTCCGTAGACACCCTTGATGGACAGTGCCTCACCAAGGTCACGGCTGACCGTTCCCGTGCCGAAGCAGACACGATATGGACGCGGCGAAGTAGTCGTGAAAGCCAGTCCGTCGACAAAATAGTCCTGCTCGATCGGACACCAGTTGTCCGGATTGCGCAAAGGAAGCGTGTCGGTCGTGCCGTCTTCGTAGGTAGCGATGATCAGTCCGTTGTCGATGCGGCTCTGCATGTGGTTGGTCGAACCGGCCATGAGCAGGTAGGCGGACGACGCTTTGCCGCTCAACGGGATGGTGACGCTGTCGGGATAGTTGTCCCAAAGAGAGGTGAAGACGATATTATGGCCTTTCCTCAGCGTGCGGAACGGCACTCCGGCTACGACAAAGCGGTCTTTCTTGGCGAGCGCCCTGAATACGGAGTCGTTGATTTCCGCCTGCAATGTCGGATGACACCACTCGCCGATGCCCTGCAACGGGATTTGCAATGTGGTCGTCTGAGGACGCGGCGAGACGTATTTGTTGCGGTAGACGTCGGTCACGTTGGCGTTCATCACGTCATCCATCTTGACCTGACGGAACTTGCCTTTGGCCGGTTCGTCGAGACCGTAGGCCGTGGGCGAAAGACGCTTGTCCGTCACCTTCTCCGGTTTATACATGCGGCGGGAGACTGGGCGGTCGACGGTTATGACCTGGGTGAGCTCGTCCGAGCCTTCCGTATCGCGGTAGGCGCCACGGTCGGTGTTCTGCCGGACAACGATCCGGAGCGGCCGGGAGAAGTTCTGAGTTATCTCATAAACTTCCTTGTTGCCCTCGCGGCGGAACTTATAAGAAAGGTATGGGGTGGTCACGGACGCGCTGTCCCACTCCGCGGGAAATCCCGGGCGGATGACGCAGCGGTCGTTGAGGGCATCGGGAACAATGCCGAAAAGTCCCTGAAGAAGTGTGCGTGAAGATATGCCGATGCAATCGCCGAAGTCGCGGTAGCACTCTCCGCGTGCAGCATCGTAGAAACTGAGCTGTCCGAAGTTGCCGGGGCTGACTCCGAGGTACATCTGGTCCATGATGTTGGCTTTCAGAAGCTGATAGCCGGCATCGGTACGGCCCGCCTCAAAGTATGCCAATGCCATGTGCATGACCTCTGCCGTGGCCACATTGTTGATGCTCCAGGAATACGGCAGCCAGTCTGTCGTGGAGATGGTAGAGCCGTAGTCGACACCGTCGGCGGTCACGGGGATGTGCGGTATCTCGCGATCTACATAGCGGGTGGCATCCCAGAATTGTCCCGGAGAGCCGGCACCGCAGTCTATCGGAGTATATACGGACCAAAGGGCGGCACTCTCGTGCTTGCGCTTGAGGCCCATAGACTCCTCAAACTCGGCCCAATGGCCTTTGCCGTCGAGCCACAGGCGGGCGTTCATGGCTTCCAGTATGTGGGCGGCTTCGGCACGATAGGGAGCGGCATCCTCACCTATCAACTCGGCGATGCGGGCGGCAAGAAGGTTGCCGCGGTAGTTGTAAGCCGACGAATGGGTCACCGCTCCGCCACTGTAATAGAGCGCGTCGCTGGCCCAGATGCAGCAGTAGGCATCGTAAAGGCCGTCCCCGTCGGGGTCATAATTGCGCTTCTCCCACGCTAAATGCGACTTTATGACAGGCCACATCTTGCGCATGTACGTCGTGTCGGCATTGTAACAGAAGTGCCACAGCAACTCATCCATGTAGTTGAGGTTCATGTCGTAGTGGTGCATCTGGTTGTTCTTCTCCGGATTGCGGCATATATAGCCGTTGCTATACATCTGCGTGCCCCACTTCTTTTGGGCGCGGGCCATGTTCATATCGGGGTCCTGCGACGGATGGGGAATTGTCGGAGCGACGTCCGTCACCTGGCTTTTGGCGTATGCGTCGAAGTGGGAACGGGCGCGGTCGTCCCATCCCAGGACGTCACCGAGATAGCCGGCACGCCATCCGGCCAGCGGCATGCGCCAGCCGATGCAGCCGTGCAACCACGTCTGACCGTCCCAGTCGCCGTCGGCAGCGACGGTGAGAGCACCTCCAAGAGTATTTATGTAAGGATCGGGAGTGTCAAAGCGCACACGCCCGGCAAGCGCAGTATTATATTCCACGGTCTCTTCCCACATGGAGTTGGCACGTTCGAAGGCGACGTCTACGACCTTATTCAGACGCACGAGCACGTAGGCGATGGTTCGGCCGTGGCCGTAGGTAGCGTCCGAGACGACGAGTCCGGCGTTGTCGGGAGCCGGTTCAAACACTCCTGCGGGGTCCGCGCCGATGTCACCGTTGCGTCGGATCCGCTTGTTGGCGATGTCGCAGACCAGCGTTTTGATGTTCAGAGGCGTCCCGCCGTCTTCGCTCTCGAAACGGAACAGGGCGCTCTCTTCGTCCTGCAGCGCCACCACAGCGATGCGAAGACCACTCATTCCACCCTCTTCAAAACGCTTGTCGCGCAACAGATAGCTGCGGCAGGCATCCTGATACCACGCCTTGCAGTAGTCCGTTGAGTCCACAAGAACACCGTTGACGACAAAGCGCACGTTGCGGTGCTTGCCCTTCTTGAACACGGCGAAAATGGGGCGGTCGCTCGTTTCCACACGATAGTCGGTATATCCGCCATAGAGTGCGCGGGTATAGCGGTTCGTTCCGTTCTCACAGACGAACGCCCGGTCTTCAGGACGATAGTTCATCTTGCGTTCCGTACCACGCAAAGCCTCATTGTTAGAGCGTGACTCGATGAAGTCACCGACTTTCTTCTGCGCCACAACCGGCATCGCCATAAGAGCTGCCAGCAGTGAGATATTGATTTGTTTCAGGTTCATTAGTATATATATTAGATAATGTCTTTACGAACACCGCGCCGCAGTCATATCACCCTTGCGGCCCGGTAGGACTGCAAATTTAAAGATTATTTCGGACTTTTGCAAATATACGGGGACAAATTAAAATCGGGTTGTCGTCACGACAACCCGATTCTTAAAAACAAACTACTTAAAAACTAATCTACTAAAACAAATCAAAAATATCTCTTTAATATCGAAATCGTCTTTTTGTTTGATATTGCAAAGTTATCCATTTTGCAGTTATCTCCAAAACATTTTGAGCAAAAATATCGTTAAAAACTGCCACAAAACACAAAAGAGAGGTCGTTTGGGTGTCACGACCTCTCTTTTGTTATCTTCACTTTGCAAATATTACATCATTCCGCCCATGCCGGGAGCACCGCCCATCGGCATTGCCGGTTTGTCCTCGGGTTTGTCGACGATGAGACATTCGGTCGTCAGGAACATGCCGGCGATAGATGCCGCATTCTCCAAAGCCACGCGGGAAACCTTTGCGGGGTCAATCACGCCGGCCTTGCGCATGTCCTCATAGACATCCGTGCGGGCGTTGTAACCGAAGTCGCCTTCGCCCTCGCGAACCTTCTGAACGACAACAGCTCCCTCGCCACCGGCGTTGGTGACAATCTGGCGCAGCGGTTCCTCGATGGCACGCTCAACGATGTTGATACCGGTCTGCTCGTCGGCGTTGTCGCCTTTGAGCCCGGAGAGAGCGGAGAGGGCGCGGATGTATGTCGTACCGCCACCGGCAACGACACCTTCCTCGATGGCTGCACGTGTAGCGCAGAGAGCATCGTCGACGCGGTCCTTCTTCTCCTTCATCTCAACCTCGCTGTTGGCACCGACGTAGAGCACGGCCACGCCACCGGCCATCTTGGCCAGACGCTCCTGGAGCTTCTCCTTGTCGTAAGAGCTTGTGGTGTTGCTGATTTCGTTCTTTATCTGTGCGATGCGGTCGGCGATGGCCTCCTTGGCTCCAGCACCGTTGACGATTGTCGTGTTGTCCTTTGTCACTGTCACCTTGTCGCAGGTTCCGAGCATCTCGAGTGTAGCCTGCTCGAGCTTCAGACCCTTCTCCTCGCTGATGACCGTACCGCCGGTCAGGACGGCGATGTCCTCGAGCATGGCCTTGCGGCGGTCGCCGAAGCCCGGAGCCTTGACAGCGCAGATCTTCAATCCGCCGCGCAGACGGTTGACAACGAGTGTCGTCAGAGCCTCTGAGTCAACATCCTCGGCGATGACCAACAGCGGGCGTCCGCTCTCGGCAGCAGGCTGCAGGATGGGCAGGAAGTCCTTGATGTTGCTGATCTTCTTGTCGTAGATGAGGATGTAGGGGTTGTCCATGACGCACTCCATCTTGTCGGCATCGGTCATGAAGTAGCTGCTCAGGTAGCCGCGGTCAAACTGCATACCCTCAACAACGTTGATATATGTGTCGCGGCTCTTGCTCTCCTCGATGGTGATGACACCGTCCTTGCTGACCTTGCGCATGGCGTCGGCGATGAGCTTGCCGATTTCGGGGTCGTTGTTGGCAGATACGGTAGCTACCTGCTCAATCTTGTCATAGTTGTCGTCGACCTTCTCAGCGTTGGCCTTGATGTACTCTACAACGGCGCTGACAGCCTTGTCGATGCCGCGCTTGAGGTCCATCGGATTGGCGCCGGCGGTCACATTCTTCAGACCGACGTTGACGATGCTCTGTGCGAGGATGGTTGCTGTTGTCGTTCCGTCGCCGGCGTCGTCACCGGTCTTGCTGGCCACGCTCTTGACGAGCTGTGCACCTGTGTTCTCGAAGTGGTCCTCCAGTTCGATTTCCTTAGCCACGGTGACACCGTCCTTGGTTATCTGGGGAGCGCCAAACTTCTTCTCGATGATCACGTTGCGGCCCTTCGGACCGAGTGTAACCTTGACGGCGTTAGCCAACTGGTCGACGCCCTTCTTCAAGAGGTCACGGGCGTCCATATTGAATTTGATATCTTTTGCCATAATAATTACGTTTAAAAAAAATGAAGAATTTATTTCTCTATCACTGCGAGCACGTCGCTCTGACGCATCATCAGATACTTCTCGCCTTCATACTCGAGTTCTGTTCCGGAATATTTTCCATAGAGCACCTCGTCTCCTGCTTTAAGCACCATCTCCTCATCCTTGGTTCCATTGCCCGTTGCGACAATCTTGCCGTGAAGAGGTTTCTCTTTTGCTGTGTCGGGAATGATGATTCCTCCAACTTTTTCTTCCGCCGGTGCAGGGAGCACCAGCACTCTGTCTGCTAATGGTTTGATGTTCATAATCTTTTGGGTTTATCAATGTTTCTATTCTTAATATATACCGATGTATATCTTGCGCGACGTCATCCGGTCGTTCTGTTGACAATCTGCGACGTCACACCTACACGTTCTTCAAATTCCGTGCCAGAATCTTCCGGACTGACAATATGACACAGGCGCGGACTGACACAAGTGGCAGACCGGCCACAATGTCAACATCTGTTCAGCAGCACGTGCCGCCGGACACACAAAGTGGGGCCGCGACCCTACTTCGGCATTGCATGTGTCCGGCTTCAGCATTGCAAAAAAAACAGCCATGCCCGCGGGCAATTGTTAAAAACACGGAATAATCTCAACAAAAGACAGCGATTTTAACATAAATTCCGCACCAAGTCGTCCCTCGGACTCAAATATGCGAGTTTTGCGCGTGCATCTTTTTTCCTCTGACCGTCAGCGTGTTACAACAGAAATCGCAATAGTGTGCAACATTTTCGCAGATTTTTCCGTGCCGTAAGGCCCTTACGGCTCTCCAACGGGGCGCCCGTTGCATCACGGCGGCATGCCCGTTGCAAGACAACAAGCATGCCGTTGCGACCCCGCGGGGCCCTTACGGCAAGACCGCGGAATTTTTTCAGTCGGAAAATGACGCCCGAATGTCAAAATCGGAGGGTCGCCGCCGTTTTTTTCGAACGATTTTCATGTGTTAAATTTGTGATATTATCATGACAAAACGGGGTCGCGACCCTACTCCGGCTCCCTACCCGACCGTGACTCGGTGACGCCGGACTTCGCGGCTGCCGGAGCCGCCAGCTGAGTCAGACGCCCTGTCGCCGCCTTGTCCCAACCGCACGAAAGACCGAGCGGAATGGGGGACAATGTTATATTTTCTTCACTCTGACGATACATAATACCACGTTTTTTTGTACCTTTGCGACATATTTATATATATAAGTAGACCGAATGAAAGAATTTGTAATATCCGAGGCCAAAGCCGAGACGGCTGTGCTTGTGGGCCTGATAACCAAGGAACAGGACGAAGCGAAGACCAAGGAATATCTCGACGAGCTGGAATTTCTCGCCGACACGGCCGGCGCCGTCACCGTCAAGCGCTTCACGCAGAAGGTCAACGGGCCGAGCTCCATCACGTATGTCGGTTCGGGAAAGCTCGAAGAGATACGCCAATATATAGAAGCGGAGGAGGATGCAGAGCGCGAAGTGGGCATGGTCATCTTCGACGACGAACTGTCGGCCAAGCAGATGCGCAACATCGAGAAAGAGCTGAAGGTGAAGATACTCGACCGCACGAGCCTCATCCTCGACATCTTCGCCATGCGCGCACAGACGGCCGAAGCCAAGACGCAGGTCGAACTGGCCCAACATCGGTATATGCTGCCCCGACTGCAGCGCCTCTGGACTCACCTCGAGCGACAGGGCGGCGGTTCGGGCTCGGGCGGCGGCAAGGGTAGCGTGGGATTGCGCGGCCCCGGAGAGACGCAGCTCGAGATGGACCGGCGTATCATCCTCCAGCGCATCACGCTCCTGAAGCAGCGTCTCGAGGAGATTGACCGCCAGAAGACGACGCAACGGAAGAACCGCGGACGCATGATCCGCGTGGCACTGGTGGGATATACGAACGTCGGCAAGTCGACGATGATGAACCTGCTGGCCAAGAGCGATGTGTTTGCCGAAAACAAACTCTTCGCCACGCTCGACACGACGGTGCGCAAGATGGTCATCGACAACCTGCCGTTTCTGCTCGCCGACACTGTCGGATTCATCCGCAAACTGCCCACCGACCTTGTCGATTCGTTCAAGTCGACGCTCGACGAGGTGCGCGAGGCCGACTTGCTGGTCCACGTCGTCGACATCTCCCACCCCGACTTTGAGGAACAGATCAGCGTCGTCAACAAGACTCTCGCCGAACTCGGCTGCGCAGACAAGCCGTCGATGATTGTCTTCAACAAGATCGATGCCTACACATGGGTGGAGAAAGAGGAGGACGACCTCACGCCTCCGACACGCGAAAACATTTCGCTCGAAGAGCTGAAACGCACGTGGATGGCCAAGATGGCGGACAACTGTCTCTTCATTTCCGCCCGCGAAAAGCAGAACATCGACGAACTGCGCGACATACTATACAAACGGGTGCGCGAGCTCCACGTCCAAAAATATCCCTACAACGACTTCCTCTATCAAGAATATGAGTGACACAACAGACAAATACCGCAGCCTCACGCTCGACGAAATAGCCGTCATGGAGAGTCACGGGTGTACGGCCGACGACTGGAACACGGTCCGCGTGGCCGAAGAGTTCATCCCCGACCACGTGCGTGGCGTGACATTCTGCGGTACCGTATATCTCGGTGTGTTCTACAAGCAGATTGAGATTGGCGAAGGATTCATGCGCCATGCCGGCATCAGCAACGCCGTCCTGCGGGATGTCACCATCGGAGACAACTGTCTGATAGAAAACATCGGATGCTACATCAGCCGCTACGACATCGCCGAAGAGTGCTACATAGCCGGCGTCGGCCGTATGGCCACCGACGACGGAGCGACCTACGGCAACGGCAACATCATCCCTGTGCTCAACGAGGCCGGCGACGGCAACGTCATCATCTACGACGGGCTGACCTCACAGATGGCGGCCTTCATGGTCGCCCATGCCTCCGACGCCGACATTATGGCCCGAATGAAAGACATGGTGAACCGGGAGGTGGAGGCACGGAGACCGGAATGTGGCATAATCGGCTATCGCGTGAAAATCACAAACACACGGGAGATAATCAATACAGTGGTCGGCGACGACTGCGAAATCAACGGGGCGTCGCTCATCAGCGACTGCACGCTCACCGGGACGCCTGAGGCCGGGACATACATCGGCCATGACGTCATCTGCGAGAACACGGTCGTGGCAGCCGGCGCGTCACTCACGGACGGCGCGAAAGTGGCCGGTTGCTTCATCGGCGAAGCCTGCCACATCGGCAAAGGCTTCTCCGCGGAGAACAGTCTCTTCTTCGCCAACTCCCACATGGACAACGGTGAGGCCTGCGCAGCGTTCTGCGGCCCGTTCACCGTGAGTCATCACAAGTCCACATTGCTCATCGGCGGCATGTATTCTTTCTTCAACGCCGGTTCCGCGACAAACTTCAGCAACCACGCCTACAAGCTCGGACCGATACACTACGGTACGCTCGGCCGCGGCGCAAAGACGGCCAGCGGGGCTCATCTGCTTCTGCCGGCCACCATCGGAGACTTTTCGATGGTAATGGGCAAGGTCGCCTGTCATCCCAATACCTCCTTACTACCTTTCTCATACATCATCGCTTCAGAGGGAAAGACGCACATCGTTCCCGGCCGCAACCTCGTCACTGTCGGCACATGGCGCGACACGAGAAAATGGCAACGGCGTGACATGCGCCCGAGAAACGGACGGAGAAGTCTCGTCTGCTTCGACTGGATGAACCCGCTGACCATGACAATGGTCATGCAGGGACGCTACATGCTGGAGAGTCTGCAAGAGACACAAGGCTGGGGCAAGGAGGAATATGCTTACGGGGATTGCGTCATTAGCAACAAGGCATTGCGGAAAGGCATCGAATACTACGACATGGCTTTACGACTGTACATGGGTGAGGCCGTCATAAACCACTACCACGGACAGCCGTGGAGCAGTGTCGGCACTGAAGAATGGGTCGATCTGGCCGGATTGCCCGCCCCCGAGAGTGAGGTGGAGCGCCTGGCTGACGACATCAAGAGCGGCAAAGCGAGAGATGTGGCATATCTTGAAGAGAGTTTCGCCATGATATTCAATCGCTACGAGGACTACAAGTGGAACTGCGCACACAGCATCATTCTTGATTACTACGAAGCCGAGATGCTCACGGACACCATCCTGCAGTGTGTCAAAGACGGATATGAGAGCGCGCTGAGCGCACGCAACGCCGCCATAAAGCGTGACGCGGAGCACGAATATGACCTCGGCGACGTAGACGAGAGCCTCCTCCGCGACTTTTTGGATAAGTTCACACAAGAACAATAAGATATCCATACAGTTATAATAAGGTATCCACGCAAGAACAATAAGAAATCCATACAAGAACAATACCAACATCACAATCAAATTTTAAGCCAATGAAATTAAAATTATTAGCCGCCGCATGCATAGCGGTCACAATGTCCTTAAGCGCTCAGGCCAAGGACTACAAGTATCAGACCGTCGACGGCGACCTAACCAACACACGCATCTACACGCTTGACAACGGGCTGAAAGTCTATCTTTCTGTCAACAAGGACGCACCGCGCATACAGACATACATTGCCGTGCGCACGGGAAGCCGCAATGATCCGGCCGAAACGACCGGACTGGCCCACTATCTGGAACACCTGATGTTCAAGGGAACGAAGAGCTTCGGCACGTCCGACTACGCCAAGGAAGCGCCGCTGCTCGACTCCATCGAGGCCCGCTATGAGGTCTACCGCACACTGAAAGACCCGGAACAGCGCCGTCTTGCATACCGCGGCATAGACAGCCTGTCGCAGGTGGCGGCACAATATTTCATTCCGAACGAGTATGACAAGCTGATGTCATCCATCGGAGCCGAGGGCACAAACGCCTATACGGGCTTCGACGAGACTGTCTATACCGAGGACATTCCCGCCAACGAGGTCGAAAACTGGCTGCGCGTGGAGAGCGACCGCTTCCGTAACATGGTCATCCGCGGTTTCCACACCGAGCTGGAAGCCGTCTACGAGGAATACAATATCGGTCTCGGACTGGACGGCAACAAGGCCATGGACGCTATGGCGGTCAAACTGTTTCCCGGCCATCCCTACGGAACGCAGACCACGATAGGCACTCAGGAACATCTGAAGAACCCGTCCATCACGAACATCAAGAACTACTTCAAACGTTACTATGTGCCAAACAATGTCGCAGTCTGCATGGCCGGCGACATGGACCCCGACAAGGTCATCGCCCTCATCGACCGTTATTTCGGTTCATGGAAGGCAAGCCAGACGCTCTCGCGGCCGGAATATCCGGCTCTGAAGCCCCTGACAGCGTCCTGCGACACCACCGTCGTAGGCCAGGAGGCCGAAAACATCCTGCTGGCATGGCGTTTCGACGGAGCATCAAGTGCCCAATCGGACACACTTGACGTCATCTCGAAAATGCTCGCCAACGGCAAGGCCGGTCTCTTCGAAATCAATCTGGAGCAGAAGATGCTGGCCCAGGGCGTGAGTGCATACAACTTCGGGCTGACCGACTATTCCTTCCTCTTCATCAACGGTTTCCCAAAAGACAACCAGACGCTCGAGGAGCTGCGCCCGCTCATACTCGGTGAGTTCGACAAGCTGAAGCGCGGCGAGTTCTCCGACGACCTCCTGCCCTCGGTCGTCAACAACATGAAGCTCAACCACTACAAGGGAATGAAGAGCAACGACTATCGTGCCGACCTCTTCGTCAGCTCGTTCATCCGCGGCACCAAGTGGGAAGACGAAGCCCGGAAGTACGACCGCATCGCCGGCATGACCAAGCAGCAGATCGTCGACTTCGCCAACCGCCACTTCGGCGACAACTTTGTCTGCGTCTACAAGAAGATGGGCAACGACACGACACTCAAGAAAATCGACAAGCCCGCCATCACACCCATCCCGACAAACCGTGACATGAGCAGCCGTTTCCTGCAGGAGATTGCCGGGACAGAGGTTGAACCGATACAGCCGCGCTTCCTCGATTTCAAGAAGGACATGACCGTATCGACCGTCAACAAGACGCTGCCGCTCTACTACAAGCACAACGACGAGGACGACCTCTTCACCCTCGCCTTCTGCTACGACTTCGGAACGGAAGACGTCAAGGGGCTCAACCTCGTTCCGGACTACCTCTATTATATAGGAACGGACAAGAAGACATCGGCCGAAATCAAACAGGAGTTCTACAAGCTGGCCTGCAACTACTCACTGTCTGTCAGCGACAACACCCTCCGGGTCTATCTCAACGGCCTCAACGAAAACCTGCCGAAGGCCCTCCGCCTCTTCGAGGACTTCCTAAAGAACGCCAAGGGAGACGCCGATGCCTACGACCAATATGTCAATCTGGTCATGAAAAGCCGCGAGGACAACAAGACCGACCAGCAATATAACTCGTATGCTCTGCAGAGATACGGCATGTACGGCCCCTACAACAGTCTGCGCAACACACTGAGCGACAAGGAGCTGCGGGCCGGCGGCGCCCAGATGCTGCCCGACATGGTGAAGGGGCTCAACTCGATCGAGCACACCGTCATGTACTATGGCCCCTACACGGAGAAGCAGTTGGCCGCCCTGTTGGCCAAGGAGCACAAGACTCCCAAACACCTCACCCCCGCTCCCGTCGGCCGCAAATACGCCCAAGAGACCACTTCGGCCAACGACGTGGTCATCGCTCCGTATGACGCGAAGAACATCTACATGATGCAGTTCCACAACGAGAACCGCGCATGGACGCCGGAAGAGGCTCCCGTCAAGGCTCTCTTCAACGAATACTTCGGCGGAAGTATGAACGGCATCGTCTTCCAGGAGCTGCGCGAGGCCCGCGGACTGGCCTACCACGCATCGGCATACTACAACGAGCCGGGGCTGAAAGGGAAACCCGAGACATTCTACACCTACATCATCTCTCAGAACGACAAGATGACCGACTGCATCAACACGTTCAACTCGATCATGGACACATTCCCGCAGTCGCAGGGAGCCTTTGACATCGCACGCCAAAGTCTGACCAAAAAACTGCAGAGCCAGCGCACTCTCCGCGAGGACGTGCTCTTCGCATACCGCAACGCCATCCGCCGCGGCATCGACTACGACATCAACGAGCGCATCTACAACGCCCTGCCGTCGATGAGACTCGAAGACATCGTGCGTTTTGAGCAACAGAACATCGCCAACAAACCGTTCCGCTACATCATCCTCGGCGACGAGAAGGAACTGGACATGGAGGCCCTCGAAAAGATCGGTCCCGTCAAACGTCTCACGACGGAGGAAGTCTTCGGATATTAAACAATGACGCAGGGAGACACGTATATCCCGACGTCGGCATCCAAAACAAAGGCGCAGAGAACGAAAATCTCTGCGCCTTTATTGTTATCACACATACGCGGACTTGCAATCACGGCGATTCAAGATAACCTCATGAAGGTGTTGCAGAACCACACTGTAGGGACAAATTCTTGTATCTGTCCGCATAAACGTATTGATAATCAATAAATGTTTGGCGGACAGATACAAGAATTTGTCCCTACAGTGTGGTTCTGCAACACCTTCATGAGGTTATCTTCCGAACAGCCGTGATTGCAAATCAGCAACAACGTTCTTGCTATCTTCGAACAGCCGTGATTGCAAATCAACAATAACGCCAAGGTGTCACATTTGTTTACAAAATGACCTCCACCAAAACCTTCGTTTTTGCGCGTTTCCGACACCCGGGAGGCCCTTACGGGATTATTCCGTGACCGTCCGGCATGCAAAAACAGACACGTTTTTGCCCCACTCCATCCCCGGGAGGGCCTTACGGCTCTTCCGTAACGAAGATTTCGGCGAGTTTTTGCATGCTGTTTTTGTCCAAAAAAGCTACCGTTTTCTTGCCGTAAGGCCCTCCCGAGGTCGTCACGGGGCCGCTTTCAGAGTGCAACGGCAGCCCCGTTGCAATGCCGTAAGGGCCTTACGGCAACCTCGGGAGGGCCTTACGGGGCCCCACCCCAGCCCTCCCCAAGGGGAGGGAGAATTGACATCGTTTGTATATGCTTATGTATGAGCAAGTTATGAAATACGCAAATAAATCATCACGACGACCCCTAATTTTTGATACGCTCATACTTGCGATATTTGGACGCAAGGCGAAAGAAAAATGAAAAGTCCCTGCTCTCGTGGGCGTAAAAATAGGAAAAAAAAGGACAGCCCACCCCGGCCCTCCCCAAGAGGAAGGTGCCTACGAGGTGAAGTGAAGGGGAAAATGCCTCCCGACATCAGAAAAGGAAAGAGATTGGTGATTAATGGAGAGTCTATACAGATGAACAAAAAAACATGAGGGTGTTGCAGAACTCACATGGAAGCCTTTAAGTGGGGTAATCGCAGTCCCCTCCTTTCGAAGGAGGGGTTAGGGGTGGTTAGACAACAACTCATTAACAATCATTGTTTTAGATAATAGCAAACGACTAACCACCCCTAACCCCTCCTTGGAAATGAGGGGACTGCGATTACCCCACTTAAAGGTTTCCATGTGAGTTCTGTAACACCCTCATGAGAATGGGCGCAAATACCATTTGCGAACACCCATACTTCATTCGTAGCCCCCTGTCTCACCTCGTAGGCACCCTCCCCTTGGGGAGGGCCGGGGTGGGGCTTTCCCCGTTAATCTTCACGTTCTTCACCGTGCAGTTCTCGATGAGCGCCGGATTGAAAGCGTTCTTCTCGTCCTTGACGTCGCAGTTCTCGAACGTGAAGTCCGTCAGGCGATACTTGTCCGACTTTCCGACGTCAAAGAAGTTCTTGCTCTCCACCTTGATGTTGCGCAGGGTGATATTGTTGCACGTCGACAACGGCATGTCGTCACGCTTCTCGGGCTTGAAGAACTGTGTCCACGGGCGTACGACGAGGAAGCTGTTGCAGTCGCCGGTGATGTCCTCGACCGTGACATACTCATAGTGCTGGGGCGTGTCGGGGCGCATCTTCAGCCACAGGACGCGGTTTGCATCCGTCACGGTGCAGCGGCGCAGAATCACGTTGCGGTCGTGGAGGCTCTCGCTGCCCAGCGTCAGACAGCCGTGGACGCGGCCGTAGGTGCAGTCCTCGATGATGATGTTTGAGCAGGGGCCGTTGGTCGTGTCCTTGTCAGCCCATGTTCCCTTGCCGCCTTTGAGCACGACGGCGTCGTCACAGACGCTCATGTAGCATCCGTGGATGAGCACGTTCTTGCAGACGTCGAGGTCGATGGCGTCGCTGCTGGGCGCACCGCGCTTCGGATCGACGGGTGTCACGCCGCGTGTCGGAGCGTAGATATAGCATCCGAGATAGCGGAGGTTCTCGGTCTTATAGATGTGGTTTGTCCAGAAGGGGCTGTTGATGAGGCGCACGTCCTGAACGGTGACGTTCTTGCAGTTGGATATGTAGACCAGGCGGGGGCGCATCGCCTCAAGATTGGTGCACTGACGGTTGTACTGGCGGCGAATCCAGAACTCCTCCCAGTAGTTCCATCCGTTGCCGTCGATGGTTCCACGTCCGGCGATGGTGAAGCCGTCGAGGCCGTCGGCATTGACAAGAGCGGAGAAGTATTTGAGCGTCTGTCCCTCCATGCGGGTGGTCTGGAGACGGAAGTTGCGTATGCGGTCACTGCCCTTGAGGCGCGCGCCGTCCTCCAAATAGAGGTGTGTGCCCTGACGGAAGAAGATGCTTCCGCTGAGGAACGTGCCCTTCGGGATGACGATGACACCGCCTCCGGCTGCTGCGGCCTTGTCGATGACGGCCTGTATCTGCTCCGTCTGGATGACCGTGGAGTCGTTGCGGACGCCGTGCTCGGTGATGACATACTTCTGACCGAGCTGGTCAACGTTGACCCGGGTGGTGTCACTGAACCACGCGGGAATGGGCGTTCCGTCGGGAAACAGCTCTACTTTTTTCTTCTTCGCGAACGATGTCGCACACACCAATGCAAGCGACAATGTGAGGAGAGTTCTGAAATTCATAGTCATTTTATTTGCTTTAATGATTAGTTACTGCCCACAAAATTAGCAATTTATCGCGATATGAGCAAGAAAAAGACTTTATTAAGCCGACATCCGGCAACCTTTTCACGGTTTGGATGCTTGAAATAAATAAAAATGTATATCTTTGCAAAGTATAGGCTGCACCCGACCGTAAGGCGGCATCACACACGGGATTTGCCGAAGGCCGAAGGAGCCGGACTTGACCGAGCAATAAAAAACCATCATTTTATGAAAGATTTCTTGAAATACACACTCGCCACCATCACCGGCCTCATTGCGACATCGGTGATAATGGGCATTGTCGGCATCATCATGCTGGCCGGAATAGCTGCCGCAGGACAGACCCCGAAAGAAGTTAAGGACAACACGGTCTTCGTGCTCAATCTCTCCGGCACTCTGGAAGAGCGGGCCAAGGACAATTTCGTGGGACAGCTCACGGGACAGGTGAGTGAAAACATCGGCCTGGACGACATACTCAGCTCTATCGACAAGGCCAAGAAGAACGGCAAGATAAAAGGTATATACATCAAGGCGGGGATGTTCGCAAGCGACTCTCCGGCCTCATCGAAAGCCATCAGACACAAGCTGGAGGAGTTCAGGAAGAGCGGAAAGTGGATTGTGGCATACGCTGACGACTATACGCAGACGACATATTATATATGCTCGGTGGCCGATCAAGTGTTCATCAATCCGCAGGGCACGCTCGACTGGCACGGTCTGGCCGCCCAGCCGATGTTCTACAAAGACCTGCTGGCGAAGTTCGGAGTCAAATTCCAGCTTGCAAAGGTCGGAAAATACAAGAGTATGCCGGAAGCAATGACGGCCGAGGGAATGAGCGAGCCCAACCGCGAACAGGTGACGGTATATATCAACGGCATCTGGAACGACATGCTCGACGACGTGGCACGCAGCCGCAAGCTGAGCCGTCAGACGCTCAACAGCTATGCCGACAGCTTCACGGCGTTCACCGACCAGAAGCAGTATGTCAGCATGAAGCTCGTCGACAAGCAGCTCTACGCCGACGAGGTGAAGGACGAACTGAAGAAAATGCTCAAGGCGGACAAGGACGATAAAATCAATCAGGTGTCGCTCGCAGATATGATAAACCTGCCGGTGAAGGACAGCAAGGGCGACGAGATTGCCGTCTACTATGCCTACGGTGACATCGTGAGCACCAACACGGGCGGCCTGACGGGCTCTGCCTGCATAGCTTCCGACGATGTCTGCCGCGACCTGAACGAGCTGGCTGAGGACGACGACGTCAAGGCTGTCGTGCTCCGGGTCAACTCCGGCGGCGGAAGCGCATACGCCTCGGAACAGATCTGGCACTCGATGATGAAGCTGAAGGAGAAGAAGCCCGTCGTCGTATCAATGGGCGGCATGGCTGCTTCGGGCGGCTATTACATCAGTTGCCCGGCCAACTATATCTATGCCGAACCGACCACGCTGACCGGCAGCATCGGTATCTTCGGCATGTTCCCCGACTTCAGCGGTCTGCTGACGGACAAGCTGGGCATCAAATTCGACGAGGTGAAGACGAACCGCAACAGTGGTTTCGGCTCCGCGGCACGCCCGTTCAACGAAGAGGAGATGGCTATGCTGGAGAGCTACATCGGCCGCGGATATGAACTGTTCCGCAAGCGCGTCGCCGACGGACGCAAGATGAAGGTCGAGGAGGTCGAAGCGATTGCCCAGGGTCGTGTGTGGCTCGGACAGGACGGACTGAAAAACAAGCTGGTGGATGCCTTGGGAGGTCTCGACATGGCCGTGGCCAAAGCTGCCGAACTGGCCAAACTGAAGGAACATCACACGGAGGCTTATCCAGCTAAGAAGACTTGGGTAGAGCAACTGATGGAGGGCATGGTCACGGACGACTATATCGACGGAAAGATGAAGGCCGCATTGGGTGAATATTACACCCCGTTCATGACCTTGAAGAACATCAACAGGCAGGAAGCCATACAGGCACGGATGCCATACCACATCATTATAAAATAACAAGGACAATATCGGCGCTACTCCCATGCCCTCCTTTGATGGAGACAGGACATAAATGGCGTCGTGGCGAGAAACAGAAAATGGAAGGAGATTTCATCAAGATAAACAACTGGCTGCTGCCGCTGAGCTGGATCTACGGGTTCTTCGTAAGGCTGCGCAACACGCTCTTCGATGTCGGCGCACTGAAGAGCCGCAGTTTCACTGTGCCCACAATCGCGATCGGCAACATCACCGTGGGCGGCACGGGAAAGACCCCTCACGTCGAATATCTCATACGGCTGTTGCAGGACAAGTTCCGCGTGGCCGTGCTCAGCCGCGGATACAAGCGCAAGAGCCGCGGGTTCATGCTGGCTGACGAGACGTCGACAGTGGCGTCAATCGGCGACGAGCCGTATCAGATGAAGCAGAAGTATCCGGCCGTGGCCGTGGCCGTGGACAAGGACCGGTGTCACGGAATCGAACGGCTGACGGACGACAGCGTCGTGAAAGACATCGACGTGGTGCTCCTTGACGACGCTTTCCAACACCGGTACATCAAGCCCGGCGTCAACATCCTGCTGGTCGACTACCACCGTCTGGTCATATACGACAAGCTCCTGCCGGCCGGCCGGCTCCGCGAACCGCTCTCGGGAAAGGACCGCGCCGACATCGTCATCGTCACCAAGTGTCCGAAGGACTTGAAACCGATGGAATTTCGCGTCATCACCAAGGCCATGAACCTCTATCCCTATCAGCGTCTGTTCTTCACGCGGTTAGACTATGACGCCCTCCGCCCCATCTATTGCGGGGAAAGCCGCGAGCTGGCAACGCTCGGAAAGGATGAGCACGTCATGCTCCTCACGGGCATCGCTTCGCCAAAACAGATGATGATTGACCTCCAACCGTACACGGACAACATCCATCCGCTGACCTTCGGCGACCACCACGCCTTCACGCCGGCTGACGTGGAAAGAATCAACCGGACATTCAACGAACTCCCGTCGCCGAAACTCATAATAACGACGGAAAAGGATGCGACGCGCATTGTCGGTCTCGAAGGACTGAGCGAGGAGGTCCGCCACAATATCTTTACGCTGCCGGTGAAAATCCGGTTTATGCTCGAACAGGAAGAAACGTTTAACGAAAATATAATAGGCTATGTACACAAAAATTCAAGAAACAGCATCCTGGTTAAAGCAAAGGATGACCACAAGTCCAAAGACAGCCATCATTCTGGGAACAGGCCTCGGACAATTAGCTTCAGAAATAACTGACACATACGAGTTCGCATACAGTGATATTCCCAATTTCCCCGTCTCGACGGTGGAGGGGCACTCCGGAAAACTGATTTTCGGAAAGCTCGGCAACAAGGATATCATGGCTATGCAGGGCCGCTTCCACTACTACGAGGGCTACTCGATGAAGGAAGTGACGTTCCCCATCCGCGTCATGTATGAGCTGGGCATCGAGACACTGTTTGTCTCCAACGCCTCGGGCGGCATGAATCCGGAGTTCAAGATCGGAGACCTCATGATCATCACGGACCACATCAACCTCTTCCCGGAGCATCCGCTGCGCGGCAAGAATTTCCCGACGGGTCCGCGATTCCCCGACATGCACGAGACATACGACCTGCGCCTCATCGCCGAGGCCGACGCCATTGCCGCAGAAAAGGGCATCCGCGTCGTCCACGGAGTGTACACCGGTGTGCAGGGTCCGACGTTCGAGACACCCGCAGAATATAAGATGTACCACCGCCTCGGAGGCGACGCCGTCGGCATGAGCACCGTTCCCGAGGTCATCGTGGCCCACCACTGCGGCATAAAGACATTCGGCATCAGCATCATCACCGACCTCGGACTGGAGGACACACCCGTCGAAGTGAGCCACGAAGAGGTGCAGGAGGCAGCCAACAAGGCCCAGCCGCTGATGACGGAGATCATGAGAGAGATGATCAACAGAGCGTAACAAAGAAATGAATAATGGACATTTCTAAACTTGGAGAGTTCGGCCTCATCGACAGGCTGACCAAAGACATTGAAAAAAAGAACGAATCGACACTGCGCGGAGTCGGCGACGACTGTGCCGTATTGAGCTATCCGGACAGCCGGGTGCTCGTCACGACGGACATGCTGATGGAGGGTGTCCACTTCGACCTGACGTACACGGACCTGCGCAACCTCGGTTATAAAGCGGTGATGGTCAACATCAGCGACGTATTCGCCATGAACGGAACGCCGCGCCAGATTACCGTAAGCCTCGCCCTGAGCAAACGTTTCACCGTCGAGGACATGGAACTGTTCTACGAAGGACTGCGCGCGGCCTGCGACAAATGGAATGTTGACATTGTCGGAGGCGACACGACGTCGTCATACACCGGCCTTGCTATCAGCATCACGTGCATCGGAGAAGCCGCACCCGACGCCATCGTCTATCGCGACGGTGCCCGCGAGACCGACCTCATCTGCGTCTCCGGCGACCTCGGAGCGGCCTACATGGGGCTCCAGCTGCTTGAACGCGAGAAGTCGGTTTACTATCAGCAGGTCAACGAAGCACGCAAAAAGAATGACAAGAACGCCCTTGCCGAACTGGCTAACTTCCAACCTGACTTCGCCGGCAAGGAGTATCTGCTGCAGCGACAGCTCAAAGCCGAGGCCCGCGGCGACATCATTGCACGATTGCGTGAGGCAGGCATCCGTCCGACGGCCATGATGGACATCAGCGACGGCCTGTCGAGCGAGCTCATGCACATCTGCAAACAGAGCCACGTGGGCTGCCGGATATTCGAAAAGAACATCCCGATTGACTATCAGACGGCTGTCATGGCAGAGGAGATGAACATGAACGTGACCACCTGCGCGCTCAACGGAGGCGAAGACTACGAGCTTCTCTTCACCGTACCCATCGGCGACCACAGCAAGATTGAGATGCTGGAAGACGTCAAACTCATCGGCCACATAACGAAAGAGAGTCTCGGCCACGTCCTCGTCACCCGCGACGACAATGAGTTTGAACTGAAAGCACAAGGCTGGAACCCGTTGAAGTAACTCCTGTAAAGGCGAAATCGGAATACAGCAAAATTCAAAAGGGAATACTGCAAATTTCCAAAGAGAATACTGCAAAGACCAATAAAGGCCGTGTCAAACTGCTGACACGGCCTTTATTGTCTGCTGACGGCTGCATCACGGCGTCCAAACGCGCTGCGCAAGTTAAATATATTTAAGAACGGAGTCCGCTTCGTTAGAATATCTTTGCTGTTAAACAGTTTCTGCATATCTTTGCAGTTGTTAATTAAAAAGTTATTGCCTATGTAGCATAAGAATCATAAAGACATAAAGATAAAGAAGCGTTAGCTTTATTCTTGTTTTCTTGAAAATCGCCAAATTAATAGAGAAACATTCAAGAGTAAAAGTTGATGCTCACGCCTATGGCGTGGGCTTTTACTTGTTTGAATGTTTAGGGTGTTTGGCGATACCTCAAGAAGACAGACAAAGTGATTAGTCCGCGCTTTTTTATTGTCTGACTTTCAGGATGGGACTGACTCAATAATAACATTCAAAGACAATAAATTAAAATCAAAAAGGAAATGAAAAAGTATTTCAATTTAATTATGATGGCCATGCTCGTAGCATTGCCTTTGGCTTTCGCGAGTTGTTCAAGTGACGACGATGACGATGAAAACGGTAGCGGACAAATTATAGACGTAACGCCCGTAACTAATGTACAGGCTTCGCAACTTGTCGGCACATGGCGTTGTATCAGTTCTTATTTCGAGGAAAAATATAATGGCCGAGTAGAGAAAGAAGAAAATGAAGACGTTGAAAGCGTTGTCACTATATTCAGCGATGGCCGCTTCAACACACTCGATTCGGATGGAGAAAAGGAAGAAGGAAACTGGACGTTAAACAAAGGCATATTGACCCTCAACTTTTATGATGATGAATACTGGGCTCCGTCGTATACAATTACCGGATTTACTGGCAACCGGATAACTGTCGTCGGTGGCATGTATGAAGAAGGAGATTATCAAATCGCGAAATATACGTTTGAGCGCGTTAAATAAAAACTCACACTCTCCTTTAAAAACGAAGCCTGCTTGAATATCCGAGTATGTGATATTCCGGCAGGCTTCAATCGTTTTATTCCGACATATTCGCTTCCTATTGCTGCGGATAGTTCTTTTCTCCCATCACCGCGGCGCGCATCTGCTTGAGCAAGTCGCTGGCGAAGATGAAGTCGGTGAGCTTCTGATTGGTGGAGCCCATGATGTCCTTGCTCTGCCCCTGCCACTCTTTATGACCATCATAGATGAAGATAATACTTTCACCGATACCCATGACGGAGTTCATATCGTGGGTGTTGATGATGGTCGTGATGTTGAATTCATGTGTTATACTGTGCAACAAACCGTCTATGACAAGCGAAGTCTTAGGGTCAAGGCCCGAGTTCGGCTCGTCGCAGAACAGGTATTTGGGGTTCAGTGCGATAGCACGGGCGATGGCCACACGCTTCTGCATGCCACCCGAGATTTCTCCGGGATATTTCGCTTCCGCCCCCATCAGGTTGACACGGTCGAGACATGTCTGCGCACGACGTATTCTTTCGCGCAGTGTCATGGACGAAAACATGTCCAACGGAAACATGACGTTCTCCAGCACGGTGAGCGAGTCAAAGAGTGCCGCGCTCTGGAAGATCATTCCCATCTCGCGCCGCAGCATGATTTTCTCCTTCTTAGACATGCCCACAAAGTCGCGGCCATCATACAGCACGCTTCCGCTGGTAGGGTCAAGCAGTCCGACCAGATTTTTCACCAGCACGGTCTTTCCGCTTCCGCTCTGTCCGATGATGAGGTTTGTCTTCCCGCTTTCGAAGACGGCACTGATGTCCTTCAGCACCTGTTTGTCCTCGAATGACTTGCAGAGATTCTGTATTTCAATCATATTCGTTTTCTGATTAGGAGTTCAAAGAATTGTCTTGACTGACTGTTAAAACGACTAAAGCATCAAGACAACAGTTGTGTCAGGAACACGTCGGAACACAATATCAGCACACTGCTGCTGACGACGGCATCCGTGCTGGCCTTGCCGACATTGACCGAGCCGCCTTCGACGGTATATCCGTAGTAGGACGGGACGCTCGAAATGATGAACGCAAAGAAGAGACTCTTGATGATGCTCATCCAGACGAACCACGAGTTGAACGAGTGTTGCAGTCCCAAGGTCAGGTCTTCGGGACTCAACACGTGCCCTATGTAGGCCGTGCCGTAGGCGCCGAGAATGCCCGTCGCGGAGCTGAAGATGACGAGGAAGGGCATGATTGTTATCAGGCCGAGAATCTTCGGAAGTATCAGATAGCATGCCGAGTTGACCCCCATGATGTCGAGGGCATCAATCTGTTGCGTGACGCGCATCGTTCCTATCTCCGATGCGATGTTTGAGCCGACCTTTCCAGCCAAAATAAGACACATGATTGACGACGAAAACTCCAACAACATAATCTCTCGGGTCGTATATCCAGTCACCCACCGCGGCATCCACGGGCTCTGTATGTTGAGTTTCATCTGTATGCAGATCACGGCACCGATGAAAAACGAGATCAGCAGGACGATGCCGATGGAGTTGACTCCGAGCTGCGACATCTCCTTGATATATTCCTTGAAGAACATCCTCATGCGCTCCGGCTTCTGGAATGTGCGCCCCATCAGGATCAGATAGCGCCCCAGCGTGTTCAGACATTTCTGTAATAACATTATA
Source organism: Prevotella sp. (assembly GCA_017483185.1). Taxonomy (GTDB): domain Bacteria; phylum Bacteroidota; class Bacteroidia; order Bacteroidales; family Bacteroidaceae; genus Prevotella. Next base: position 15,813 of record JAFULM010000018.1, on the reverse strand, counting down.
TATAGATGTTGTTTAAGTTGGTACAAAAGTAACCAAATTCCTCCAAAAACTGCAATAACGCGGAGAGTTTTTGATATTCACAACGTATATTACATTCTGTTAAAACCCTGCCACCGGCCAATGTACGACACGTCGGACACATCATTACCGGCTGCCGGCACCAATTCCGCAGTGTCACAGCCACATCATAAGTCCGTTCCGTGAAGCCAACAGGATGTCTGCCGCCCGTCCACAAACCGATTATTCATCGGTTTTTCAAGCTATTTATACGTATTCTCACTTTTTTGATGTATTTTTGTGCCATAATATCAGACAACGACAGGATTTCAAACATGACCGATATCATAGACAACAATCAGAACGGCACGCCCGAAACGACAAGCGGCTGCATGACTCTGCGCACCGAAGGACTGGTGAAACGCTACGGCAAGCGCACCGTGGTAAACGACGTGTCAATCAACGTTCGCCAAGGCGAAATCGTCGGGCTGCTCGGTCCCAACGGTGCCGGAAAGACAACCTCGTTCTACATGACGACGGGACTCATCGTGCCGAACGGCGGCCACATCTATCTCGACGACCTCGAGATCACCGACTATCCCGTCTACAAGCGTGCCCGCGCCGGCATCGGCTATCTGGCACAAGAGAACAGTGTGTTCCGCAAACTGAGCGTAGAAGACAACATCATGGCCGTGCTCGAGATGACAGGTCTCACCCGCGAGGAGCAGAAAGACAAGTTGGAGAGCCTCATCGCTGAGTTCCGCTTGCAGAAAGTACGCAAGAACAAGGGCGATCAGCTGTCGGGAGGAGAGCGCCGACGCACGGAGATCGCACGCTGTCTCGCCATCAGCCCCAAGTTCATCATGCTCGACGAGCCCTTCGCCGGCGTCGACCCGATTGCCGTGGGAGACATCCAGAAGATTGTCTGGGAACTGAAAGACCGCAACATCGGCATCCTCATCACCGACCACAACGTCCAGGAGACGCTGAACATCACCGACCGCGCATACCTCCTCTTCGAGGGACGCATCCTCTTCCAAGGCAATCCGGAGGAGCTGGCAGCCAACCCCATCGTACGCGAGAAGTATCTCGGCAAGGACTTCGTGCTGCGCAAGAAGGACTTTCAATAAAAGACACAAGGCCCCACTGGGGTGGCCCCACCCCGGCCCTCCCCAAGGGGAGGGTGCCTGCGAGGTGGCACATCGGCTCGGTAATAAAAAGTAGGGACATATTCTTGTATTTGTCCGCATGCAACGTATTAATAATACGGACATGCCGGACGGACAAATACAAGAATATGTCCCTACTTTTATGTACTCTCTATTCCCTTCACCACCGGCTTCACCCTCACTTCATCACTCCCGCATCCCTATCCTTGTTCTCCATCGTCCGGCTGATGTCGTGATAACGGCGTCCGTGGTTGAACGTATAGGCCACGGTGAGACTCACGCGGTTGGCGTCGTTGCGCGACCACGTGCTCATGTCTTTCTTCACATATCTGTTCACCACCTCTCCATGATAGTCCCTGACGTTTGTCATCAGCGGTTGTTGCCAACTGAGACTGACGTGCAGCGCACCCGTGCGATAGCCTACCGACAATCCGGTCATGGCTCCCTGACGGCCGCGGTGCTCACCCTCCATCCATCCGAAACCGTTGTCGGCCGACGCCGCCAGTGTCCACGCCCCGAGCCACGCCGTGAGCGAACAGCCGCCGTTGAAGGCCGTGTGGAAATGGCGGTAGTCGTCGCCGTAGTTGAAGCATCGGAACAGTCCGCCGTAGCCCATCACCTCGAGCCGTTTCGGAACTATCTGCCAGTTGGCGTAGAGCTGGGTCATCAGCAGGTCGCAGCCCGGTTGATTGCGCTGCGTATATATAAATAATGTGTTGCCGGCCTCATCCGTTTCCCGATCGTATGCTGCAAGGTTCGGCCGGTGGTTCTGTTTATAGTAGACCATAGCCTGAGCCACTATCCGCCGGTCAGAATAGACCAGTCTCGCGGTCTGTTCCGTCACCCGATTGGGCCGCAAACCGGGGTTTCCCCGCTCCACCTCCAGCTGATTGCGGCGCAGCGTGACACCGTTGGTGTTGGCTATGCCGGAGATATGTTGCGAGAGTTCAAACTCGTATGACAACCTCAAACCGTCACAAAGTGGATAAGCCAACGACATCTTCGGACGCCACATCACGAACGTGTCGGAATATGGCGGACGACGGAAGCCGACCCGGCTCACCCCCACTCCGGCCGTATAGTCCAACAGTCCGAGCCTGCCGGCGAGCTGGCCGAAGACGTAAGCCGAGTGCTGACGGCCTGTCGCGTCGGCCGCGGCGTCACCGCTGTATCTGTTGTCCGTGTGTTTGGTCTGCCACTGCATGCCGGCCGTCACCGTGAACGGCCTCAACCGATTTTCATATATCGCCTCTCCCGCCACCGACCATGTCCTGCCGTCGACGGCATAGGCATAGCGCCCGCCGTCGTTGTCCTGATAGGCATAGTCCGTCCCGATGGTTGTCGCCACGACATTGGCCGTCAACGTCTGATGCCGCCCCGCCTCCATCTGCCAGTAGACGTCCGTCGCGGCCGACCACGATCGGTCGCGGCTGGCGCTTTCCTTGACATACCGGCAGTCGTCGAGCATCATGCTGAAGACACGCCGGTGGTATGGTTCGCGCGTCATGTCACCCGTCAGCCTCACCTGCAGGACATGACGGCCCGAGTCCACACGGCTGTATGTCAGACCGCCGCGATGTCCCAACCGCCTCATCGTGCTGCCCTCCGTCTCCTCGGTCAGCGTCCGTTGGCTGCCGTCCGGCAGTGTGTAGCGCGCCACGTTGGAGGCGAGGACACCGGCATTGACGGTATATCCCATGCCGTAGTTGACTTCCCACTGGCTCTTACCGCGGTTCATGCGTGCGAAAACACTGTTGTCGCCGCGGGCCGAGGTGAGACAGTCGGTCAGGTTGGTCCCCACGGTATAGCCGCCCGTGGCGCGCTGCACAATGATGTCGATGACATGGGCCACGCCATCGCCATATCTCAGCCCCGGACGGTCGGTGTATTCGATGCGCCGGACAGCCCGACAGTCGAGCGCGAGCAATTCGTCCTGACCGGCAATGATGCCGTTGATGCGTATCTGGACACTCCCGCGGTTGTCCAACGACGTGACCGAACGCGCCGGCTCGTCCACCCGCAGACCGGGCAGTGCGACGTCGCGCAGAAGCGAATAGCCGGACGTGGCCGCCGAACGCATGGCATCGGTCAGATAGACGACCTGTCCGTCGCCCTTACGCACCACGCGCGCTCCCTCGACCGTCACTTCTTTCAACTGAACTTCTCCTCCTTGTTCCTGAGCTGCCGACGATACTGCCGCAGCCAGAAGAGTGATAAAAACAATGATTCTGTCTTTCTTCATATCTTTGCTTACGTTTCAAGTTAGTGTCACGGCCATCGGCGTCGGTCTATCCGTCACCTTGCCGCCTTTCGCTGCAAAGATATGTCTGTATATCAAAAAATGGGTTGTTTCCTTCCTGACATCTGTCTGACAATTGTCTGACAGCCGACTATCGTCCTGACTGTCAGGCTTCTTCGTTTTCCGCCAAGACGTACGCCCGCCCGCGGTCGGAGTCTATCCGCAGTCGGCTGCAGGCCTCAAGGACTGGCTTGAGACGCTTCACGAGAGCATAGAGTGTCTCGCTGGCGTCCTCCTTCTTGGGCCACAACTCTTCACAGATGGCCGTCTTCGTCAACCGATGCCCGTCAGCACGAAAGAACATCTGCATCAGCCGGTGTTGCATGGGTGTCAGTCGGACGGGGCGGCCATCGGCGTCGCAGAATGTCTCACCGTCGGCAGACATGGCCAGTCCGCCGTAGTCAAATGCCGGCAGGCTCACTCCCGCCCCATCGGGACAGGCGTCTGACGCCACAGCCACAAGCCCAGCTCTGTTACGTCGCATATAGTACACCGAACCGACGGCCCAAAGCATGGCCGCAATCAGAAGCGCCGACGGCAGTCGCTGGTCGGACATGCCGAACACGGTCGCAGCCGAACAACGGGCATAACCGCGCAGGGCAACGCTGGCATCCAGCTCTTCCGAACGCCATACGACGGTGTCACTGCACAACACTCCACCCGACCCGTCCGTCCGCCCGACAGCCGTCCGGTCGCCTTCGGCTATCACGCTCATCCGCACCTCGACCAGTTCGTTCAGTCCGGGTATGGTCAGATGGCTGCCGAACGTGGCGTCGGCAGCACAAAGCAGTTCGGTGGGACGGCCCATCGTTTGCCGGAGTTGCCGGCAGACGCTGATAGTGTCGGTCGTGAGCCACGACCCGCGCTTCTCGTCGAGAGTGAGCAGGAGGGCGCGGTTGAGGTCGTCCACAATCCGACTTTCGGTCGCCCGATAGCTCCCGATGCTGGCCACAGCCGACGACAGGGTCAGAAGGGCGAATATGATAACAGATGCGTAGTGTCCCATAATGATGTGGCAAAGATTTTGATTTAGAAATTTCAGCACGGTGTTCCGTTCTCAAACAAGAACTCCGGTGCGAGGTCCGCGCCATTAGTCCATTCGATTGTGTAGCGTGTCAGTCCGTACTGGATGAACTTCTTTTTATCCAGCAACTCCCCAAAGACCTCACCGGTCAGGAAAGGCTTCAGGTCTATCATCTTTCTGCTGTTGTCATTGAAAGTGACCAGCAGTTCATAGTCCTTTATATAATCAACATCCATTACTCTCAACATACTCCGTTCATTTTAATGGTTCTATCCTGTTCAACTTCTCTCCCTTTTGGGCTTTCTCCCAAAGTGTCAGTATTTCGGCTTCATGCAAGTCAATCCATTCATTTACTTTGACAATCACTTTTGTCGGTGCCTGACCATCCACAATTCGATCCAACACACTGATGGAACACGTATAGTCACCGTATGAGAAATAAATGTGCGGTGGGTTATGGTCCCTCCAATACAGACTTAGTATAATACCGAAGAATCTACATATCTCAGGCATAACTTACACTTCCTCTTTTGTTAGTTTATCTGTTATCAATTTGCTTGTTGCTACAAAAGTAATGATAATATTTGTAACCGCAATTATCCCGTTGATGAATAAATATTAAAATTTATCCGACACTTCCTATCGGTGGTAAGGATAACAATTCTTTTTGAAACAAACAACCAATACGGACTTCAAAGTAGGGTCGCGACCCGTCGCGACCGCCTCGTGGTCCACCTGACCAACCACATATATCATCCCGCCGAACGGGTTGAAATGATTGGCGCGGAGGCGGTCGCGACAGGTCGCGACCCTACGGTTGGATGCAATTTTGTCAGAAAATGATTGTTAAAATTAACATTTCGCAACGCGCGAAAAATTGTCTAAAAACGTTGTAATCCGGCCAAAAAGTTGGTTTCGTCCTACAAAATTTTGTCGGCCGCCGAGCCGTAAGGGCCCCGTTGGTCTGCAATAAGCATGCCGTTGTAGTGCAACGGCGGCGCCGCCGCGATGCAACGAGGGCCCCGTTGCAGAGCCGTAAGGCCCTTACGGCACGAGAAAACCGGCGAAAATGTTGCACACTCCTGCAATTTCTGCCGTAACACATTGGCTGTCAGAGAGAAAAAGATGCACGCGCAAAACTCGCATATTTGGGACCGAGGGAGGACTCGGTGGAAAATCCGTGTTAAAATGGAAGGCGTTTGTAAGAAATATTCCGAATTTAACAATTACTCATAGGAGCTGCCCGATTTTGTTTGTCCGCATGATGCTCAAATCACCTATTTTTTATATATCTTTGTCGGAAGAAAAAGCTCCATTCGCTAAACGATATTGACATGAAACGATTTTCTATAATATTATTATCCCTTTTCCTCTTCCTTGGCGGTGATGCGCGTGCCGACGGCGTGGACTACGCGAAGATGTCGGCTTTTGTCCGCAGCATAGCCATGCAGCAAAAGCAGGACGAAAGGCATAACATCGGCACGAGACACGGTCGGGAACTATGCGCACTGGTACGCCTCACGGGAGATGCCGACTCGACGCTCGCGGCGCACGGCTGCCGCACGCTGGGCGATTATGGGGACATCAGGATTGTGTCCATCCCGTTGGAAAGGCTGCGCGGACTGTCGCTCAGCGACAACGTGACGCGCATCGAGGCGGGACGCAGCCACACGGCACTGATGGACCGTTCGCCCGAAGCGGTGGGGGCGACACCGGCGTATGAAGGTCTCGGACTGCCGCAGGCATACACGGGACGGGGCGTCGTGATGGGGATAATGGATGTAGGTTTTGACCTGACGCATCCGAACTTCTATGATGCGTCGGGCACGGACTACCGCATCAGTCGGCTTTGGGACCAGCTGTCGGCCGACACCGTGGGTAGCGGGATGTATGTCGGGGCGGAATATATCGGTCGGGAACGGCTGTTGGAGTATGCCCACAGTCGGGACGGACTGCGCCAGACGCACGGGACACACACGCTGGGCACGGCGGCCGGCGGAGGATATGACAGTCCTTATCGCGGCATCGCCTACGAGAGCGACATCTGTCTGGTGAGCAATGCGGTCACGGACGACAAGGAGTTCATCGCTGACGAGGACTTACATAAATACACATACGCCACCGACGCTCTCGGATTTCAGTACATCTTCGACTATGCCGCGGCGCAGGGGCAGCCCTGCGTGATCTCGTTCAGCGAGGGTTCACAACAGGATTTTCGCGGCGACGACCGGCTGTTCTACGACTTGCTCGGGCGTATGACCGGCCCGGGGCGCATCATCGTTTCGTCGGCGGGCAACAACGGACACCTCCGGACCTACATCGGAAAACCGGCGGGACAGCCGACTGCTGGTTCGGGACTGATGGCGGTGAACACGGCTGACAACAGTGTGTTCTTCACAGTGAAGGGACGGGAGGACAGCCAGGTGCGCGTCGTGGCGTCAAAAGACGGGCGGCGGGACACCGTGACGGTCCGGCTGGGCGACATCGCGGCCTGCGAAAACGGCGAGCGGACGGACTGGGTCACACTGGGCGGTGTGGAGGCAAAGGTCGATATGGCGGCCTATACGTCCTGTTACGACGCGACGGAGACGGTCTGCGACTTTTCGTGGAAGGGATTTCCGACGATGTTTGACAATATGCAGTGCAGCGTCGAACTGGTCGGCGAGGCGGAAGCGGAACTGTTTCTCATGACCGGACAGTTTTATGCGATAGACAACGAGAGCGGCAGACTCGCCGATGCACTCTGTACACACAACATCAATTCGCCATCGAGCGCACCATCCGTGATATGTGTCGGCGCGACATGCCACCGGCTTGAGATTGTCAACGACCGCGGAGAGACGCAACACATTTATGACCTCAGCGACGGAGGAGGAAAGTCCATGTATTCATCCGTCGGCCCGACGTATGACGGACGAATCAAACCCGACGTAATGGCACCGGGCACCAATGTCATCTCGTCGTTCAGCCCCTACTGGCTGGAGGGACATCAGGATACGTGGGATGCCGATTTTGTCGTCAGCCATTCGGACTTCGGCGGCCGGTCATATCCGTGGGCGGCATGCTCCGGGACATCGATGGCATCGCCCATCGTGGGCGGTGCCGTGGCTCTGTGGCTCGAAGCCCGCCCGACGCTGACGCCGCAAGAGGTCATGGACGTCATCGGCAGGACGGCGCGGCGGTTGGACGACACGTCACCCGTACCGAACAATGAGTGGGGATATGGTGAGATAGATGTCTACCGAGGACTGCTGGACGTGCTCGGCATCAGCTCAATCAAGGGCTTGTCGACACACCTTCCGCAGACCGTCAGCATCATGCCGGCAGGCCGCAACCGCCTTCGCGTATGCTTTGAGACAGTCCCCGACAGCCCCATCACGCTACGTGCATACGGCATCGGCGGCACTCTCGCGGCCGAGTGTCGGTTGGACGTAAACGAAAAAGAAGTGGAAGTAAGCCTGCCGGTAACGTCGGGCCAAGTCTATGCGATACAAATTGTTACGGCAGACAGCCGTCTCTGCGGTTCGGAGCTCGTAAGATTCAAATGATTTGCCACAGGGTTATAATAGTAACCGAAAATCCGCTGAGCCATTTAAATTTACTACCGCCCCTGTTTAAAGGCAACAAAAAAACCCTGCCGCTTGCGCGAACAGGGCTCATGAAAGGAGGAGTGGTGCCACCAGGAATCGAACCGGGGACACAAGGATTTTCAGTCCTTTGCTCTACCATCTGAGATATGGCACATCCTTGTTTTGTTTTGCGGTTGCAAAGGTACGCATTAAAATTCACAATCACGCATCAATAAGGGCCCAATCGCTCTTCTGTTTGCGTTTTTTAACAAACCGCACACTAACTAACGCATCATCCAGCGTCCGTTATGCTCCACCATCGGCACGACAATCTCTTCCTTTATACTGTCTGCAAAGCATAACATGAGGAAGGCATTGGCCTGTCCGGAGAGCGAATCGATCTTAACGCGAAGCACCTCTACGCTGCCTATTCCGCCGTGCTCAGACTTCTGAAGGGCGGCAAACTGATGCGCGTTGACAAGTAGCTGCTCACGATATGACGCGGGCAGACTGTCTGTTCCGGCCGTAGCGGCAACGAATTCATCGTAACGTCCCGCAATGAGATGGTCGTAACAGGCTTTGGCTGCCTGTCCGGCCAATTCCTCACGCGAAGGTTCCTTGCCGCAGGAGAGCATCAGTGTGACTACGGCAACAAACGACAATAACACTGTCTTCATCACTTCTGGCGTATGAAGATATTGATAGGTGTTCCCGTCAATGTCCAGTTCTCACGCATCTTGTTCTCAAGAAAACGTTTATAAGGCTCCTTGACATACTGCGGCAGGTTGGCGTAGAACACGAAAGATGGTATCTGCGTGTTGGGCAACTGCGTACAATACTTGATCTTGATGTACTTTCCCTTGATTGATGGTGGCGGATATGCTTCAATAAGCGGAAGCATGACTTCATTGAGTTTTGACGTTCCGATCTTCGCCTTACGATTGAGGTAGACTTCCTTGGCTGTTTCCAGCACTCGGAAAATGCGCTGCTTGGTCATGGCCGAGGCGAAGATTATGGGGAAGTCGGTAAACGGAGCCATGCGCTTGCGGATTGCTGTTTCGAAGGTGTCGATGACTTTCTGCGTCTTGTCCTCGACGAGGTCCCACTTGTTGACAACGACGACGAGCGACTTGTTGTTCTTCTGAATGAGCTGGAAGATGTTCATGTCCTGCGTCTCGATGCCTCGCGTGGCGTCTATCATGAGGACACAGACGTCACTATTCTCAATGGCGCGTATGGAGCGCATCACGCTGTAGAACTCCAGATCTTCCGTCACCTTGTTCTTGCGGCGTATTCCGGCGGTGTCGACAAGATAGAAGTCGAAGCCGAACTTGTCATAACGTGTATATATACTGTCACGCGTCGTTCCGGCAATCTCTGTAACGATATTGCGGTCTTCGCCGATGAAGGCGTTGATGATGCTGCTCTTTCCGACGTTCGGACGGCCGACGATGGCAAAGCGCGGTATGCCGTCTTCGAGCATCTCGCCGCTGTCAGCCTTGAGCTTGCTGACCACGAGGTCGAGCAGGTCGCCAGTTCCGCTTCCGGTGGCGGCGCTGATGCAGTAGGGATCGCCCAGTCCGAGCGAATAAAACTCGGCGGCATAATACTGCTGATTGTTATTATCCGTCTTGTTGGCCACCAGAATCACAGGTAGCTTGGAGCGGCGGAGAATCATGGCCACGTCCTCATCCCAGTCCGTCACGCCGTTGGTCACGTCAACGAGGAACAGCACGAGGTCGGCCTCTTCCGTGGCTATGATGACCTGCTTGCGTATTTCTTCCTCGAAAATATCGTCGGAGTTGACGACCCATCCTCCTGTGTCTACCACGGAGAACTCACGTCCGTTCCACTCGCATTTGCCGTACTGGCGATCGCGCGTGGTGCCGGCTTCATCGCTGACAATGGCCTGACGCGACTTTGTCAAACGATTGAAAAGTGTCGACTTGCCCACGTTGGGCCGTCCTACTATTGCTACTAAATTTGCCATATCATGATTGTTGTTATAAAGAATATACCGGCAGCCGCCTTATACATCCAGCCGCCTTGGCCGCATCCGTGTCATTCCGGATTATATCCGAAACTGTCCAGCTCTTTCTGGGAGCTGCGCCAGTCCTTGTCGACCTTCACGAACACTTCGAGATAGATGTTCTTGCCGAAGAAGCGCTCCAGCGCCTTGCGGCTTTCACTGCTCACCCGCTTGAGCGCCACGCCCTGATGGCCGATGATGATGCCCTTCTGGGAGTCGCGCTCGACGTAGATGACGGCGTTGATGTGGATATGCTTGTCGTCCTCTTTGAACCGCTCGACGCTCACTTCGACGGAATAGGGTATCTCCTTATCGTAGTAAAGGAGTATCTTCTCGCGTATGATTTCGCTGACGAAAAAGCGGGCCGGCTTGTCCGTCAGCTGGTCTTTGTCGAAGAACGGCGGGCTGTCGGGCAGCAGTTCCTTGATGCGGCGCAGCAGCATGTCCACACCGAACTTGTTGAGCGCCGATATTGGCAATATCTCGGCTGCGGGCAACAGGTCATGCCACCGGCTGACGATGTCGCCGAGAGTCTTCTGGTCCGTCTGATCAATCTTGTTGATGAGCAGCAGCACGGGGACTTTCATACGTCCGACCTTGTCGAGGAAGTCGCGGTTCTTCTCCGGATTCTCCACCACGTCGGTCACGTAGAGCAGCACGTCGGCGTCCTGCAGGGCCGACTCAGAGAAAGCGAGCATCGACTCCTGCAGCTTATAGTTGGGTTTAAGCACACCGGGGGTATCCGAGAATACTATCTGCATGTCGGGTGTGTTGACTATGCCCATGATGCGGTGGCGCGTGGTCTGCGCCTTGAATGTGGCGATGGAGATACGCTCCCCCACGAGCTGATTCATCAGCGTCGACTTGCCCACGTTGGGGTTTCCCACTATGTTTACAAATCCTGCCTTGTGCATGTTACGTTGTTTTTTCTTTGAGGAGGGAGAAGGATATCCATTCTCTCTCCGAGACAAAAAAACGCACCTTAATCTGAGTTAGGATGCGTTTCTTTGTATATGGACTTTATATTTTGTCTGACCTTTATTTCACCGGAGCCGCTGCAGCCGAACCGTCGTATGCCCACTTATAGTATGATGCACCATGAACGAATCCGGCACCGAAAGCGGTGAATATGAGATTGTCGCCTTTCTTCAACTTGCTCTCGTTGTCCCAGAGGGCCAGCGGGATGGTGGCGGCACTGGTGTTTCCGTAGTGCTCGATGTTGACCATCACATGATCCATCGGGAGTTCCAGTCGCTTGGCCACGGCCTCGATGATGCGCATGTTTGCCTGATGAGGCACGACGTATGCGATATTGTCCTTATTGAGATTGTTGCGTTCGGCAATGAGTGCGCAGTCGTCGCTCATGCTCTTCACGGCATAGCGGAACACCGTCCGACCCTCCTGATAGAGGTAGTGGAGCCGATGGTCGACCGTGAAGTGGGACGGCGGACATACCGAACCTCCGGCCTTGAGATGGAGGAAAGGCAGACCTTGACCATCTGTGCGGAAGTATGAGTCCATGAGACCGACATCTTCCGTCGTGCCTTCCACAAGCACTGCTCCCGCACCGTCACCAAAGAGAGCGCAAGTGCTACGGTCCTTATAGTCGACAACGGACGACATTTTGTCTGCTCCGATGACTATGATCTTCTTGTAACGTCCGCTCTGTATCATTGCGGCGGCGGTGTCCAGCGTATAGATGAATCCGCAGCAGGCGGCCCACATGTCAAACGCATGAGCATTTTTCAGACCGAGTTTGCCGAGGACGATAGACGCTGTTGACGGGAACTTATAGTCTGCCGTCGACGTGGTCACGATGAGAGCATCAATAGTGTCCGGGTCAACGCCCGTCTTGCGGAGCAACTGCTTGGCAGCTTTGCGCGCCATGTAAGACGTGCCGAGACCCTCTTCGGTGAGGATACGGCGCTCCTTGATGCCGACACGCGTCATAATCCACTCGTCGTTGGTGTCCACCATTCTCGACAGTTCCTCGTTGTTGAGAACGTAGTCGGGAACGTAACCGCCTACACCGGTGATTATCGCGTTGATTTTCTCCATTATTATTCTGCTACTTCGTCCTTAACGATAGCGACCTTACCTCTGTAGTAACCGCAGGTGGGGCATACTGTATGATAAACATAGTAGGCGCCACAGTTGGGGCATACTGCCAGCGTAGGTGCTACGGCCTTGTCATGGGTTCTTCTTTTGAGTGTACGAGTCTTTGACTGTCTTCTTTTAGGATGTGCCATAATTCTTTTTTGTTTTTATTCTTTTAAATCCTTAATCTTTAGCAGCCCGCTCCATCGCGGGTCTATGTCATGCTTCTCCACCCCATCACTGCTTCGGGCAGCTGAATGCTCTTCGAGCATCTGTATCATCGCACGGTTACATTTTCCAGGTGCATGCACGTGCTTGATGGGTATGTTGAGAACGATGATTTCATATATGAACCATGACGTGTCCAGGATGCCGTCGTCCTCGGGCACGACCACGAGGTCATCCTCTTCGGAATATTCCTCGCCGAATTTGACCACCAGTTTGTGCTTGGCATCGACTGCCTGAGGCATATCGTCGAGACATCGGTCGCACTGGACCGTCACTTCGCCGGTGATATGAAAGTGCAATTCGAAGTAACGCTCTGCCGTCCGCTGTATCATCAACTCCACGTCAGCGTGCCCCCGCCTCACTTCCTCGGCCTCCAAGGCCGCGAAGAAAGTGTCGTCAAGACTGAGGTCGAGCCTCGTAAGACCGTCCTCCAGTCCTTTCAAATCTATCTTAAATGGCTCTAAACTACACATTTCGGGGTGCAAAGTTACGAATTATTTTTGATATAAGCCAATATTATACCGTTTTTTTAAACTTTATCTTTCGAGGGAGAAATGTGCGGAGGAATAAATGTGAATAGTGGGGGAATGAGAAAAGTAGCACAAAAGGCGGAGCAAGGAAGAACAAAAGAAATATTCTTCCTACACACCCCAACCTTTATGTCAATATTGCCACCCATGTCATAGAATCCGAGTTCGTTGGGCATTGCTGTCGCCACAACATGGGTATCACACTTGTTACCTTTCATGGTCCACCAATTCCAGTTGCTTTCCGCAAGATAGCCCTCGCCGGAATTACAGTAATACCATCCGACAGTCACGCAGTAGTTGGAGCCAGGATAGATATTGCCTTTCGACTTATTTCCACCACGTGCGGCAAATTCCCATTCGGCTTCGGTAGGAAAACGGAATTTACGTCCTGTCAACTCGTTCAACTTCCTTATGAACTTATCAAAATAATCCCATTCACCATATTCCGGATGATAGAGATCAGAAGAGTTTTCCCCACCCATAACGGCATTATACAATTCTTTCGTCACCTCTGTCTCAGCCAGATAATAAGTGTCAAGTTTCACCTTGTGTACGGGAAACTCATGGTCATCAATCTTGGTTCCGCTCATGGTCTGCTCTGTTGTCGCTCCCATCTGAAACGTGCCACCATCCACACGAATCATGTTGAAAGAAACGCCGTTTACGGTTAACTTCACCATTTTGCTTCCACTCTCGTTCTTTATCATTCCGTCGTCATCATCGTCACTTCCGCATGACACCGCGAACAAAGCCACAACAGGCAGAAACAGCAATTGCGATCAAATAGATTTCAGTTTAATCATAATAATATTAAGTTTATGAAAAAGGCGTGTAACCATTCTGTACGCTTGCTTCTTTATCTGGTTACCGCCAAGTGACCTGCTGTATAACAAGCGACAAAATAGCCCACGCCTTATCAGCGTGAACTTTCAGTCAACTTGTCCTCATACAGCGAATGTTGGCGGTATTCGATAAAGAGAGAACAAGAGCTAAAAGCTCAATACATATATTGATATGTCCTTATCAAGTTTCTGAATGGAAACGCTTTTCGGTTAATGATAGTGCCACGTATTCCAACGCGGCTTATTTTATTAAACCTACGGGGGTGACGGTCTTTGACCGGATTGTCCCTCTCTGCTCAGCATTCCTTTATGTCTGTTTCCTTTTTGGAGATTTTAAATGTTACACATGTTGACTAACTCTCATCCGGCCCGGAAGTCCAGGGAATTTGCGGACGCACACTTTATCAAATACAAATTTATATATAATTTCCGAATTACATACCGGTGAACCAGAAAAAAATGATAAAAGACTGTATTGTCAGAAGATTCCGATTTTCCGACGATTTTATTTCATTTACGCCCATTCTCGCGAAAGACATCACCGCAGTTCAATCCGGAATGTTGTGCCGCGGCCCACTTCCGACGATTTGACGTATATCTTGCCGTTGTGATATTCCTCCACAATGCGCTTGGCGAGCGACAGTCCGAGTCCCCAACCGCGCTTCTTAGTCGTGAAACCAGGCTTGAAGACGTTCTTAATGTCCTTGCGGCGTATCCCCTTGCCCGTGTCGGAGACATCGACGATAACCCGCCCGTTATCCTCCGTGAGCGAGAGGACGATGCGGCCATGTCCCTCCATAGCGTCCACTGCATTTTTGCAAAGGTTCTCCACTACCCACTCGAAGAGCGATGCGTTCATGCTGACACGCACGTCATGTTCTGGGAACTGTCTCTGAATTTCGACCTGCGACGACGTGCGGCGGTCCATATAGTCGATGACGTGCTCCAGCACTTCGTTCATGCTCGTCTCCGTAGCCTCCGGAAGCGAACCGATCTTGGAGAACCGCTCGGCAATGCGCTCCAAGCGTTTGACGTCCTTATCCATCTCCGGAATCAAAGCGTCATCCGGATAAGTCTCTTTCAATATTTCCACCCACGCCATGAGACTGGATATCGGTGTCCCGAGCTGATGGGCCGTCTCCTTCGACAGACCGACCCACACCTTGTTCTGTTCGGCGCGTTTGGACGACAGCAACGCGAAAATGGCGACAACGACAAATATCAACACAACGCCCAACTGAACATACGGATATGACGACAATCTCTTCAACATCGTAGACTCATCATAACATACAAGTTGATAGTCACTCTTTCCTGCACCAATATCTATACGTATATACTTCCCCGCATGATACATCTGCCGGCCGAGAGCAGCCACATAGGCCACCGAGTCAGCCAATGTTGGCGCTTTGATCATTATATTTCGGTAATCCATCACATTACCGCCCGGATCAAGCACAATCACTGGTATCGTATTATTACCCTGTATCACATCGAGCACCAAAGTCAAGTCCGTATTCTCATCAGCATTGTTCAAAGCGTGTAGCGCCTGCGCCCACACCTCCATCTTCGTCCGTTCCTCATCTGAGAGATCGCGCACAAGGACATGAGACACCAACAGTGAAGTCACCGCTATCACTATTGCCGCAACCACCAAAACAATCTTGACTTGTCGTATTCTATCTGTCCACTGCATAGCTTAATTCGATAACTATTAAACGCCAATCATTCCTCTATATTGCCCACCTATCCAAATAAATTCGGCTCTCATCAATCCCATCCATCCTATTATTCTCATCTTTCCCATTTCCCCAATTAAAAAACCACCAAGCCCTCTCCTCCCGCAGGCACCCTCCCCTTGGGGAGGGCCGGGGTGGGGCCCCACACAAAAAAAAGAGTTTCCGGAGTGTCATCGCTGACTCTCCGGAAACTCTATCTGAAAAAAGGCGGCCACCTACTCTCCCGCATTGCATCGCAGTACCATCGGCGCAGACGGGCTTAACTTCTCTGTTCGGAATGGGAAGAGGTG
>JAFULM010000017.1 GCA_017483185.1 Prevotella sp. | reverse complement strand
GTTGTAGGGACATAGTCTTGTCTTTGTCCGCAAGAAAAAGATTGGATATCAATATGTTATTTGCGGACAAAGACAAGACTATGTCCCTACAGCAGATTGAGCATGCCGTACGGAAATCTGTTTTACCGGACAGCAATAATTCTGTTATCTAAAGTAATGATTTATAGAATGTTATTGTTTAACCACCCCTAACCCCTCCTTCGGAAGGAGGGGACTGAGATTACCCCACTTAAAGACTTCCGGATGAGTTCGCTTTGTGATACCGAATTTTGATACACCCTCATTTTTTTGATATTGGTGTCCGGTAAATAATTATAATCCATTAAATTTAAGTTATTTCCCGGATTTTTCCATTACCTTTGCAGCAGTTTATACATACTTATATATGAGCAAAGGCAAGTTAGAGAAGTTCGCCGACATGGCGAGATATGAGAATGTTTTTCAGTATCCCTACTCCGTCGTCGAGCAGGTGCCGTTTGAGATGAAGGGCCGCTGGCGCGAGGACTATTTCCATAA
Source organism: Prevotella sp. (assembly GCA_017483185.1). Lineage (GTDB taxonomy): Bacteria > Bacteroidota > Bacteroidia > Bacteroidales > Bacteroidaceae > Prevotella. Next base: position 107,945 of record JAFULM010000017.1, on the reverse strand, counting down.
CGACAACCCCATCGTGCTGGAGCTGGGCTGCGGCAAGGGCGAATATACCGTCGGACTGGCGCGCCTCTACCCGGAAGTCAATTTCATCGGCGTCGACATCAAGGGCGCGCGGATGTGGACGGGAGCGACCGAGGCCCTTCGCGAGGGGCTGACGAACGTGGCGTTCCTGCGCACGAACATCGAGATAATCGACCGTTTCTTCGCTCCCGGCGAGGTGCAGGAGATATGGCTGACGTTCAGTGACCCGCAGATGAAGAACCCGCGGAAGAGGCTCTCGAGCACGTCGTTCATGGAGCGCTATCGCCGTTTCCTCACCGACGGGGGCACAATCCATCTGAAGACCGACTCAAACTTCCTTTTCACATATACCACCTATATGGTGGAGCACAACCGTCTGCCGCTGCTCTTCCGCACGGAAGACCTTTATCACACGGACGGCATCGACGACGCCACCCGCAAGATTCTTTCCATACAGACTTACTATGAGGCGATGTGGATGGAGCGCGGGCTGAACATACGCTATATGAAGTTCAGTCTTCCCCACGCCGGAGTGCTTGAAGAGCCGGACGTTGAGATACCGCTCGACGACTATCGGAGCTACCACCGGCCCAAGCGCAGCGGGCTGGACACGAGCAAGTGAGGCGGCATGGAGCTGCCGGTGAAGGAAGGTTGGCGTCCGGTTGGAGAGCCGCGGGGGCTCATTTGCAACCAGGTTGCACAACGTTATATATAATTTTGCAGGTGGAAATCCGATTTCCACTTGCATTTTTTTTGTATATAACGGTAAGAGAAAGATAATGAAGAAGAAAACCATCATGCTGACGGCACTGTCAGCACTGCTCTGCGGCCACGCTGCCGCACAACACGTTCATGCCGCCGACTCCTCCTGCATGACTTCGAAAGATCACGGACTGAAGGAACTCAAGGTGACGTCAAAGAGCGGCATGCGGCGCATGGTCGGCCCGGTCAACGGCGTGAGCATCGGACGGCACGAGCTGTTCAAGGCCGCCTGCTGCAATCTGGGCGAGAGTTTCACTACCAATCCCTCGGTGGATGTGAGTTACAGCGACGCCGCCACGGGTGCAAAGCAAATCCGGCTGCTCGGACTGAGCGGCACCTACGTCCAGATGCTGACCGAAAATCTCCCCAACTATCGCGGCGCGGCGTCGCCATACGCACTCGGATATGTCCCGGGACCGTGGATGAAAAACATCTCAGTCTCCAAGGGATGTTCGTCGGTGAAGAACGGATATGAGGCTATCACGGGCCAGATCAACATTGATTTCCTCAAGCCGGAGGACGTCGATGGTATGGAAGTAAATCTCTTCGGCGACTCGAAGAGCCGCATTGAGGCCAACATCACGGGCAATATCCATCTCAACCGCCGCCTGAGCACGGTGCTCCTGACCCACTATGAGAACAGCTTCGACGAACACGACGGCAACGGTGACGGTTTCTATGACCAGCCGCGGGTGCGCCAGTGGCATGTGGACAACCGCTGGCAGTGGGCCGGCGACCACTATATCTTCCACGGCGGAGCCAGTTGGCTGAAGGAGCGACGGCTCGGCGGCCAGCTCAATCATGGCCAGAACCAATCCTCTCTGCCCCACACATTATATAATATAGAACAGAACACGGACCGCTATGAAGGCTACATGAAGCATGCCTTCATCCTCGACCATGAGCACGGGACCAATGTCGCCCTGCTCACGTCGGCCTCACTGCACGAGCAGACGGCCGACTACGGGATGAAACATCTCTACATCAACGAGAAGAACGTCTATGCCTCGCTGGTCTTTGAGACCAACATCGGTCATGTTCATAACTTCTCGGCGGGAGCGTCGTTTAATCATGACTATTCAAGTCAGAGCATAGAGAGCAGAGCGCAGAGGTATGATTACTCTTCACTCATCCCTCTTAACTCTGCCCTGCGGGAGTCCACTCCCGGCGTCTATGCCCAATACACGCTCAATCTTGACCACCGTCTGACGGTCATGGCCGGTCTGCGCGCGGACCACAGCAGCCTTTACGGAACGTTTCTGACGCCTCGCTTGCATGTCAAGTGGATGCCCCACGACATTGTCAGCCTGCGTCTTTCGGCAGGGAAGGGCTACCGGACGGTGTTCGCTCTGGCCGAAAACAGTTATCTGCTGGCCGGCGGACGGAGCCTCACGATTGACGACCTGCGTCAGGAAGAGGCGTGGAACTATGGTGCGAGCGCGGCTCTGAACATTCCATTGTGGGGCAAGACGCTGAAGATGAACGCCGAATACTACTACACGCGCTTTTCCAATCAGGCCGTCGTCGACTACGACAGCGACCCTCACGCGATACATATCGCCAACCTTGACGGCCGTTCCTATTCCCACACGATGCAGATTGACGCCTCCTATCCCGTCTTTGACGGGCTGACGCTCACGGCGGCCTACCGTCTGAGCGACGTCAAGTGTACCTACGGCGGCCGCCTGATGACCAAACCACTGACCAACCGCTATAAGGGTCTGTTCACTGCATCATACAAAACACCGCTTGAACTCTGGCAGTTTGATGTCACATTCCAGCTCAACGGTGGCGGCCGCATGCCCCAACCATACGTCACGGACGATGGAACGCTGTCGTGGCAGACCTCATTTCCGGCCTTCGGACAGCTCAGTGCACAGGTCACGCGCTGGTTCCGCCACTGGTCGGTCTACGTCGGAGGCGAAAATCTGACGGCCTACCGACAGAAGAATCCCATCATCGGTGCGTCGGATCCGTGGTCGCAGACGTTCGACCCGACAATGATATGGGGACCCGTACACGGAGCGATGGCATATATGGGAGTGAGAATAAACATCGGGAAGAAATAGGCTTCGTCCGAAGTTTGGAATGATATCACAGGATGTTTACTGCGTTCGTTTGGACCGGCAAACCTTTTCGGCACGGATTTTGCTGCTTTTACAGTAAACAAAAGAAACATATATGAGTATGACATTATATCCAAAACTGATCATTGACGCGCTGGCCACGGTTACCTATCCAGGCACCAAGAAGAATCTCGTCGAGAGTGACATGGTGGCCGACACACCGTCCATCGACGGCATGAAAGTCAAAGTCGTGCTCACGTTCCCGCGTGACACCGACCCGTTCCTCAAATCAACGGTCAAGGCTGCCGAAGCCGCCATTCACTATCATGTCAGTCGCGACGTGGAAGTGGCAATTGAGACAGAGTTCCGGTCGAAGCCGCGTCCGGAGGTGGGCAAGCTCCTTCCCGGTGTCAAGAACGTGATTGCTGTCAGCTCCGGCAAGGGCGGCGTAGGCAAGAGCACCGTCGCTGCCAATCTGGCAATAGCGCTCGCACGTCTCGGTTATCGCGTCGGACTGCTTGACGCCGATATCTTCGGCCCGTCCGTACCGAAGATGTTCCATGTCGAGGACGCCCGTCCGTATGCTGTCGAAAAGGACGGCCGCAATCTGATAGAGCCGATTGAGAAATACGGCGTGAAGGTGCTCAGCATCGGATTCTTCGTCAATCCCGACACTGCCACGCTTTGGCGCGGAGGTATGGCGAGCAACGCGCTGAAGCAACTTATCGGCGATGCCGACTGGGGCGAGCTTGACTATTTTATATTGGATACGCCCCCGGGCACGAGCGATATCCATCTGACGCTGCTTCAGACGCTGGCAATCACCGGCGCCGTCATCGTCAGCACGCCTCAGGCCGTGGCTTTGGCCGACGCCCGCAAGGGTATCGACATGTACCGCAACGATAAGGTCAACGTGCCCATCCTCGGACTGGTCGAGAACATGGCATGGTTCACGCCGGCCGAGCTGCCCGAAAATCGTTATTACATCTTCGGCCGGGAGGGTTGCAAGAAGCTCGCCGAGGAGATGGACACACCGTTGTTGGCCCAGATCCCGCTCGTTCAGAGTATCTGTGAGAGCGGCGACGCGGGTGAACCGGCGGCCGTCAACGCAGAGACAACGACAGGACAGGCGTTCCTCGCGCTGGCTCAGGCCGTGGTGACGGTGACCAACCGCCGCAACCGCGAGATGGCACCGACGAAGATTGTCGGTGTGAAGAAAGACTGAAAGAAGTGATTTTGTCTTTCATGAGCATGTTCATGAAAGACAGGAATGAATATTATTGATGGCGCGGCTTCTCTTTCTGACTGCTTATAGCAGCGGTGAGAGAAGCCGCGTCAGGCTTTCCCAGAGTCTCGCGTAGAAGTCCGGACTTTTCCGCTCTGCCACTTTTTCGAGTGCCGTGGAGCCATTAAGGTCGTGCATGAAAATCTCTTTGAAGCGCAAGGCGGTCGTTTTGTCGTAGAAAAAGGCGTTGGCTTCAAAGTTGTTTTCGAAGCTACGTGAATCGACATTGGTTGAGCCGCAGGTCGCGAGGGTGTCGTCGCAGACGAGAATTTTGCTGTGGAGGAACCCTTTGTCGTATAGATAGACCTTGACTCCGGCCTGCGCGATGTCTCTCAGGTATGACCGCCCGGCCCATTCGACGAAACTCGAATCGCAATGACGGGGCACAATCAAGCGTACGTCGATGCCACCGAGAACTGCTGTTTTCAGTGCGAAGAGGATGGAATTGGTTGGCAGGAAGTAGGGCGTCTCGATGAAGATATACTTTCGGGCGCTCATGATGACGCGCAGATAGCCCTGCATGATGTCGGGATAGGGGGCAACAGGACTGCTTGTAACGATTTGTATGAGGCAGTCGTTTTGTATTGTCGGTGGTGTCGTCGGATAGTATTTGCGGTTGGAAATGAGTGTCCGGTCCACGAAATACCAATCTATCAGAAAGGCGCGTTGGAGCGCGAGAACGCCTCCTCCGGTGATGCGTGTCATGGTGTCACGCCACTTCAGGCCATTCGTTCCATTGACGTAGCGCAGCGCGATGTTCATGCCGCCGATATAACCGACGGTCCCGTCGATGACGATTATCTTGCGGTGGTTGCGGTAGTTGACTTTGCTCGTGAACGAAGGAAATCTCACCGGAAGAAAAGCATGGACCTCGATGCCGTTTTCCCGCATGCTCTCAAAGAACAGACGGTCCACCTTCCAGCATCCCACATCATCATAAATCACTCTCACTTCGACTCCCTGACGAGCCTTGTCGGCCAGCGCGTCGGCTATGAGGCGGCCCAGCGGGTCGTCGGAAAAGATGTACATGTCGATGTGGATATGGTCGCGGGCTTTGCCGATGGCTTGCAACAAAGACAGAAAAAAGGCTTGGCCGTCGGTGAAGATATCCAGATTGTTGTTCTTGAAAGGCATGGACAGGTTCTGATTGACGAAAAGATCAATCGTCTGTCTATGGTTGTCGGGCAGTTGTAGGTTGTGTTGCTCGACGAAACTGAGCATCGACCGCTTAGTGAGTTGGTTGAGGCTGCGTTCGCTGACGAGCTTCTCCTTGCGGCGGTTGACGCCGAAGAAGATGTAGAATATGATTCCGACGAACGGCACGAAGTATATCACGAGTGCCCAGGCCATAGTCTTGGCTGGTTGACGGTTGTCCATCAGCACGTGGATTATGGCGATGACGACCACAATCTCGTATATGATTATGCCTGTGATATGTAGTCCGTGCATGTCGGATGCGTATTTGTTGTTCTTCTTCTGATTGCTTGTTGCCGTTCTTCTGGTGCTCCATTCCGGTCCGGACGGTTCGTTCCGAACTATTTGAAACCAATCATCTTGTGTGTCTGCAGGGACAGACGCCACTTCGGATGCCGGCAGATATAGTCGACACAAGCCTTCGTTATGGCGGCATTTCTGGTCTCGTCGCCCGTGTCGCAGGGCTGGAGATAATAATAGGCGGCCTCTATTCCGTAGTCGCTGATGTCGGTCTGGCCGTCGAAGATGACCTTCAGTTCGTCGCAACGGGTCACCGCCAGGCGTCCGGTCGTACCGACATGAGCCTGTTTTGGCGACACCGTGAGCCAGTCGACTGTTGCCGCCGGACTGCGGGTACCGTTGCTTTCCATCGCCACTTCATATCCGTTGGAGTGCAACATGGCGATGAACGCGGCATCGGCCTGCAGTGTCGGTTCGCCACCGGTGAGCACGATGAAGCGCGACGGATAGGCGCTGATGGCCGCGAGGATGTCCGTGTCGCTCATTTCGCGGTATTCCGAGAACTCCGTGTCGCAGAAAGGGCATCGCAGGTTGCATCCCGCGAAGCGGATGAACACGGCCGCGCGGCCTGTGTTGCGGCCTTCGCCCTGCAGCGAATAGAATATGTCGTTGATCTTTTTCATTTTTGTCAGTATGCCGGTCGTCCGGCGTGTCACTCCTCTTCCTCTTCAACGTATGTGGCGCTGTTGCCCTCGCTCTCCTGCACGTCGGTCCGATAGCATTCCGGTATCTGCTCCGTACACCACCGTGCGATGTTCTCGGCCGTCGGATTAAATGGCAACAGCTCGTTGAGGTCGCCGTGGTCGAGATAGCCGTGAATCCTTTTCTTTATCTCGGTGAAGTCGCAGACCATGCCGTTGGCATTGAGGCTGCGCGCCTTGCAGTAGACTGTGATGACCCAGTTGTGGCCATGCCGGCGCGAACACTTGCTCTCGTAGTCGAGAGTGAGCCGATGGCAGGCCGATATTTCCATTGTCTTTTTGATGTAATACATTCGTGATGATGTTTGTGTTATATCTTTTATGTGACGTTGTCATTTGTGTCAGACCATGATGTCGCTGCCTAATTGGCGTGCCAGCATGTCCCTGAGCAGCTGCGTGTCCTTGTAGTCCTTCATCAGCTGCGTTATCCGTTCCATGTCGCTGCCCGCCTGCCGGAGTTGCATCTGTATGTCTTTGAGCCGCTGTTTGATGATTCTCATGCGGAAGTCGAGCACCAGATGGATCACCCTTTGACGCAGAGTCTCCGGCTTGTGCTGCATTTCGAGGCTGCGGCTGAGCTGATAGCGGTTGATGGCGAGGTCTCCGGCGAGACGGCTTATCTGTATGTCGGGATGGTGCATGAAGTATGTCTCGGCCTTGAAACCTTCGTCGTTGTTGTGCTCCACGGCTTCGGCCAATATGCGGTTGTATGTCTCGTTGGAGAAGCGGAGGCCGTCCTGGCTCAGATCGTAGTCCACATATTGCGCCACGGATAGGTTTATCGTCTGCCCGTCTTCTGTCTCCAGACCTTCAAATATCGTCTCTTCGCCGTGGCGGATAATGTTTTGTATGAGCATCCGCTCAATCTCGGAACTTTGTTGAGGAACGGCCTGAATGGTCGGTTGCGTCGTGGCCGTCCGTCCGTCGCTTTCTGCCGGTTGTCCGCCGTCTTGTTCTGACATCCCGCCGGACTGCGTCTGATTTTGCAGTCGGCGATGCTCGCGTTCCTGTTCTTTCGCTTTGTCCTCCAGATCGCCGCGTATGAAGCCGTTCATTGTGTTTATCAGCGTCTGCTCATTCATCTGCAGACGATGGGAACACTCGTGCAGATAAGTGTCGCGGGTGATAGGGTTGGGTATCACCGAGACGCTCCGGATGATGTTGCTGATGGCTTCCGAGCGCTTGACGGGGTCGTTGACGCCGCGCAGGAGCAGGTCTGTCTTGAACTGGATGAAGTCCGTCCGGTGACTGCTGATATATTCCTTGAACTCCTCCGCGCTGTGTTTGCGGGCGAAACTGTCGGGGTCATCGCCGTCCGGGAGCAGGAGGACCTTGATGTTCATGCCCTCGGCCAAGAGCATATCGGTGCCTCGCATGGCGGCGTGTATGCCCGCCTCGTCGCCGTCGTAGAGCAGGATGACGTTGGCGGTGAAGCGCCTGAGCAGTCTTATCTGATGGATGCTGAGCGCCGTTCCGGAGTTGGCCACGACATTCTCGAGACCGCACTGGTGCATGGCGATCACGTCGGTGTAGCCCTCGACCATGTAGACGCAGTCCTCCTTGACCATTGCCTTCTTGGCTTGGAAGAGTCCGTAGAGTTCGTGGTCCTTGTGATAGATGTCCGATTCGGGCGAGTTGACATACTTCTGCTGCACACCTTTGGTGCGTGAGTCGAGCAGACGGCCGCCGAAAGCGTTGACCTTTCCGCTGACGTTGAACCACGGGAAGATGACGCGGCCGGCATAGCGGTCGACGAGTTCGCCGTTGTCTTTCTTATAACAGAGGCCCGTCTTCAGCAGAAACTCCTCCTTGTAGCCTTTCTTCAGGGCCTCTTCCGACATAGCGTTGCGCCGCGGCAGGGCATAGCCGAGCTGAAACTTCTGCATGATGTCGTCGCGTATGCCGCGGCTGCGGAAATACTGTTTGCCGATGGCCTGTCCGTCGACGTCGTTGTGCATGATGTCGGCGAAATAGTCCTTAGCCCATTCGTTGACGATGAACATGCTCTCCCGTTCGCTCGCTTCCCGCTTTTCCTCGTCGGTCAGCTCGCGTTCCTGTATCTCGATGTTATACTTTCGGGCGAGCCAGCGCAGTGCTTCGGGGTATGTTATCTGCTCATGCTTCATGACGAAGTGGACGGCATTGCCACCCTCTCCGCACGCGAAACACTTGCAGACGCCCTTTGCCGGCGAGACATAGAACGACGGTGTCTTGTCGTCATGGAACGGACAAAGTCCGACATAGTTCACCCCGCGCTTTCGCAGGGTGACAAACTCCGACACCACGTCGACTATCTGTGCGGCGTCAAGTATTCGTTCGACGGTTGCTCTGTCAATCATATTCTTCTTTTTAAGGAGTTAGAGGGGTTAAAGGGAGTTAAGGGGTTAAAGGGAGTTAAGGAGTTAAGCCAAATGCTTTTTATGCTTGTTGGCGGGTTTATTCCCTTCCATTCTCCAAGTGAAGTCATTGTTCTTTCTATATGTTTACATTTGATTTCCGTAGGATGTGTTTATGATGCCTTTGCAGTAGCCGTTCAGCAATTTGCTTGTCTCCTCTATTTGGGCATACAACATATTATAGGAGTTGTCGTCAATGTACCCTAAGTCACGTGACAGCAGTACGTAGTAGCGACATTCTTCAAGACTTCCTTGCGCGATATTGAAAAAGCGCAACTTGTCAGCCTTGCTGAGCTTACGATAGCCTTCCGCGATATTGGCAGGAATGGACACCGCCGCACGCTGGAATTGAGAACACAAACCATACTTCTCATATTCGGGAAAGCCCCGTGTCGTACGGTACACTGATAATACGAATTCATGGGCACGTTGCCATGCCAATATGTTCTGAAATGTATTTGTTGTTCTCTGACACATGTCGTCTTTATGATTCTTTATAATCAGATCTCTTGATTCCTAAGCAATCGAATATCTTCACTCAGCCGAAATCACTCAATCAACTCAGTGGCATTTGGCTTAACTCCTTAACTCCTTAACTCCCTTTAACTCCTTAACTCCAGGTTCAACGGCTCTCCTTTAGCGAAGATACTTCGCCAAGGGAGATTTGTTGGCCTTCAAGCCCTTCGCCACGCTCTTCGCGTTTGTCTTTGCGCCGAGCAGCGATGTGTGGGTGTGGTCGCGCTTGTAGTATTTCATGGCTTTCTCCTTGCTGCCGCACTTCTTGTCGAGGAAGTCGGCGGTGATGTTGTGGAGGTCGACCAACTCCGTGCCCGTTGCTTCGGCCACTTCGCGATACCACTTGCCGTAAGAGCTGTTGCGGCGTTCGATCTTACCGTCCTTCCACTCGTTGCGCGGCGTGAGTGACACGAGGATGGGTGTCGCGCCCTTTTCGCGCACGTCCTGGATGAATTTCTTCAGATACCAGCCGAAGGTGTAGACCAGTTCATAGTTGCCTGAGTCCTTCATCCGGTAGACGTGAGTAGAGTCAGACGTGCCGGGGATGACGCCGCGCATCTTCTTGTCGTCGATGGGGCCGATGTCATTGTGGCCGAACTGTATCAGGACAAAGTCGCCCGGCTGAAGCGAGTTGTAGACCTGGTCCCAGCGTCCTTCGTTCATGTAAGTGCGCGTGGAGCGGCCGGCCTTGGCGCAGTTGGACAGCGTGACCTTCTTCTCGTTGAACACCGTGGCTGCCTGTGACGCCCAGCCCCACATGCCGTCCTCATCCTTGTCCTCGTTCTTGACCGTGGAGTCGCCGGTGAAGAATACCACCGGTTTGCCCTCCTCGCGCTTCACGGCAACGGTGGGCAGCGTCAGCGGCTTCATCATGGCCTTCAGCGGAGCGAGCGCCGGGTGGGCGCATGCAGCCAGTCCCTCAGCGGCCGAACGGGCGTTGAGGCGTGCGCCGAAGCGGCTGGTGTGTATGTTGTCCTTGTAGAAGTGGTAGCTCTCCTTCCACTTGCCATACATGTCGAGCTTCGCACCGGAGATCTCGTTGAGGTCGACGTACGGCACATTTATCTCCCGTCCCACCTCTTCGAGCCATGCTCCTTGCGGCTTGCGGACAATCTTGCCCTGCTCGTCGTAGGCGTTGCGCGGCGTGAGCGACATCAGGATGGGCTGTGCCCCTTTTGCGCGGCAGTCCTCGATGTACTTGCGCATGTATCCGCCGTAGGTGTAGACGGTCTCCTTGACGCCCGTCTCCTTGATGGTCACTTCGACGGAGTCGCGACCCGTACCCTTCAGGACGGAGCGCGCGCGGCCGCTGTCGATCGGTCCGCCGTCGTTGTGGCCGATGGAGATGATCACCCAGTCGCCGGGCTTCAGAGCCTCGCGTACGGCGGGCCACAGCTGATTGTAGTATGTGCGTGTGCTCATGCCGCCGAGAGCCTGATTCTCGACGCTTATCTTGTTGAGGTCAAAATACTCATGCTCAAAATATCCCCAGCCCCACTGGCCGTTGTTGCCGTTGCCCAATGTTCCGTTGCGCATGGTCGAGTTGCCGATGAGGTAGAGCACGGGGTTGGTTCCGCGGCGTGTCGAACCCGGCGCCGGGCGTGCCATGAGGGCTTTGGCGATACTGTCGGGAGTGTTGTCGATGACTTTGTTGACATCCTCCATCACTTCGGGCGCCTGAGCAAAGGCAAGCGTCGCCGATGTGCTGAGAATAGCGATAGCAGATAATAGTCTTTTCATTGTTTTCAGGTTTATTATATATAATAGGTGCAAAGATACGGTAAACCTCGTTAAGAACAAAACAAATCCGTCGGTTTTTGCGTATAATAGGAGGGAGCGGGGAGGAAGAATGTGGCGGTGTCAGTGGACAGGTGTCACATTGTGGTGTGATTATTGGAGTTTGTCTTTTATTTGCTTTTCAAATTGTTGTATGGCGTCAATGATATTGCTAAACCTTGGATTGTCGTTGCGTAAAACCACTGCTGCAAAAAACTCAATTCCTTCGTCTTTTACACTCATAGGTCGCAATGTGAATAGATTTTGATTGGCAAAAAGCCTGAACCAGCTGCTGAATATCCTGCTTCTTGCTGCTTGACGGTTGTCGCCTGTATCACAGATATAGTCAAGAACGACTTCTTTTTGTCTGAAGAACTCTTCGAGTACGACCATGACAGTCTGCCTGACTCTTTTGTCAGGTGCAGTCTTGAAATCGTCTTCTGTGTTTATGAAAAATTGATAGACTCCATCGTCAGAGATCATATAGTCCTGAATGAAGCCTATCTTATATGTCTTGCCTTGATCTGTAGTGAATACAAATTGTCCATTTTCCGGTGATGTTACATGATATGCAGCCCTAAGGTTGATATTGGAAAGAGATATCTGTATCATTCCACCGTTTTTACAGTGTTGTATCCCTGCTTCTTGAAGTCTTCAAAAGTCATGCGTCCGGACGTCAAGTCTTCCCACACCTTCCGGAGTGCGACAGACTTTTTGAATGCTTCGAGCATCTCTTCACGTGTTTCGTAAAATTTAATCACGGGTGTTCCTCCTTATTCTGTTATTGCGGCAAAGATACGTATAAAATCTGACATGGCAATGCTTTGACAGTTAAAATTCCAAATTGGCGCCACCGAACGCCACTGAACGCCTGCGAGGTTGTAGTCGAACTCCCTCCGAGATGGGCCATTCCACGCACATTGCAAATATGGTCTCGACCATACTTGCGGAGATATACTCCTGCGGTTTGCGACTTTGAATAAGATATATCTTTACAAAACCGCGTTCGGGAAAATGCTCAAAGATTAGCGCTTTTAAGACCAATAAGGGCCTTAGAGCCTGCCGACGGCCCCCTCCGGCTCCCCCAAGGGGGAGAGACCTGCGGCTTAAAACTGCCCTTTAAGGGCCTTACGGCTCTTCGTTTTTGAAAAAGTTCGCGAGTTTTTGATTGCCGGAAAAGGACAAAAAAGCGGGTCTTGTCGTGCAACGGCGGCCCCGTTACCTTGCAACGGCGTGCTCCTTGCATTGCAACGAGGCTGCCGTTGCAATGCAATAGCGGCCCCGTTGCAGAGCAAGGAGGGCCTCGCGGGAAGCCCAAGCTCCCCCTTTGGGGGAGTCAGAGGGGGCTAACTGTTTGTAAACTATTGTGTGACAGCGGTTTGCAAAAATCGTAGTTTTTCAGTCGAAAAAACCGTGCGATTTTGACCTTCGCGAGATTTGAAAATTTGGGAGCACGGTGGAAAAATTTTCAAAAGTGCCCTTGGATTTTGACCTTAAATTCAGAATTTTTCTGACAAAGCGTTCGCCTTCTGACAGCCGGTTGCGCCATGCGTGCCTTGTCTGACCAATAGGTTTGCAAGCCGGATACCTGTTTCTCGGGAATAGGGCAAACGCGGGAAAAGGTAATTATATCCTTAATATATATACGCGATTGTTGCGGCAGAATTGTTACCTTTGCAGCGCAAAACCAAAAGCAACGTAAGATGGAACTTATAAAGGACAAATATTTTGAGGGCGAGCGTCCGCTGTTCGCCTCGCGCGGTCTCCGTCTGGAGAACGTGGTGATTGGTCCGGGAGAGTCGGCTGTCAAAGAGTGTGCCGACATCGAGGCCGTGGACTGTGAGTTTAAGGGCAAATATCCGTTTTGGCATGTCGACGGCTTTACGATAGACAACTGTGTGTTTCGCGACGGAGCGCGTGCCGCTCTGTGGTATTCGCGCCATCTGACGATGAGAAACACGCGGGTGGAGGCTCCCAAGATGTTTCGTGAGATGGAGGATCTGACGCTTGAGAACGTTGTCATACCGGATGCTCAGGAGACTCTGTGGCACTGCGACGGCGTGAGGCTGAAGAATGTAGAGGTCGACAAGGCCGACTATCTGTTCATGCACAGTAGCGACATCCGCATCGAGGACTATCGCCAGCAAGGCAATTACTCGTTTCAGTATTGCCGCAATGTGGAGATAAGCAACGCCGTGATACACTCGCGCGACGCCTTTTGGGCCACGGAGGATGTCACGGTCCGTGACTCCGAGATACATGGAGAGTTTCTCGGTTGGCACTCCAAGCGTCTGCATCTCATCAACTGCCGCATATCCGGTACGCAGCCACTGTGTTACGCCACCGACCTCGTGATGGAAAACTGTGTTATGGACGCCGACTGCGACCTCGCTTTCGAGTGCTCAACACTCCGGGCTACCGTCAACGGTCGCATAACGAGTGTGAAAAACCCGCGCAGCGGCAGCATCAAGGCCGAGAGCTATGGAGAGATAATCATCGACAAGAATCTGAAGGCGCCGGGGGATTGTGTGATTTCTTGATGAATCTAAAGGCTCTAAGGTCTCTAAGGTCTCTAAGGTCTTTAAAGTCTTTAAGGACCTTAAGGACTTTAGGGACTTTAAGGACTTTAAGGACCTTAGAGACCTTAAAGACCTTAGGACCACTCTCTTTATGAAAAGGAAAGACATCCTCCTCTCCATGATACGCTCGGGGCAGCCGATGACGCTCGGTCAGCAGTTGCGTCTGACCGTCATCCTGAGCATGCCTTCGATCATAGCCCAGATGTCGGCCGTCGTCATGGAATACATCGATGCCGCGATGGTCGGCAGTCTCGGTGCTGCGGCTTCCGCATCCATCGGGCTCGTGGCCACGACCACATGGCTCTTCTGGGGCCTCGTGTCGTCCGTCTCCACGGGCTTTGCCGTTCAGGTGGCCCACTGTGTCGGAGCCGGCCGCAACGACGATGCACGCTCGGTCGTGCGTCAGGCTCTTGTGGCAGCCGTCAGCTTCAGCACGCTGTTGGCTGCCGCGGGGTGTGCCGTCAGCGGGATGTTGCCTGTGTGGCTTGGCGGCGACAGCGCTATATGTGCGGGCGCGACATCCTATTTTCGCATTTTCGCCCTCTCCCTGCCGTTCCTTCAACTCTATTCGCTGGCCGGCGGAATGTTGCGCTGCAGTGGCAATATGCTTGTGCCCGGCATAATGGGCGGAGCGATGTGTGCGCTTGACGTCGTGTTCAACGCACTGCTGATATTCCCCACGCGCACGATTACCGTCGCCGGACTGACCGTCTGCATGCCCGGAGCGGGACTTGGTGTGACAGGCGCCGCATTGGGTACGGCGCTGTCTGAAGCCGTGGCCATGACCGTCCTGATGTGGTATCTGCTGCGCCGTTCGCCGGAATTAAGGCTGAAAGCCACGGCCGGCAGTTTCCGACTGCGTCGTGGTTGTCTCCGCAAAGCCCTCCATATAGGACTCCCGATGGCCGGTGAGCGTGTGGTGCTCAACTGCGCCCAGATACTCACGACCGTCATTGTTGCACCGCTCGGCACGGCCGCCATCGCCGCCAACGCTTTTGCCATCACGGCCGAAGCACTCTGCTACATGCCCGGCTATGGCATCGCCGAGGCCGCCACGGCACTCGTCGGACAGAGCATCGGTGCCGGACGGCGTCGGCTGACGCGCAGTTTCGCCCGTATCACGGTCGGCACGGGCATGGTCGTGATGACCCTGATGGCGGTGGTGATGTATGTTCTCGCTCCGCAGATGATGGCGTTCTTCACGCCTGACGAAACAGTCTGTTCGCTCGGTGTCACGGCCTTGCGTACCGAAGCATTTGCCGAACCGATGTTTGCGGCAGCCATCGTGACCTACGGTGTGTTTGTCGGTGCTGGCGACACGCTTATTCCTTGCTGCATGAACCTGATGAGCATCTGGGTCGTGCGCCTCACGCTGGCCGCGCTGTTGGCACCCACGCTGGGACTGCATGGCGTCTGGATAGCGATGTGCGTGGAGCTGTGCTTCCGAGGGACGATATTCCTCGTGAGGTTGGGAAGGAGTTTTCGGCAGGAGGGCTGATGTTGTAAGGTCTTTAAGGACATTAAAGACCTTAAGGACCTTAAAGACTTTAAAGACCTTACCCCCCAAAAAAAAAGATAAGCTAAAAAACACTCCAATATATGTTTGACTTCAACGAACTGATTCCCCGCAGGGGAACGAACTCCTACAAATGGGACGGCGCAGCCGACGAGCGCGTGCTACCGTTATGGGTTGCCGATATGGATTTCCGCACGGCACCGGAGATAATCGACGCATTGCGCGATAGGGTGGAGCATGGCATCTTCGGCTATACCCGTGTGCCGGACACCTATTATGAAGCAGTGACGGGATGGTTTGCGCGGCGCCACGGATGGACGATAGACCGCGAGTGGATAATCTACACGAGCGGAGTAGTGCCGGCATTGTCGGCCACAATCAAGGCGCTGACCCGGGCGGGCGACCGTGTGCTGGTCCAGACGCCGGTCTACAACTGTTTCTTCTCTTCCATACGCAACAACGGATGTCTCGTCGAAGAGAACCGACTCATCTATGAGGACGGCACATACCGCATCGACTTCGACGACCTCGAACGCAAGGCGGCTGATCCGCGGGTGACGCTCATGCTGCTCTGCAATCCGCACAATCCCGCAGGACGGGTGTGGACGAGCGACGAACTGATGCGTATCGGTGATATCTGTCTGCGCAACGGTGTGCGTGTGGTGGCCGACGAGATACACTGCGAACTGGTCTTCCGGCCCCATCGCTACGTCCCGTTCGCGTCGCTCGCCGGTGATTTCGGCAGCCGTGCCGCCGAGTTTATGGCCAACACCGTCGTCTGTGTGTCGCCGAGCAAGGCCTTCAACATCGCCGGACTGCAGATAGCCAATATCATTGCGGCCGATCCGGATGTGCGCCGGAAGATAGACCGCGCCATCAACGACAACGAGGTTTGCGACGTCAATCCCTTTGGCGTCGAGGCCCTCATCGCTGCATATAATAAAGGTGAGGCGTGGCTTGCGGCCCTGTTGGAATATCTTTGCGGCAACTACCGGTTCCTGAAGGAATTCTTTGCCGCACGCATGCCGCAGCTGACGGTCACACGACTCGAGGGAACCTATCTCGTCTGGGTGGACTGCCGTCGGCTTGGTCTCACATCAGAGACGCTCTGTCGCCGGATGTTGGACGAACAGCTGTTGTGGCTCAACGAGGGAACGATGTATGGTGCCGCCGGCGAGGGTTTTGTGCGCATCAATATCGCGTGTCCGCGCAGCCGTCTGGAGGAGGCTCTGGAGCGGATGAGCCGGTTTGTGGACGGATTGGAATGAAACTGCCACATTGGCAGAGTGTCATCATTACGGGGCCGTATATCGACAATATACGGCCCTGACTGTTGATTATTGTCTGTCGACGCTACACAATGATGACACAATGAAAGCGGATGCATATAACGGTATTATTGTCCATAAGAGAAAATAAAGCGGAAAAATAATGCCTGAAAATTTGCTTTTACATATATTTATTTATATTTTTGCAGAAACATCGTCTGACATCGCCAACGACCCGACGACGGGTACGTGAGGATGTCGGGATGTGATGGACTACTGACCGGAACAATCTGATTTTGCTATGAAATATATAGCATTGCCCAACGAAAACAGTGTGAGACGATTGTCTTTCTACTTGGCTATGGAAGAATATGTCGCGCGAAATGTGGACGAGCGCGATTGTTTCTTCATGTGGCAGGTACGGCCGAGTGTCATCTTTGGACGCAACCAGCTCATCGAGAACGAGGTGAACCTCGACTTCTGCCGTCGCCGCGGCATCATGACCTATCGCAGGAAAAGCGGCGGCGGGTGTGTCTATGCGGACATGAAGAACATCATGTTTTCGTATGTCACGGACGAAGACAATGTCGGTTTCACATTCAACAGATATATAAATATGGTGGCGCTGGTGCTGACGAAGTTGGGTGTGGATGCTCGGACGACCGGACGCAACGACATACTGATCGGCGACCGGAAGGTTTCCGGCAATGCGTTCTACCGGCTGCCCGGACGAAGTATCGTCCACGGAACGATGCTCTATGACACGGATATGGAAAACATGGTGGGCAGCATCACCCCGACGGGAGAGAAACTGATGAGCAAAGGTGTGGAGAGTGTGCGGCAGAGGATCGCTCTCTTGAAAGACTACGTGACCATAGGTATCGAAGAATTTAAGGATTTCGTGAGACAAAATCTTTGTGACGGCGTGCGGACACTCACTCTTGACGACGTTCAGGCAATCGAGACACTGGAACGGGAATATCTCTCACAGGAGTTCGTCTACGGCAACAATCCACGTTATACGGTGATGCGCCGCCGTCGAATAGAGGGTGTCGGGGAGATGGAAGCGCGCGTCGAACTGAAGAACGGTATCGTGAAAGACCTCAATCTCGTGGGCGACTATTTCCTCACGGGAGATCTTGATGGCCAGATCGTGGCCCGTCTGCGGGGCGTACCGCTGAAGCGTGAGGCTCTTACGGAGGCATTGCCGGAACGTGTGGAGGACGTGATCATGAATTTGAGTCGTGACAGCCTTGTCTCTCTGTTATTGGGAGAGGAATGAATCTGCGGAACAGACCGGCGGCCGTGACACATTATTATATATGTGGCGATCGTGACGTGACGGACCGGTGAACATGCAAGCAAACAAACTAATCATTATATGGAAAACAAAAGGACGTGTCTTTATGACAAGCATCTGGCTCTGGGAGCCATGATAAGCCCGTTCGGCGGCTTTGACATGCCGATACAATATACAGACATCAAGGACGAACACAACGCCGTCCGACAGGCTTGCGGAGTGTTTGACGTGTCCCACATGGGCGAGATCGTCGTGCGCGGCCGTGACGCGGAACGCTATGTCAACCACATCTTTACCAACGACGTGGCCGGTATCCCGACGGGAAAGATACTCTACGGCATGATGTGCAACGCCAATGGAGGCACGGTCGACGACTTATTGGTCTACAAGATGGGTGACAACGACTTCTTCTTGGTCATCAACGCTGCCAACATAGACAAGGACTGGAGGTGGATGGAGGCCAATACGGAAGGCTTTGACATCGACATCCGCAACGTTTCGGAAGCGTACGGACAGATTGCCGTGCAGGGTCCGGAGGCGGAACGGGTGGTCGAGGAGGAGCTCGGGTTGAGCTGCTCGGAACTCACGTTCTATACCTCAAAGGTTCTGCGGAACCGTGATGGCGTCGACGAGATAATCAGCCGAACGGGTTACACGGGTGAAGACGGATTTGAAATATATGGTTCTCACGACTTCATACGCGACTTGTGGGACAAGCTGATGGCGAGCGGACGGTGTAAACCGTGCGGACTGGGATGCCGCGACACGCTGCGATTTGAGGTCGGTTTGCCGCTCTATGGTGACGAACTGGCGGAGGACATCACTCCGCTGGAGGCCGGTCTCGGCATCTTTGTGAAGCTTGACAAGGAGGATTTCATCGGCCGCGAGGCACTGCTACGTCAGAAAGAACAGGGACTCAAGCGGCGCATCGTCGGCATAGAACTGGCCGACCGGGCCATCCCACGACACGGATATGACGTGATCAAGGATGGCGAGAAGATAGGTGAGGTCACTACCGGCTATCACAGCATATCCACGGACAAGAGCGTCTGCATGGCAATGGTGGATGCTCCATACGCAAAATTGGGCACCGGCGTGGAGATACGGATACGCAAGAAGACTTTCCCCGGAGTGGTGGTGAAGAAATTATTCTATGATAAGAGATACAAGAAGTAATATAACGGAATATAAACAAACAATAAATACAGACGATATGGCAAAGGTTTTGGAAGGACTCTACTATTCAGAGTCACACGAGTATGTGAGAGTGGAAGGCAACTTCGGTTACATCGGTATCACCGACTATGCCCAGCATGCGCTCGGCAATGTGGTCTATGTGGATATGCCGGAAGTGGACGACGAGGTCACGGCGGGCGAAGAGTTCGGTGCCGTGGAGAGCGTTAAGGCTGCGAGCGACCTCAATTCGCCCGTCAGCGGAACGGTTGTCGAGATTAATGAAGCTCTCGACGATACACCCGAGTTGCTCAATCAGGATGCTTTCGCAAATTGGATCATCAAGGTTGAGTTGACGGACATGTCCGAACTTGACAGTCTGATGGGGGCGACAGAATATGAAGCGTTCTGCAAATAAGCGTGCGGAGTTCAAATAATAAATCATAATCGAGATATTTATGGCCTATAAATATTTCCCTCATACCGAGGCAGACATACAGAAAATGCTCGCCAAGGTTGGCGTGAAATCGCTTGACGACCTTTACGCCGAGGTGCCGGAGAGCATCCGTTTCTGCGACGACTACGACCTGCCGTCGGCTAAGAGCGAGATGGAGGTGCGCCGGTTGTTCGCCGATTTGGGCAAAGAGAACACGTTGCTGACGTGCTTCGCCGGTGCTGGAGTGTACGACCACTACACTCCGGCTGCTGTTCCGAACATCATCAGCCGCTCTGAGTTCCTCACGTCATACACGCCTTATCAGGCTGAGATATCGCAGGGAACGCTCCATTACATATTTGAATATCAGTCGATGATGGCCGAACTGACGGGCATGGACATCGCCAACGCCTCTATGTATGACGGCACGACGGCCACGGCAGAGGCTGTACTGATGGCCGCGGCGGCGTCAAAGAAGTGCAACAAGGTGCTCGTATCATCAACGGTAGACCCGAAAACGCTTGCCGTGGTGCGGACGTATGCCCGTTTCCACGGTGTGGAGATAGAGATGGTTGACGCCTGTGACGGCGCGACCGACCGCGAGGACCTCAGCAGGAGGCTGGCTGCGGGCGGCGTTGCCGGTGTTCTTGTGCAGCAGCCGAACTTCTACGGCATCGTAGAGGACTATTCCGGCGTTGCCGACGCCGTCCATTCAGCGAAGGCGTTGCTGATAATGAACGCCGTGGCGGCCGACCTCGCCGTGCTGAAAACGCCGGGAGAGTGGGGCTCCGACATTGCCGTGGGCGACGGACAGAGCCTCGGAATACCGATGTCGTTCGGCGGACCGTACGTCGGTTATATGTGTTGCACGGAAAAACTGATACGCAAGATGCCGGGACGCATCGTCGGAGCGACGCGCGACAGCCGCGGACAGCGGGCTTTCGTGCTCACCCTTCAGGCCCGCGAGCAGCACATCCGCCGCGAGAAAGCAACGTCGAACATCTGTTCAAACCAAAGTCTGATGGCGCTTTTCGTCACTGTCTATATGTCGCTAATGGGGCGCAAGGGACTCCGTGAGGCTGCCGAACAGTCGTATGCCGGTGCTCACTATCTGTGTGACCGACTTCTGGCGACAGGCCATTTCTGCCTTGCTTTCGACCGCCCGTTCTTCAACGAGTTCTGCGTGAGGTATGACGGCGACGTCGATGAACTTCAGCGCCGCTTCATCGAGGCCGGAATTCTGGGTGGAGTGAAAGTCGCGGATGACACGCTGATGTTTGCCGTGACGGAGAAGAGAACGAAAGAGGAAATCGACAAACTTATAGAAACCATCTGACTATGAACAACAGACTATACGGCAATCTGATTTTCGAGCTCTCTCAGGAGGGGCGTTGCGGCTATTCGCTGCCCGAAAACCGTTTCGGCAGCTATGAAGTGCCGGCGGAGTTGCGCCGTGGAGAAGAGCCGCAGCTACCGGAGTGTGACGAGATGACGGTGGTGAGACACTACACCAACCACAGCGCCAACAACTTCGGAGTGAACAACGGCTTCTATCCTCTGGGCAGCTGCACGATGAAATATAATCCGATTATCAACGAGGAGATAGCCGCCATGCCGGACTTTGCCGGTCTCCATCCGGCGCAACCGGCCGACACATGCCGTGGCGCGATTGACGTGATGGCCGGACTGGAGCGTTCGCTCTGCGCCCTGACGGGCCTGAGCCGTTTCACGCTTGCTCCGTTTGCCGGTGCCCACGGCGAGCTGACGGGTCTGATGATTATCCGTCAGTATCACGAAGACCGTGGCGACACGAAGCGCACGAAGGTCATTGTGCCCGACTCGGCCCACGGAACCAATCCCGCTTCGGCGGCCGTGTGCGGTCTCGACGTGGTGGAGGTGAAGAGCCGACCCGACGGCACTGTGGATGTCGACGACCTGCGCGGTCTGCTCGACGACACCGTGGCGGCGATGATGATGACCAATCCCAACACGCTCGGCCTCTTCGAACGTAGTATTCCCGAGATTGCGGCGCTCGTTCATGACTGCGGCGCGCTGATGTATTACGACGGAGCTAACCTCAACCCGATGCTCGGTGCATGCCGTCCGGGCGACATGGGCTTCGACGTGATGCACATCAATCTCCACAAGACGTTCTCAACGCCGCATGGCGGAGGAGGTCCCGGTGCCGGTCCGGTGGGAGTCCGCAAGGGCATGGAGGCCATTGTGGAGCGGCTCAGCAATGTTCCGGCACAGGACGGCGCGGCCGATTCGCAGGCGCCGTTGAAGGTCGGAGCATGGCACGGCAATTTCGCCGTACTGCTGCGGGCCTACGCCTATATCCTCACTCTCGGCCGGGAGAACATCCGGATGGTCGGTCCGCTGGCCACGCTCAATGCCAATTACATCAAAGAGTCACTCAAAGACGTCTACGCTCTGCCCATCGACGGATTGTGCAAGCATGAGTTTGTATTCGACGGACTGCGCGACAAGTCGACCGGAGTCACGACGATGGACGTGGCCAAGCGGCTGCTTGACTACGGCTATCATGCCCCGACAATCTATTTCCCGCTGCTCTTCCACGAGTCGCTCATGATTGAACCGACGGAAAACGAGAGTAAGGAGACCATCGACGGATTCATCGCTGTCATGCGCCGCATCGCCGAAGAGGCCGTCGAAAAGCCGGACGAGGTGAAGAGCGCGCCCCACAACACGCCCATCGGACGTGTCGACGACGTTCTGGCGGCCAAGCATCCTGTGGTCACATACAGGCAGATGGCGGCCGAAAAGGCTACCGGAGACTAATTGGAGTGAGTCAACGAAAAGAATAAAGCTATGTCAATCCAGCAGAGACGCGAAGACATGGAGGTACGTCACAGTGACCTCCGAGTCTTCGCGTCTCTGCTTTTTTGTGCTTCAGACATGGACATATAGTGATTCATGCGCGCACATTTTGTGCTTTGGATGCGCAAACATTGTGCTTCAGGCACGCATACACAAATCAACATATACATTATGAAAACAGATCTCATCATCATCGGTAGCGGCCCGGGCGGTTATCGTGCTGCCGAATATGCCGCCGGGCATGGACTCGGAGTCGTCATCATCGACGAACGCGAAGCCGGAGGAACATGCCTCAACCGCGGTTGCATACCGACGAAGGCGCTCTGTCGCCATGCCGAAATAATCGACACATTGCGCGAAGCCTCCGCCTTGGGGCTTTCCGACCTTAGCTACACCATTGATTTTCCGCGTATCAGGGAGCGCCAGCAGCAGATCGTCAGCCAGCTGCGCGGCGGCGTTGAGCAGATTCTCGCCAAGCCGGGCATAACACTTAAACGCGGACATGCCACATTCCGCGGTCCGCGGACGGTGGCAGTCGGCGATGAAGAATATGAAGCCGACAATATTATCATTGCTACGGGAGCGCGGCCCAAGATGATTCCCGCTTGTGCGGGACTATCGAGGAGTGAGGAGTGTGGAGTGAGGAGTGAGAATAGTCCTGTTGATAAGAGTAATCTCACTCCTCCCTCCACACTCCTCCCTCCACAAAGAAAGAGTAATCTCACTCCTCTCTCCACCCTCCTCCCTCCACAAAGAAAGAGTAATCTCACTCCTCCCTCCACACTCCTCCCTCCACAAAATATCCTCACCTCCGACGAACTGCTTGCCATCGACCGCGTTCCCGCCCGGTTGTGCATCGTCGGGGCTGGTGTGATAGGCATGGAGTTCGCCTCTATCTTCAATAGTTTGGGCAGCGAGGTGACGGTCGTGGAGTATATGAAAGAATGTCTTCCGGCGATCGACAGCGACATTGCCGGTCGTCTGCGCAAGAGCTTGGCGCGCCGGGGCATAACGTTCTTCATGCAGTCGGCCGTGACGGAGATTACCGAAGGGCGCGTGACATTCGAGCGCAAGGGCAAGGCGCAGACCGTTGAGGCCGACACGATACTCATCGCCACAGGCCGGCGGCCGAACGTCGAGGGTCTCGGCCTCGAAGCTGCCGGCGTGGAATATGACGCAAAGGGGATAAAGACCGACGACCACATGCAGACCAACGTGGCCGGCATCTATGCCATCGGCGACGTCAACGGACGCTGTATGCTGGCCCACGCCGCCACGATGCAGGGCATACATGCCGTCAATACCATCCTCGGCCGCCATGACGACATACGTCTGGACATCATGCCGTCGGCCATCTTCACCCATCCCGAAGCCGCCGGTGTGGGAATGAGCGAGGACCAGTGTAAGGCGCAGGGCGTCGACTACACCTGCCGCAAGGCTTACCACCGCGCCAACGGCAAGTCTCTGACGATGGGCGAGGCCGATGGAATGGTCAAACTGATAGCCGACACCAGCGACGGCTGCATCATCGGATGTCATGCCTACGGTCCCCATTCGGCCGACATGGTTCAGGAAATCAGCGCACTGATGTGTCGCGAGACAACCGTCGCCCAGCTCCGCGACATGGTCCACATCCACCCGACGGTGGGCGAGATGCTGCAGGAAGCTGCGCTGATGTGATTTTTTGATTTTCGAGGAGGGTATGTCGAGGAGGGAGGAGTGAGGAGGGAGGAGTGAGAATAGTCCTGTTGCTAATAGTAATCTCCCTCCACCCTCCACCCTCCTCGACATATCCTCCTCTATGTAATGTTTTTTCTGAATTTAAAGCCGTCAGGAGCAGGGACTTTCTGAAAAAAATCCTCCGCGGCTTCAAATAATCGAAATATGACGTCCGTTATTTTCCGGTTATTTATGCATTGTATATCCGCTTGTTTTTAAACATCCTTATTATCAGTCGTTTACGTAAGACGACATCTCGGTTGACTTTCTTCGGAGCCGAAAAAGTCTTGCCGTAAGGGCCTCCTGAGGTTGCAACGGGGCCCTTACGGCGTTGCAACGGCGGCCCCGTTGCAACCTCATAAGGACGCTGTTGCGACCCCGGGAGGCCCTTACGGCAGAAAAACGGGGCCGTTTTCGGCCTTCAAAAAAATCAAAAATCTTCGTTTTAGAAACGCCATAAGGCCCTCCCGGGGACGTGACGGCGTCAGAAAGTGACGTTTTGGGGCTGTCGGACGGGTCGGAAAACGCTGAAAAAGGGCCGAAAATGAGCTGGAATACGTTTTCAGATGATGGTTGTTTTGTAAGATAATGAGATGGTTTAACATCGTTTTTTATAGTTTCATGATGGTTATTCAGTCGGGGCTTCTGCGGTTGATTGACAACAGAAGTGTTGGAATTGTGTGGAGAGAGTGTGTGTTATGAAAAGAAAAAGATTTGTGCCATTTTGACATAAAAGCCTAATTTTCTTTTATTTATGGCGTTATTATTATTATTATTGTTATCTTTGCATGGAAATTGCTTCACTGTCAGTGTGGGCGAATTAAAACCAAAGGATTTATAAAGTTATAGTTATGGACAAGAAGAGTTATTCTACGACCGTGCTCAAAAAGGGAAACGGTATTGTGGTTTCCGTGTCCAATGAGCGAGTTACCACCTTTGCCGGGGTGGTGAGAAACGAAGTTTTTTTTGTTGACGGCATCAATGGCAATATTAAAGAACTGCTGGTTACTGCGGTCAACAACCGTACCCGTGAGCGTAATTATTTCAAAAAGTATGTCGAACTTTTGGAAGGTACGATATCAGACGACGAGTTTGACAAAGCCATAGAGGACAATGAGGACGACTATGTCATCTCGGAAGACAAAGAGCCTACGCTGGAGGATGTCCAGTGTGTCTTGGAAATGGCTCCGGAGCTGAAAGACGTCGACAGTGTTGAGGATTTGGCTTCTTTGTTCTCATTCAAACCCAATTCAATGCAAAAATGCCTGATGAAGTGAAAAGAATAATGGACCATGGTGCATTGACCGAAGGTGCTAAGTGTGGCGTATATGCAAGAAGGGTGGAATGGAAAGGACTGCGCAAGGACCCCATCACTCAGAAGAACATGACTCTTTATGAATTGGACCGTAACTGCAGCGTTGAGATAACGGAAGAGATGACGCTGACGGAAGAGGAAAAGGCTGTACGGAAAGAGCTTGGTGTCCATCTCTGTAAAGGTGATAAACTGACGGCAGATGCAATCCGGCTTTTCGTTGATGTCAAGCGTAATAGTGTCAAGTTTGAAGTGAAAGAGGGTCAGACGGACACACACGGCGGAAGTCTGGCTTCTACCAGTAAGCGAACGGTGGGACAGATTAAGACTCCGTTGGCCAATTTTATGAAGCAAATTGAAGATAAGAAGAAAAATCAAAAACGATTGGAGAACAAACAATGAACATCGAGATACTTACATTAGCCGACAGTGTACAGCAGTATGACGGAAAACTTGTCATAGTGGGTACGTTTAATGATATAACGGCACCGGAAATTCCACATGTTGTACCTGATTTGGTCGTGGTATGCAAGGTTGAGTTTCAGAAAGATGAAGCCGGCAAGCATACGTTGGAACTGAATATCATAAACAGTCAGACCCAGGAAGCGGTCATTACTCCAATAAAGGCCGAAACGCCGCCATTGGAATCCCAAGGCGAATTTGTATATCTGAATTTCGTCACTAACATTAATAATGCGTTGTTCAAGACAGCCGGTCTTTACAATGTGGTTATGAAGATTGACGACGTGGAGAAGATAACACATCTTAGAATAAACAAACAATGAAATAACGAATATCCCCTGCAATCCGTCATACGGATGCAGGGGATAATTGTATCATATAATGCGATGGTCTGACGGGCGTAGATGGTCTCATCTCGCATACTCCACGAGCACGTCCCAGACGGCGATGATGTGGCAGAGGCTGCCGGCGAGCACGAAGAAATGGAAGACGGAGTGCATGAAACGGCGTTTGTTGAGGCTATAGAAGACGGCGCCGGTTATGTAGCAGACACCTTCGGCGATGATCCACGCGATGGCCGCCGTGCTCACGGTGTCGATGAGCGGGCGGAAAGCGACGACGACCGACAGGCCCATAGCCACGAAACAGACGGTCTCCACGTGGCTGTGGTCGCGGAGGTGACGGAAGCTGACGACGGTGCCGATGATGGCCGAGAGCCATACGAACGTGAAGAGGCTCCAGCCCCAATAGCCCTGTTGGCGCAGGGCGACGAGTGTCAGCGGCGAATAACTGCCGGCGATGTGCCAGTAGATGGCGGCGTGGTCCCAGCGGCGCAGACGTTCTTTCCACGGACTTCGGCGCGGCATGGCGTGATAGAGGGTCGATGCGGCGTAGGAGCCGAGCATGCCGAAGAGGTAGAGCGAGACCCCGAAGCGGGCCCACGGATTGTCACCGCGGGAGCAGATGATGAAGAAGATGACGCCGACGATGACGCCCATGACGATGCCCGAGGCGTGGGACCATGCGTTCAGCTGTTCTTCGCGTTTGGTGTATCTTATTGCCATAATGCTGCAAAGATAGGGATAAATCCCGAGAAAAGGACATCGGAATGATAGAGAATGGGTGTTTGCCGTAGCGGAAATGGAAATGTGAACAACAACCCACCTAATACCCACCCCAACCCTCCCGAAGGGAGGAAGCCGGATATGTCTTACACATTCCATCGTATGGTCGCGAGCGCCTCCTGGGCAACTGATTTTGCCGCCCTGTGGAATTGTATAAATGGCCGGTTGCATGGTTGGTCAGACCGTCCGGTCAGGTTGCACGGAGGCGGTCGCGACGGGTCGCGACCCTACTTCTTGGGAGGGAGAAAACGCAAAAAGAGGCCGCATCAGAATGTATATTACCATTCAGATGCGGCCTTTCCTTTTCTTTGTAAAAGACTTTGCGTCTCTGTGTCTTTGCGTTTGATAATAGGATAAAGTCAGGGCTTATACGGCAATGTCGAGGTCCTCCAGACTTTCTCCGGCGGCTTTGGATGCGGCCAGCTCGGCTTTCACCTCGGCAGCTTCCTTGGTCAGCTCGTCGGCTTTGGTGAAGTCGATGCCGTCGACGTTGGACAGGTCGACCGTGGCGTCGATCGGCAGTCCTTCTTCGGTGAAGGTCTTCTGATATGCGGCCAGTGTCGCTTTATAAGCCTTGAGCGACTTGTTCAGCTCCTTGATTTTCTTCATGTCGCCTGACGACAGGGCCAGTCCGGCCAGTGCTCCGGTCAGTCCGCCGGTCAGAGCCGCCTTTTTGTCCTTGCTGAGCAGACCGGCTGCCACACCAAGAGCAGCACCTCCTCCGACTTTTGCTATAATGGCGCCGTAGGCTTTGAGGCGGGAGTTGATCATCTTCTGGGCTGTGTTGGCGTCGCAGACTTTGTCGTCTTTGTCGAACACGAGATAGTGGGCGCGTATGGTGCCGTCGTCGTTGCGCAGCGTGTCGCCGTTTTCGGCTGTCTCATACACTTTCTTTACGGTGTAGTGGGGCGCGTTGTCAATCAGATCTTCCTTGCTGATTTTCGACGAGTCGGCAGTTGTCGCCGTGCCGTTCTGCGCGTTGGCATCTGTCGTGGTGAGGTTTGATGTCAGATTATCCAGCTTTTTAGTACCTTTGTCCAGTTCTTTTGTGCCATTGTCAATAGCTTTAGTGGCTTTGTTCAGACCTTTCTCCAGTTTCTTGAAGAAGCTTTGTGCCTGAACATCAGATGTTGCGAATGTCAGCACTGCGGCTACGACAAGGCACTTAAATACATGTTTTTTCATTGTTGTTAAATGGATTTAGAATAAAAATATGTTTTATTTAGAGTACATCTTCAATCTGAACTGTTTCTCCATATACGTTCCCCGAGCCTGACGCTCCAGTTCACCCCAGCCGAGATACTTGATTTTAACGTCTTTGTCGGCCGTCGGGCGGAAGATGATTCCCGTCGGGAGGTGCTGGCGGTTTAGTTCAATCTCAGCTTTGCCGTTTGTGTCAGTGCGTCCGACCTGGACGTAGTCCTGCTTGTGGGCGTCAAGGTGCTTGCGGAACTTGCGGTCCGTCACGAAGGTGAGCGACGAGATCTGGTCGCTGCCGTAGTAGGCCCAGAGCTCCACGCCCGGCATGACGTTGCCCTCGTGGAGTGTCTTCCACTCGACGACGGTGAAGCGATACATGAGCGGCATGTTCTCCATGACCTTCTGGAGGACTTCGATGCGCGAGGTGTAGAACTCGTCCGGGTTGAGGTTGTTGAGTATCTGGAGGTAGTTGATGGCCGCTCCGGCGTAGCGCGCCACTTCCTGCTGTGTCGCTGTGCCGCCGCGCTTCAGCTCGTTATACTTCTTTATGGCGAGCACGGAATACTTGTTGTATTCGATGCACGAGTCGCAGTCGGAAATCATCTGGTTGATAGTCGGCTTCATGTTGAGCACGACATCCTTTGCCATCAGGGCGTTCATATAGGCCGCGCGGGCATCCTCATACTTGCGCTGGGCGAAGAGCTTGCCGCCTTCGTTCATGAAAGCGTTGCACTCGGTGACGAAAACAGACTTCTCGACAACCATCGGCAGGACGGCGTAGCACTTCTTCATGCGCGGTCCGAGGTCGCTGATGTCTATCGTCAAGTGGTTTGTTCCCTCGCCGTAGACGTCGACGTTGGTCAGCTCCGAGTAGAGAGCGTCGGCCTCGTTCTGAAGAGCAACCAGCTCGTCAAGGCGGTCAAGGTCAGTGTCGGAAGCATGGTCCATGTCTCGCTTCACCTTGTTGTCCAGCGCGGTGTGTTCCGCCGCCAGTGCTTCTATGTCCTGACGTGCTTTCTGTAACACGGCCAGCGGCACGACAACGGAGGTTATGGTCACGTTGTTGTCGGCCTTGCTGGTCTTCCGCGTTATTTTTGCCCCGAGTTTCGGGGAACATGCTACCTGCAGGTTGGCGATGGTTGTGGAGAACTCCAGTTCTGCCTCCGTTGCATTGAAGTGTACGTCTGTGGCTGTCGTCTGGTCGTCCTTGATAATCGGGTTTGCCACACCCTCGACGCGATAGGCTATCATGAAGTCGGGCTTCAGGGCCTGGACGAAATCATTCTTGTCGACACTGCCGCGGCGGCTCACCTCAATCTTCGGACGGTGGGTGTCCGTCGGCGACATGATGACGAAGTATTCGTAGTCGCCGCGCTCGTTGCGTCCGTTCTGACGGATGGTCGGCCGTTCGCTGCCACTCACCACGTTGATGACGAGGTCCTTGTGAGGCGAGATGATGAGCAGTCCGTAGCCGCCGTCGAGACTCTCGAAACGGTCGGAGTTGATGTCGCGGCTGCACGTGATGCGCTCCGTCTGCGCTGCCAGTGGGAGTGCCGTCAGCAGAGCCGCAAACGTGGCGATGAGGGCATTTTTTAAATTTTTTATAGTTTTCATAAACGTGAATTGTTTTTAATTTAGAGGCAAAATCCGTTGAGTGTGGAGATGTTGTCGTCCGGCTCCCGCTTCACACCGCCGACGTTCTCGGGCTGCCATGTGACAACGTGGATAATCGGTGATTGATGTTTATCGGAAAACTCCCAAATCATAAAAAGGAATCCGGTTATGGCATAATTGTCTGACGTGATTTCAAAATATGTACGTACGCCGTACATCTGACTGTTGATGTTTGACCGAGTAATGCCCGTACCGCACCTTCTATTGCCGCATTCATCAATCCATTCATATTTAGCATTAATATATTTGCTGCGTTTGAATATGTTGCTCACTTTCTTTATATATTGTTGTCTGTCTGTTTGAGTACATTCGACTAATTTCGTTTGAGGCTGCATTGTTGACGAACTGGCTGAAACTTTCTCTGTAGTGTAAATAGGTGTTTCTTTTAAAATCTGTTCAATGGATTTGATATCTTTAATGTTGTATGCCTTACAGAGACATTCAAGAAACTGAATAATGGACTTCTCCGGGGACATGTCAATGACAGAATCACATATATCCATTGGTTTGGATGTCGTTTGTGCTTTTATTGGAGATATTGTCAGCACAACCGCCAGCAGCGTGAGGAGTCTTGTTATGAAACTTCTTGTCGTCTTCATAGGCAATGGTTGTCTTTTATTACAGGTCAAATCCTTCCAGCGTGGAGATGTTGTCGTCCGGCTTCTGCTTTACGCCGCCGACGTTCTCCGGCTGCCATGTGCGGACGTGGATGATGGGGCTGCCGCCGTCTTTGGGGAATTCCCAAAGCAGGAAGAGGTAGCCCTCGTCGCTGTAGTTGCTCGATTTCCACTCCTGACGCAGGCGGACACCGTATTTCGTCGGGTCGATGCGTGAGCGGGTGATGCCGGCGCAACCACCGTTTTCTCCGTCTTCACCGATCTGCGAGAACTTGACGTCAATCCACTTGTTGCGTGCGAAGGCACGGCGCAGGTTGCTGATGTACTGCTGTTTGTTCTGCTTGGTATATTCAACCTTGGCCTTTGCCGGTTGCATTT
Organism: Prevotella sp.; assembly: GCA_017483185.1. Lineage (GTDB taxonomy): Bacteria > Bacteroidota > Bacteroidia > Bacteroidales > Bacteroidaceae > Prevotella. Next base: position 77,332 of record JAFULM010000017.1, on the reverse strand, counting down.
CCGACGGACGGGACATCACGACCTTACCCGTGATGATGAGAGCGTCGTCGCTGAACATCTGTTCGATGGTCTGGAGGTCCTTCTGGTTGTAGGCCGTGCGGAAGCGCTCGACATACTGCAGGATGATCATCTGCTGCTCCTTTTCGACCACCGAACCGCAACGCTCCATGCTCTCGGAGGTCTGTGCGTCGAGCGCGAGGCGGAAGTCGGTGATGTTGCCCTGTGCGTCAAACTCGACGACAGCTTCCTGATAGTTGCCCATACCGAAGCCTTCGTCCTCGGGAGTGATGATGAGCGGGATGTGGCTGACCATCATCGAACCGTCTTTGAACACCCACGCACGGTCGACAACCTCTTCGTCGTCACAGTAGAAGGGTGTCACGGCCCAAAGACGGATGAGCGATTTCAGCGAGAATTCATCCATCGGAAGGCCACGTGTGGTAAGTATGGTCTTGGCTTTCTGAGCCCGGTTGATCTCTGTGAGCACTACTCCGAGATTTCTTTCGGCCATGCCTATGGCTGCCGGACGTTCCGTCATCTCGTCTGTCAGCAGTGTCACTGTCACTGCCGCACATCTGCCGTTGCCTGCAAACAGTAGGCTGAAGAGTGCGAACAGGACGCACGTTACTCTAATTTTCATCTTTTGTCTTTATATTTAAACCGTTTCTGTTTTTCTGTTATCTATTTCTAAGGGAGGTCTGGTGCTGTCCTATTGTCACCAAATCATTCCGCAATCTCAAATCCGATGGCTCCACAACCGCGATAGTTGGCCACACCGTCGCTCTGTCCGGTGGCGATGTTGGTTCTCTGAGCCCCGGGAGTGAGTATTGCCACCACTTTGCCGGCGGTATTATAGATGGCCAAATAGCATGCGTCGGGGTTGTTTAACTGCGCATAGCGGGCGTAGCTCTTCACGCGTCCCTGTCCCTTCATGGCCTGGATTTTCTCCGCCAAAACCGAATATTCGGTGCAGGCTGCAAGTTCACGGACGGCGTCCGGTACGATCAGAGACACCGAAGAACCTTCTTGAGTGTTGGCATTGGGATTGGTGTTGGCGATCACCTGTGTGTTTTCAGCCGGCTGGATGTCGCTCTTCTTCACGTAGACGAACGACCGGTACATGTTTCCGCGCGGCATGGACATGGATGTATAGAGCTCGTGCTTGTTGTTGACGACAAACGTCGGGCTGTTCTTGAGCTTCTTCTGATTGGCCGCCCACTTGTTGATCTCTTCATACAGTATTTCCTCAGCCAAGTCCTTTGCTTCGCTTTCCGTCGCTGCGGTGACCTCGGCATAAATGTATTGGCTGCTTTTCTTTATGCTGTTGATTTGTTTCTTTGTCTCTTCCACGTCATCGGCATGGGCGAAAGAAGCGGTCAGTAGCATAAGAGTAGCTGTGATTAAGGTTCTTGCTTTCATTTTCTTTTGTCGTTTTGGTATGGTTGAAAAAACTTTTCCGTCACGTTCTGTAACGGGATATAGACATACGCAGTGCCTTTTACAGTCGCATTGTCGGAGCCTTTCAGGATGCTTGTGGGGAAGTCAATGCTGAGAACATGATTGTAGGCCATCTTTTCGTTGAGAGCGAAGAGTGTTCCCGTCAGCCGTTCCTTGTCGTGCGTTTTGATGCCAAAATAGAGGCGGCAGCCTTCGGCCAGACAGTAGTCGACAAACTGCTGTACGGTCACGGCGACCTTGCTGGCTTTATATCCGTAGCGGTCGATTGTCAGGTCGAGCGGAATGGTGCGGTTGTAGATGCCTGTCAGCATGATGTTGGCCACGCTCTGACGGGCTTTTGACGCGTCGGTCACAAGTCTGCGCCGGCCCTGCCGTTCTGTCAGATAGATGTCACCGCGAATCATTTCGCTCATGAATGTGCCGCCGTCGACTATCAGCATGTCTCCGGAACGAGCCACTTTGGCGTTTCTCCAGTCGTTGATGACATCGTCACCGCTGATTGGAATCAGTCGTTGGAGGTCACGCTCAAAGATGTTTTCCAGTTCGATGGCGTCGGCGCCGGTCATCAACTGATAGTCCGCAGGTATGGTCAGGCTGAGCGTTTGGCTTCCCTTTGTCCACTTCAGACGGTACATGCGGCGTGTGATGGACTCGATGCTGAACGATGCATCGGTCGCCATCGAGTGTAGCATGCCGATGTCTCCGGCTGCGCAGACGACCTTGTCGATGTCCATCCGTGCCGCCGGTGTGCGGCCGTCGAGGCGTAAGTCAAGTTCGAGAAGGTAGCGCTCGATGAAGTCGAAGACCGGTGAAGCGCCGTATGCCTCTATCAGTTGTGGTGCGAAGAGGCGGTATCCGATGTGTGATATGTCGCCGAATGAATTGGTCCGGACACGCAGCGGACGTCCGCTGAACGTGTAAGTGCTGTCATCACACATCCCTGCTGCCATCCCCTCAGGCAGTGACAGACCGGCCGCGCGGGCTATGTCTGCCAGCCTTCGGGTGTGGTAGCTGTTGGCGGCCGGCGCTATTTGGGCGCAGGCCGCCACCATCAGCAATATGATGGTTATGCGGCGCAGCATCACGGCTTGACTGCTGTCTGGTTGCCGTCGTGCGTCCAATATCCGATGCTGCTGATTCGGCCTTCGCGGAAGTCACCTTCAAACGTGTCACCCGGATTCGCAACAAAGTCCTTAGAGTTTACAATCTTGTGTGATTGGGTATAGGTGATGGTGCCGTGGCCGTGGGGCTGACCGTTCTTGAGGTCACCCGTGTAGCGTCCGTAACCCAAGTTGACCGTGCCGTAGCCATTCTTCTGGGTCGGTGCGGGCTTGGTTGTCTTCTTTTCTTCAACCTTCTTCGGCTCCACTTTCGGTTCTTCCTTGACTGCCGGTTCTTCCTTGACCGGTGTTGCGACGGTGTCGACAGCCGTTGTGTCCTTGGCTATGCTGTCTGTGGGAGTCTCTATCTTCGGTGCCGGTGCCGTCTCTTTGTCGTCACCGGAGAGTCCGAAGTAAAGTCCCGTACCTCCTCCGACCAACACCACTGCTGCCGCGATGATGGCGATGAGTTTCTTTTTGCCGTCGTCGTCACCGCCACCGCCGGGTTTTCCGCCGCCGCTGACTTCCTCCAACGGCTGGTGGCACAGCGGGCACTCAAATTCCTCGCCGGCCGCAACTTCGACCACTTTCTTATAGTTGTCGCAATCAATGTTGATGCACTTTCCTACTTTCTTTGCCATAATATAATAATGTGTTAATTGGTTATTACAGTTTCAAATCGTTGTCACAAAGTTTTTCCGCAGCCGCATTGAAGGCCACAAATTCCTGATTGTTGTCGTTTCCGCCGACGAGCGGGAGCAGGATGTTGTCCAAGACGTTGCCCATCTTCTTCATCAGTTCTTCCTTCTTTTCGATGTGCTTGTAGTTGGCGTTCATCTCCTCCTCGACTGCCTTGCGCAGTGCGGCGGCGTCCATAGCGCGTGTGGTGCGGCTCAGTTCGTTGAGCGTGGCAATCATGTCGTCGCCGACATTGATCCAGCGGCTCACACGTCCCATGCGGTTCTTTTCACCGGCAAAGGCCATATACTTCTCGCCGGTCTCCACATCCTCGCGCTCGACGATGATGCCGCCGATGGCATAGGCCAGCAGTACGACGGGCATAAGCTCCTTGCGGATGGCGCCGGGGGCTTTGGCAAACAGTTCCGGCAGCGGTTTGGCGAAACTCTCGGTGTGTACGACCATGCGGTTGACCTCGTTGCGGACGAGCACATCATACTTTTCCTTGAGCACGCGGACGTTGTCGACATAGCGGAGCGGGAATCCGCTGTGGGCCGTGATGACCACGATCTGGTTGGACTTGAAGTTTTCCGACACGTCGTTGTCCTTGTTGAACGGTATCTTTCCGCTCTCACCGAAGTCCTTTATGAAGTCGTTGCGGAACTCGTCGTCGTCCTCAAACTTAGGCAGCGAGAGCTGGATGATCTTCTGGTGGTTGGCTGCCGTCTCGGGGCTGCCCTTTCCTTCTTCCGAACCGTTGAACGTCAGACAGCTCTGTGACGAGTTGTAGAGGTCCTTGAGGAACTTCTTTCTCTTCTCCGGCGTGCTGCAGCTGGTCGCGCGCAGCTTGTCGAGGATGTTGACCTTGACCAGTCTCTGGTTGGGGTTGCTCGTCGAGTAGTTGTCCATCTCGTTGCGGGCGTTCTCGATGCAGGTCTTCAGAGTGACCGTCTGGAGTGTGCCCACGTGAATCTTGTTGCTCAGCACGGTGAAGTTGACGTCGCTCGAACCGGCAGCTTCGATGATGCGTGCACGCAGGGTGGTGGCGTAAGCCTCCTGGTTCTTCTGGTTGCGGAGGAATCCGACGACTGTCTGGCGCACGAACTTGGGATCATACTCCTTGATGACCTCACGCTGCATGCTCGTCACGTCGGCGTCGCTCAGTTTGCACTTCTCCTCGGCCAGCTTCTTCATCATGTCGGCAAATTCGGCCAGAGTCTTGCGGAACGGGTCGATGCTGTTGGTGTTGAGCAGGATGAGCATGGTCTTGATTTCCGTCAGCAGCTTCACTGCAAATCCGTAAGCGACGATCTGTGTCTGGAGCGTCAGCTGCTCGCGCTTGGCGTCAGCGAATCGTCCGAAAGTCTTTGTCGATGCGTTTGTCACGGCGTCGCGTATCCAGCCGATGTTGTTCCAGTCGGTGCGGATGGCCTTGATCTGTTCCCCCAGGTCTTCGGTGAGATAGGCCGAGCGTTTGGAGATCTTGCCTTTCATCTCGTCGATGCGCTTGTCGCAGTTGTCGATGAGCAGTCCGAGATATTTGTGAACTTCCAGTATCGACATCGTGCCGTCCTTCCACCGTCCGAACAGATTGTTCTCTATGCGGCGGCATATCTCCTCAGCGAAGCCGGGTATCTCGCCTTCATATTCGGCATAGAACGTCTTGACGCCCTTTCCGCGGTACATGGAGTCGAAGAACTTCTCGCATACCTGATTGAATTCTTCCAGCCATTCCTTCTTGGGATGTTCCGTCTCTACGTCCTGCTTGTAGCGGTCGGTGTAGAACTCCCATCCCGAGACGATCGGCTTCCAGTTTTTCACGTGGTCCTTGATGCTGGGCAGCGGTTTGCCGAGCGTCAGGTAGTCTTCGGTGAGCAGGTTGCCCTCGACCTCTTCGGCTTTGGTGATGTCCTCGCGGTATGACTTTCCGACCATGTCTTCGGTACATTCCTCGATAAATCCGCGTGCGTCGTCCCACTGTCCGTGGAGCATCTGGAATGATGCCTGACGGGCGAACTGGTATGCGCCATATTCCACGACTTCCGTCTCGGGATATTCGATGCGCTTGACGCCGAATGTCATGAAGCGGCGGCTGTGCACCGGTTCGTGGGTCTCGTTCTCTTCGGGCAGCATGCCGTTGTTCTCGTTTGTCTCCAGACGTGCCATTTTTCCGCCGTTCATCATGCCGGAGACAACGGTCTTCTGGAAGATGAAGTCGCCGACGATGCCGGGCAGCACCTTGTGGATGTGCACTTCTTTTCCGGCTTCATTGACGTTGGTGAAGAGATAGGCCATGTCGAAGGCGTCCTGTCCTTGGAGCAGTCTGCGCACGTTGCCGTATTCGTCGGTGTTGCCCTTGACGTCTGTCGGGAAGTAGCGGCCGACGGACATGGCGTTCAGCTCGAGCAGGGCGGCATAGCCGTTGGGCTGATAGAAGCGGTTGCTGTCTTCGCCGCCGGGTATCTGGATGATGGTCTCGGGGACGTAGAGATAGAGCTGAATCTTGAATGACGTGCGGTTGTCGCCTGTGCGCTGAAACTCGTTGCGCACCTGTGTGACGGCGTCGATGATGGAGCCGGAACCCGTTCCTCCGCCCAGTCCGGCGCAGATGTGGAATGTCACGTCGCTTGTGTCCTCACGCTCTTTGAGGGCGCGGACGCGGGCGTGCACCTGTCCGACAAACGTGTTTTGCGGCAGTCCGCACATGTTGTTGGCGATGAGCATGCGTCCGAAGCGGCGGCGCTGGCCTCCGATGCCTTCGCTGATGATGGCTCCGATGCCGTCGTTGAGCATGGCCTGATCCTTACGGTTGATGAATGACTGTATGCCGGGGTAGGAGTCCAGGTTGTTGAGCACGCCTGCTCCTATGCCGTTGATGGACAGTCGCTGTGCGGGTGACAGCTGCACGGATGCTCCCAGTGTCTGCCAGTCACTCTCGTTGTTGAGGTCTGCCAGACTTGAGTCCACATAGAGATACTCGATGTTGGCATTGCCTTTGGGGGTGTTGGAGCGGAATTCTTCATAGATGCGCTTGCGCAAGGCACGTAGGATGGAACCTCCGGTTCCTCCAAGTCCGATGATAAGATGGTTTGCCATGTTGTAAGATTATTAGTTATGTTATTATTATTTTTTATGTTATAGTTTCGGCCGTCGCGTCCGTCAGTCTTCAAACGATCTGCGCCGTGGCTGGCTCTTGCCGCGTCGGCCTCCACCGCGGGCGATGTCCATCGACTTGATGACGGAGAAGGCGCCTGCCAGCACGAAGAACAGGCTCCAGAGCGCGCGCCGGAGGATATATTTGTTCATGAAACTCTGCAGTTCGTCGACCATCGACAGCGCGATGTCGGCCGGAGTGTGGCCCGTGAAGTCGGCACCACCGACAAAGTAGCCGACCAACGGCCATTCCCTGGAGATGTTGTCCAGGATCTGCTGGCTGTCTTCGCGGTCGAAAACGACGTCCGACGGTACGGTGGCGACCATCTCGTTGATGAACTCTTCGACGTCGTCTCCATAGCCTTTGATGGTCACGGCGCCGCACAAGAGTATCATCTGGACCGAGAGAAAGATGGTGAGGAGGCCGCCGACGATGAAGCTGATGGCGGTGAAGGTGCTGTTCTTATACCACGACTTGATGATGTAGAACATCAGGACTACGCCTGCCACGGTGAGGAATATACCGAGAAAGATGCTTCCGAGAGAGTAATATAGGATTTGTAATAGTGCACCCATAGTTTCTTATCATTTTATATTTCTTTCTATAAGAGAAGTTTTTATTTTTGCAAAAATAAGAATAATTCCATAAAATCAGCATTTTTATTGGGAAAAAAAGCAAAAAACGCAAAAAGTAAAGCTAAAAATCGTTCAGTGTAAAACATTCGTTCAACATGGCTTTTGAATAAGATGGTGTTTCTCAGGGTGTTTGTCAGTCTGATACATCTCTTATAGAGAGAAGTATCAAAGCACGAAACGGAAGTGTTAAAAACTCGGAATTATCACAACAAAAAGCCTCGATTTTAACATAAATTCTGCGTCAAGTCGTCCCTCGGTCTCAAATATGCGAGTTTTGCGCGTGCATCTTTTTCTCCCTGAGCCACAATGTGTTACGACCGAAATCGACGAAATGTGCAACTTTTTCGCCGTTTTTCCCGTGCCGTAAGGGCCCCGCGGGGTTGCAACGGGGCGCTCGTTGCATTACAACGGCGTGCCCGTTGCGAGACAATAAGCATGCCGTTGCGATCCCGCGGGGCCCTTACGGCAAGGCCACGGAATTTTTTTCGTCGAAAAACGACGTGCAAATGTTAAAATCGGAGCGTCACCGCCGTTTTTTTCGAGCGTTTTTCGTGTGTTAAATTTTTGATATTATCATGACACGGGATTTCGTAGTGAGGGTGTGTAGAATTACAAGTAGGGTCGCGACCCGTCGCGACCGCCTCCTTACCAACTGATTCAACGCGGTCTGTTGGCTTATATACACGTTCCATCAGGTGTTTGATTATGTGGCAAGGAGGCGGTCGCGACGGGTCGCGACCCTACTTTTAATTCTACACACCCTTCCTGCAGTTACCTCACTTGAAGACTTCCAAAAGAGCTTGTCACGTTGAATGAAACACATATTATATGTGTGCGGAGAGTCTCATGAGGAGGCATGTCTGGATATGTCCCTACTCGTGCTGATCCGGATTGTGTGATACGTCCTCCGGACGGGGATTTATGGCTCCGGTGTCCACTTGTCGTTGATGGAGAACACCTCTTCCATCGTGATCTTGGCGGCTTCCTTTTTGGTCAGACGGCGGGTCCACGGGGCGCGGCGGTCGGTTGCGGCACCCTCGCCGCTGTTGCCGTACTCCATGTAGCGGGCTGTCTGCTGGCGTTCTTTCTGCCAGTGGTGCCATCCCTCGGGGCGTATGTGCCGGCCAATCTCGCAGTCGATGAAGAGCGTGTAGCCGTAGTCGCGCCACGGACGGCCGAGGTAGACCTTGGTCACATTGGCGTCGGCCGTGAGACGGCAGCGGTTGAAGATGTAGCCGTAGGGACGGTCCTTGGGCGTCGATGCGGCTGTGATGTAGGAGTCGGCGCGACTGCGTATCTCGCAGTTCTCAAACCATGCTGTCGACGGGCCGAAGATGAAGTCGGTCGTGCCCTCTATGTAGCAGTCGCGGAAGAAGAGTCGTGTGCCGGCCACGCCCGTGTAGACGGTGTCCTGATGGCCGAGCAGACGGCAGTTGACGAAGGCCAGCCGGTCGCCTTCGGTGTGGAGGGCGACGGCCTGACCGAGGCGGGCTGCGTTGTTCTCGATGGTGATGTTGCGGAAGGTGATGCTGTTGCCTTCGACCTTGACGGTGTATGTCCGGAAGGTGCCGATGCCTCGTCCCGTGGCGGGGTTGGGGATGTTGGCGTGGTCGTCGTAGGTGATGACGGTGGCGTCGCGGTCTTCGCCCAATATCTCGATGTTGGTGAGCCACTGCGGGACGATGAGCTTCTCCTTGTAGACGCCGCGCTTGACGTAGATGACCTTGTGGTAGTCCATGAAGGCGCGGCACACCTCGATGGCCTCGCCGATGGTCCTGAACTCACCGGTGCCGTCGCGGGAGACGACGATAGTGTCGGGATTGTCGTATTTGTCGGCCGCAAGGGTGCCGGTGGCCGTGACCAGCATGATTGTCAGTAGGGTCAGTATTCTTTTCATTTGAGATGTTGATGTGGTTGTATGGTTAGTGTCTTCTGTTGTCCGCACGCTCTTCCTACATGATTTGCGTCACGTTCTGCAGTCCGTTGACCTTCTTGAGGCTGTCGACGAGGTCCTTTACGTCGTCACGGTCATGCACACGCACGTCCAGCGCTCCTTCGAAGATGCCGTCCTGACAGGTGATGGTCACTTTGTGGATGTTGATGTTCATCTGGTTGGAGATGATGCGGGTCACGTCGTTGAGCATGCCGATGCGGTCGATGCCGCGTATCAGGATGCTTGCGTCGAAGTAGAGTTTGCGGTGCATGTCCCACTTGGCGTCGAGGATGCGGTTGCCGAAGCTGGATTTCAGTTTGGCCGCTACGGGACACGAACGCTTGTGTATCTCGATCTGTTTCTTGGCGTCGATATATCCGAGGATGTCGTCGCCGGGTATCGGGTGGCAGCAGTGCGTAAACTTGTACTGCGTGATGTTCTCGTCGGTGATGTAGATGGGCTTCTTCCGGTTGAACTTCTCCGGCACGACAAAGAGCGCCGGTTGCTGTTCTTCCTCCTTCTTGGTCTTGTCCGACTTGATGAAGGGGACAAACTTGCGCCAGCCCCGGCTCTTGCCGTTTTTAGCCTTCTTCTCCTGCAGTTCGTCGACATCCTTTTCGCCGAGCAGGATGGTCTTTTCGCCGAGTGCCTGGAAGAAGTTCTCCCGTTTGGGCACTTCGTGGAACGCGGCCAGACGATCTGCCGCAGCCGTGGTGTAGTCGATGTCGTGCTTCTTGAGGAAAGCCGTAAAGATTTCCTCGCCCTGCTTCTGTTTCTCGCGGCTGCCGCGGCGCAGGATGGCTTCGATTTTTGCCTTCGCCTTGGCCGTGGAGGCAAAGTTGATCCATGACGGCTGGACGTGTTGCGACTTGGACGTGAGTATCTCCACCTGGTCGCCGCTCTGGAGTTTGTGGCTCAGCGGGACGAGCTTGTGGTTGACCTTTGCGCCGATACAGTGGCTTCCGAGGAAGGTGTGGATGGAGAAGGCGAAGTCGAGGGCCGTACATCCCGCCGGCATCGTCTTGATCTCACCCTTCGGGGTGAACACAAATATCTCTGAAGCGAAGAGGTTGAGCTTGATGGCGTCGAGGAAGTCCATAGCGTTCGGCTGCGGGTCGTCGAGGATTTCCTTTATGGTGTGGAGCCATTCGTTGAGCTCTCCGTCGTCCTCGTTCATCTCGATGTGGCCGTCTTCCTTGTATTTCCAGTGGGCGGCAAAGCCCTGCTCGGCCACTTCGTCCATGCGGTCGGAGCGTATCTGTACCTCTATCCAGCGTCCTTGCTTGGACATGAGCGTGACGTGGAGCGCCTGATAGCCGTTGGCTTTCGGGTGGTTGATCCAGTCGCGGAGCCGGTCGGGATGGGATTGGTATATCTTGTTGATGGCCACATATATCTTGAAGCACTCCGTGATCTCCTCTTCCCGGTTCTTAGGGGTGAAGATGATGCGCACGGCAAGGATGTCGTAGATGTCTTCGAACGTGACATGCTTGGTCTGCATCTTGTGCCAGATGGAGTAGGGACTCTTGACGCGCTCCTTTATGACGTAGTCTATTCCCATCTCGCGGAGCGACTCCTCTATCGGCGCGGTGAAGTTGTCGAACAGTTCGTGGCGTGAAGCCTGCGTCGAGGCGAGCTTGGCCTGGATGGTGGCATACTGCTCCGGATGCTCATAGCGGAAGCTGAGGTCTTCCAGTTCGGTCTTTATCTTGTAGAGACCGAGGCGGTTTGACAGCGGCGCATAGATGTAGAGCGTTTCTCCTGCAATCTTATATTGCTTGTTGGCGGGCTGGCTGGCCAGCGTACGCATGTTGTGGAGACGGTCGCATATCTTTATCAGTATGACGCGGATGTCGTCGCTCATGGTGAGCAGGAGCTTCTTGAAGTTCTCTGCCTGCGCCGAAGCCTGGTCGCCGAAGATGCCTCCGCTGATTTTCGTGAGGCCGTCGACGATTTGCGCCACCTTCGGTCCGAAGATGTTCTCGATGTCCTCTGTGGTGTAGTCGGTGTCTTCCACGACGTCATGGAGCAGTGCGGCGCAGATGCTGGTTGAACCCAGTCCGACCTCCTCGCATGCTATCTGGGCCACGGCGATGGGGTGCATGATGTACGGTTCGCCCGAAAGTCGCCGCACACCCTTGTGTGCCTGACGTGCGAAATTGAACGCCTTGGTGATGATGTCCACCTTCTTGCGGTGGCGTGAAGCCATATATGTGTCTAACAGATGCTGGAACGCATCGTTTATGAGTTTGGCGTCAGCCTCTTCTCTCTTTATCTGTTCGTCGTCCATTGTCGTGCCTTCAATTGGTTTTATGTCGTTTTCCTATTGTCATCAGGTCTCTGTTGTCTTCCTTTCAGGCCCTTGCGTCGTGCGTTTTGGCCTCTGCTGTCTCTTCATTCGGGCCGTCCCGCTCCTTTTGTCGGCCTTTGTCGTCGTGCGGGATGTATTAGCAAAAATCCCCATCTGCTCCCTGTGAGGGGAGAAGATGGGGATTATGGTGTCTTTGTTATTTCACTCTGAGCTTCTTTCCGGCCCGTATGTTGGAACCTTTGATGCCGTTGAGTTTCTTCAGTTTGGCCACGGTCGTGCCGTGCTTGCGGGCTATCTCCGACAAGGTCTGGCCGCTCCGGATGGTCACGGTCTTCGCTTTGGATGACCTGCGGCTCTTTGTCGCTTTTCTGCTGCGTGATGACGACTTGCCTTTATATGTCGTAGCGACCGCCTTGTCTTCGTTGACTTCGACCACGGCGCGCTTGGATATCAGCTGGTCGGACTTGTAGTTGTAGACGGCTTCCTCGTTGTCGATGAACTTTCCGACTTCTGTCTGCGGCAGACGGACGGCCGACGGTTCTGTCGCGCCGGGCACGATGTCACGCCGATAGGCCGGATTGAGCGCCCGCAGCTGCTCGATGTCGATGTTGCAGACCTCCGCTATCTGTTCGAGATGGACGTTGCGGTTGACGAGGACGGTGTCTGTCTTGGCCGGCAGACGTGTTGTCATCGGGCAGATGTTGTGCTCGCAGTAGTAGGTCATGATGTAGTTGGCTGCGATGAAAGCCGGAACGTAGCCACGTGTCTCTTTCGGGAGATAGGGATAGATTTGCCAATAGTCGCGTTCGCCGTTGGAACGATGGATTGCTTTGTTGATCTGCTCCGGGCCGCAGTTGTATGCTGCGATGACAAGATTCCAGTCGCCGAAGATTTTGTAGAGGTCGCTCAGATAGTGGGCGGCGGCATACGACGACTTGACGGGGTCGCGGCGCTCGTCGACGAGTGAGTTGACGTTGAGTCCGTACTGCTTGCCTGTGGCCAACATGAATTGCCACAATCCTGTCGCTCCGACGCGTGAGACGGCTGTCGGGTTGAGTGCGGACTCGATGATGGGCAGATATTTCAGTTCGAGTGGCAGGCCGTAAGCCTCCAATGCCTCTTCAAATATAGGTATATAGAAGTTTGATGCGCCCAGCATGTAGCTCACCGAGTGGCGCAGACGGCCGCTGTAACGGTCAATGAACTTCTGTACGACATCGTTGTATGGCATCTCCATCATGGACGGGATGCGGCCGAGTCGCTCGATGTAAACCTCTTTTTCAAACACGGGGTTGATGTCTTTCATTTGACAGTCGCCCGCCTCGTCCAGATAGTTTTTGGACATGTAGAGGTTCATGAGGCTGTCCAGCTCATATCCCATCGCTTCGGGAAAGGCCACGACTTCTTCTATTCCTTTCTGGTCGGTCACGGTTATCTCGTCCGGTGTGACGTTGTCGTCCTGGGCCTGCATCGCGCAGTGACCGGAAAAGAGCATCGTGATGGTCAATATTATTGTTTTGTTGTTCATCATTCGAGTGTAATATATAGTAATGTGTAAGCGTTTGTGCACTTCCGGCAGGTCAGAACACGAGGCTACACTGCAGTCCGAGGGCCGCCGCATCGAGGCTGTTGCCCTGTTGCCAGCCGTTGATGACGGCCGGTTCGACTCTCAGACTTAGGTCTTTGGATATGTCAAATTGTGACAGTTCGGCGTCAACGTAGGCGTCGATGACCGACAGTGCGTAGACTCCGATGAGGCAGAAGAAACTCAGGTCGCGCCAGCGGCGGTACTTGTCCTTGCGGCTTTTGAATAGTTTCTTATAGCGTTCCTCGTTGGAGGCGTCTATCTTGCGTCCCAGATGGAGGAATGTGTTGTAGCTCTGCGTGGTCGGGTCGTCGTCCATGATGTCGAGATAGGCTTGCGAGTAGTCCTTGTACATCATGTTGTTCCAGTTCATTGCGTAGAGACATCCCATCATGCCGCCGTAGAAAATCGGCAGTTTCCAATACTTGCGGTTGTATATCTGTCCGGCTCCGGGCAGCACCATAGCCAACCACATAGCCCGTTGCGGGTTCGGCCGCCATGTCGCCCAGTCGCGTGGGGCTTTCTGTTTTCGCTGCTTTACGTCCTTTGTGGTGAGACCGAGCGTGTCTGCCGTGAGCGTGTCGATGCCGATGACATCGGCCGTGGTGAGGGGAATGTCGGCTGTCTTGGCGGCCATGTCGGTTCGGATGATTGTGTCCATTGGTGCCACGTCATCCTGCGCCGTCAGACATGCCGTCCCGACGGTGAGCATCATCATCACCGTCAACAGACGCAACTTGTATGTCGTACTTGCGGATTTCAACTTCTTCTTCGGACTTCGTCGTTAGTTCATTGTCTGCCGCCCATGCTGTCGAGTGCCTGCATGATGTGTTCCAGCTCCTCCTCGTTGGCGAACGGGATGCTGATTTTTCCCTTGCCTTTGGGCGAGCATGTCATCTGCACTTTTGTCTTGAAGAGGTCTGACAGCCGGTTGCGCAGTGTCGCAAACTCTTCCGGCAGCTGTGCCTGCGCGGCAATCTTCTTCTTTGCCGTCTGTACGTCTTCGCCGCTTTTGAGCATGTTGACCATCTCTTCGACCTTGCGGACGGAATATCCGTTCTTCTGAATCTCCTTGAAGAGGCGTATCTGTACGCTCGGGCTGTCGATGGCGAGCAGTGCCCGGGCGTGTCCCATGTCTATCTCGCGGTTTTTCAGTGCCATCTGGACCTGTGCCGGGAGTTTGAGCAGTCGCATGTAGTTGGTCACGGCGGCGCGGCTCTTGCCCACGCGCTCCGAAATCTTCTCCTGCGTCATGCCTGTCGTCTCTGACAGATGTTCGTAGGCGAGTGCTATCTCGATGGCGTTGAGGTCCTCGCGCTGTATGTTTTCGACGAGAGCCATTTCCATGACGTTCTCGTCCTGAACGGTGCGTATGTAGGCCGGTATGGCGGTCAGTCCGGCTATCTGTGACGCTCTCCAGCGGCGTTCGCCGGCGATGATCTGATAGTTTCCTTCGGCTGTCTGACGCAGCGTGACGGGCTGGATGATACCTATTTCGCGTATGCTTGCGGCCAGTTCGTGGAGCGCGTCTTCGTCAAATTCGCGTCGCGGCTGGTTGGGATTAGGCTCAATCTGCGCCACCGGTATCTCGCTGAGGTTTGACGACCCCTGCGTGCGCACCTCTCCGGTGTCTATCAGTGCGTCGAGCCCTCGTCCGTTTCCGATGTCGTCGAGCCCTCGTCCGAGCACGCTCTTATTGTATTTCTTGTGTACTGCCATATTTCTTAAGTTTTGGATGGTGAGTTTAGAATGGAGAATGGTGAGTGGTGAATGGCGAGTGATGAGTGGTGAATGGTGAGTTGGTCGGCCTGTGGCCGATTGTGAGTTGTCAATTATGAGTTGCCATGCCTCTCATTTCCCGATATCGTCACGGAGTCTGACTCCGCCCATCGCAATTCGTAATTGGAAAAGTCGTAATCGGCCGCAGGCCGGCCAACTCACCGCTCACCATTCACCACTCACCATTCAAAACACATCATTCCTAATTCTTGTTTATTATCTCCTTTGCCAGTGCCAGGTGGTTCTTGCTTCCCGTCGAGTCGGCGTCGTAGAGGATGACGGGAAGTCCGTGGCTCGGGCTTTCGCTCAGCTTGACGTTGCGCTGGATGACGGTCTTGAAGACCAGTTCCTGGAAGTGGCGTTTCACCTCGTCGTATATCTGGTTGGCCAGACGGAGACGCGAGTCGTACATCGTGAGCAGGAATCCCTCGATCTCCAGTCGTGTGTTGAGTTTGCTCTTGATGATTTTGATGGTGTTCAGCAGTTTGCTGATGCCTTCGAGAGCGAAATATTCGCATTGCACGGGGATGATGACCGAGTCGGCCGCGGTGAGCGAGTTGACCGTGATCAGACCCAGCGAAGGGCTGCAGTCGATGAGGATGTAGTCATATTCGCTGCGTATCGGGTCGAGCAATCTCTTGAGCACGGTCTCGCGGTCGTTGAGGTTGAGCATTTCGATTTCGGCTCCGACGAGGTCGATGTGGCTTGGGATGATGTCCAGCCCGTCGATGTCGGTCGTGTAGATGGCGTCACGCACGTCGGCCTGGTCGATGATGCACTCATAGAGTGAGCAGTCCACCTGCTTTATGTCGACGCCCAGTCCGCTCGAAGCGTTGGCCTGCGGGTCGGCGTCTACGACTAATACGTTTTTCTCCAGCGTGGCGAGCGAAGCCGCCAGATTGATGGTGGTGGTGGTTTTGCCCACACCGCCTTTCTGGTTTGCTAATGCGATTATTTTTCCCATAACGATAATTTACCGTCGTTTGTGATACCTTTTGGTTTGGGAGCGTAATGTCTGTGCCCATCCTGAAGGGCCCGTTTGTGTGACTCGCCGGTTAGGTGACAAAACTGCATCCGTGGTGCAAAGTTACATAAATAATACGAAAAAACATGATTTGTGAACCTTTTTTAGTAATTGAAACGGACATTAAGGGCTCTGAGGTCATTAAGATCTTTAATGTCTTTAAGGTTGTTAGGGCCTTTGGATACAGGAAACTGTAAATATTGTTGCTAAAAAAATCCGGACAAACGAAAATGTGAGTATTTTGACTCCGAATGGCCGGAAAATCACGTTCGTCAGACGACGGTCGCGCCGTGGCGGCCCCGCGAGGTTGCAACGGGGCCGCCGCGGGTCTGCAACGAGCGCCCCGTTGCACTCCAACGAGCACGCCGTTGCGACCCAGCGGGGCCGCTGCGGCAGCGAAAAATCAGCTTTTTGGGGCCGAAAAAGCCGCTTTTCGGCCTTCAAAAATTGCACAGTTTGCAGGTTTGAGACGCAACGGTCTTGATGTCAGTCGGTTACACTTGCACGCGCTATTTTGCGATATTTGCGACCGTCGGACACTTTCGTCGAAAAGAATGGCAAAATGAAGGCGTTTAGAGGGCTTTTTTAACACTTTTTGTCCGCTATTTTCTGAATTGCCGTTTGTTCTGATAGCTTCTCTGTATATATCTTTTAATTAGTATTTATATCACCGAAAAGTAGGGTCGCGACCCGTCGCGACCGCCTCATTGCCACTCGACTCAACCCGTTCGAAGGAGCGATAGACAGCGATGGCTATGCATAGACCACGAGGCGGTCGCGACGGGTCGCGACCCTACATTTTGTTATATTGAATGTGTGTAAAGGATGGTATTCTACCTCTCAAATTACCGAATACTCAGAAAAATGTGCTATCTTTGTCGGTTGTAAATCAAAAACGGAACAAATGGAAACGAAAAGACCACTCATACTCATATCAAACGACGACGGCTACCACTCCAAAGGACTTCAGAGTCTCATCGAAATGGTCAGCCCGTTGGCCGACCTGCTCGTCTGCGCTCCCGAGTCGGGACGTAGCGGTTTCTCCTGCGCATTTTCTGCGGCCGACCCGCTGCGTCTCAAGCTGCGTCGCAGACGTGAGGGTGTCGAGATATGGTCGTGCAGCGGTACGCCGGTCGACTGCGTCAAGATAGCCCTCGACCAGCTCTGCAAGGACCGTTGGCCCGATATGGTCATCGGCGGTATCAACCACGGTGACAATGCCTCCGTCAACAGCCACTACTCCGGAACGATGGGCGTGACGATGGAGGGCTGCATGAAGTATATTCCGTCGGTGGCGTTTTCGCTCTGCGACCATAGCGACGACGCCGATTTCGCTCCGCTCGCCTCGCTCGTGCGCTCGATCACGGAGCGTGTCCTCCGCGATGGACTGCCCCGAGGTGTCTGCCTCAACGTCAATTTCCCGATCGCCACGGAGTTCCGCGGTGTGCGCATCTGTCGCATGGCGTGCGGCACGTGGGGCAACGAGGTCGTCAGATGCCATCATCCCCGTGGCTACGACTACTACTGGATGACGGGCGAATATACCAACGATGAGCCGGAAGCCGAGGATACCGACAACTGGGCGCTCAACCACGGCTATGTGGCCATCACGCCGACCGAGGTCGACGTGACGAGCTATGAGATGATGGAACGGATGAAGGACTGGGAGTTCTGAAGACAGAGGTTTCTTTAGGACAGTGGTCTGAGTGATGAAGCGTGATTACTCTTGTGGGATTCACAAGTCCTCGAGGCGGTTCCATCCAGTGTCCTCATTCGGTGTTTCATCCAACCGTAGGGACATATTCTTGTATTTGTCCGCCTATGATATATACAATATTTCGTTGCGGACAACTACAAGAAGTTGCGGACAAATACAAGAATATGTCCCTACGGTTGGATGAAACATCGGATGAAATATCGGATGAAACATCGGATGAAACATCGGATGAAATATCGGATGAAACATCGGATGAAATATCGGATGAAACATTGGATGAAAACATCGTAAGAAACCGTAGGGTGGTGTCTCATCGTATGGATTGGACGTATACCGTCGTATTAACTGTTTTTGAAAAATAATATCGTGATATGAAATACTATCTTATAGCCGGTGAAGCCAGCGGTGACCTACACGCCTCGCGGCTCATGCAGTCGCTGAAGCAGCGTGACGCCGCGGCGGAATTTCGTTTTATCGGCGGCGACCTGATGGCGGCCGTGGGCGGTACGATGGTCCGCCACTATCGGGAACTGGCCTACATGGGTTTCGTCCCGGTGTTGCTCCACCTGCCGACGATACTCGGCAACATGCGCCGCTGCAAGCAGGACATCGCCGACTGGCGGCCCGACGTGGTCATATTGGTGGACTATCCGGGATTCAATCTCAGCATAGCCCGATATGTCAAGAGCCATACGGACATCCCCGTCTTCTATTATATCGCGCCTAAGATATGGGCGTGGAAGGAATATCGCATAAAGAACATCAAGCGCGACGTTGACGAACTTTTCTCCATCCTGCCCTTTGAAGTCGAGTTCTTTGAAGGGAAACACGGCTACCCGATACATTACGTGGGCAATCCCACGGCGGATGAGGTAGGGGAGTATCTCTTATTGAGGAGTGAGGAGTGTGGAGTGAGGAGTGAGGAGCGTGGAGTGAGGAGTGAGAATACTGACATAAAGAAAAGCGTGTCAGGCCAATCTCCCTCCTCCCTCCACACTCCTCCCTCCACAAAAAAGACCATTGCCCTCCTTGCCGGCTCACGCCGTCAGGAGATAAAGGACAATCTGCCGGCCATGATAGAGGCCACCCGCGGACTTGCCGGCGACTATCGGATTGTGCTTGCCGGGGCCCCGTCGATACCGGCCGGATATTACGACCGCTTTATAGCCGGGACAGATGTCGAGGTAGTCTACAACCAGACCTACCCGCTTTTGGCTTCGGCCACGGCCGCACTCGTCACCAGCGGCACGGCCACGCTCGAGACGGCACTGTTCGGTGTGCCTCAAGTCGTATGCTACGAGACACCTATACCCAAGGTCATAGCTTTCCTGCGGCGTCATCTGCTGAAGGTCCGCTACATATCGCTGGTCAATCTCATAGCCGATCGTGAGGTCGTCAAGGAGCTTGTGGCCGACACGTTCTCGGTGGAGAACATACGCCGTGAGCTGCTTGCCATACTGCCGGGACAGCCGGCCCGTGAGGAGATGATGCGCGGATACGACGACGTGCGCCGCCGTTTGGGCGACGAAAAGGCTCCGGACAATGCTGCGAGGATAATGATAGAGAAAATGAAGAACGGTCTTTAAGTGAAGAACGAAGAGTGAAGAACGAAGAATTTGCTGCCGCCTTTCCAACGTTGCTTCAAAATGTCTGCAATGTGGGAAAGGCGGCAGCAAATTCTTCGTTCTTCACTTAAATTAGTCCTTCGATTTGTTTTTTCAGTGCGATCAGGTCTTCTTTGACGGCTGTGAGCCGTTCGAGAACATCGGCCGTGCGCTCGGCGCCGTTGCGGTTGCTGTTGATAATCTTTTTGGCTGCGGCAAGTTTGAAGCCCCTGACCTTCACAAGACTGTGGATGAGCCTTATCTGCTCGATGTCCTTTTCCGTATATTGGCGCACCTTGCTCGGACCGCTGGTCTTCGGCTTGAGGTATGGAAACTCTTTCTCCCAATAGCGCAGTGTGCTCTCGTTGAGTTCAAACATGGCAGCCACCTCGCTGATGGAGTAATACAGTTTCAGGTTTTTGTTGGTATTCAGCGCCATAATTATTAGCGGTTTTAGTCAAACAATGATAAAAAAGATTTGCAAATATACCAAAAACGGCGTATCTTTGCAAAACTTTTAAAAGGATTTAATAAAATAAGGACTAAATAGTTATGATGACAGCCAACGAAATCCGCGACTCGTTCAAGAAGTTTTTCGAGTCGAAGGGACATGCCATCGTGCCCTCCGCACCGATGGTAATCAAGGATGACCCTACGCTGATGTTCACCAACGCCGGTATGAACCAGTGGAAAGACATCATCCTGGGCACACGTGAACCGGAGCCGCGCCGTCGCGCCGACTCACAGAAGTGTCTGCGCGTGAGCGGAAAACACAATGACCTCGAAGAGGTGGGCCACGACACCTACCATCACACCATGTTCGAGATGCTCGGCAACTGGAGCTTCGGTGACTACTTCAAGGAAGGTGCCATCGACATGGCATGGGAATATCTGGTCGACGTACTGAAGCTCGATCCCAAGGATCTGTATGTTACGGTCTTTGAAGGATCAAAGGAAGAAAACCTCAGTCGCGACGATGAGGCTGCTGCTATCTGGGCCAAGCACGTGCCGGCCGACCACATCATTAACGGCAACAAGCACGACAACTTCTGGGAAATGGGTGACACGGGCCCCTGCGGACCTTGCTCTGAAATCCATCTCGACTCCCGCACGCCGGAAGAAAAAGCCAAAGTGCCGGGCCGTGAGCTCGTCAACAAAGACGACCCGCAGGTCATCGAGATATGGAACCTCGTCTTCATGCAGTTCAACCGCAAGGCCGACGGTTCATTGGAGAAGTTGTCGATGAACGTCATTGATACCGGAATGGGCTTTGAGCGTCTCGTGCGCGCTCTGCAAGGCAAGCACTCCAACTATGACACTGACGTCTTCCAGCCTGTCATCAAGGAAATATCACGCCTCTCCGGCAAGGAATACGGACAGAGTGAGGATGTCGACGTGGCTATGCGCGTCATTGCCGACCACCTGCGTGCCGTGTCGTTCTCCATCGCCGACGGCCAGCTGCCCGGCAATGCCAAGGCCGGATATGTCATCCGCCGCATCCTGCGTCGCGCCGTTCGCTACGCCTACACGTTCCTCGGACAGAAAGAGGCGTTCATCCACCGTCTGCTGCCGGTGTTCATCAGCGAGATGGGCGGAGCCTATCCCGAACTGGTGGCACAGCGCGAACTCATCGGCCGCGTGATGAAGGAAGAGGAAGACTCGTTCCTCCGCACGCTCGACAAGGGAATCAGCCTGCTCAACGCCGCTATGGAGGAAACCCGTGCACACGGCAAGACCGAACTGGACGGTGTTCAGGCCTTCCGCCTCTTCGATACCTACGGATTCCCGCTCGACCTCACCGAACTTATCTGCCGTGAGAACGGACTGACCGTCGACGAGAAACAGTTTGACGCCGAGATGCAGAAGCAGAAGGAGCGTGCCCGCAATGCCGCACAGGTAGAGAACTCTGATTGGACAGAACTCATGCCCGGCGAGCAGCAGTTTGTCGGTTACGACTATACGGAACACGAGTGCCGCATACTCCGTTATCGCAAGGTGACACAGAAGAAGAATACATACTTTGAGCTCGTGCTCGACCACACGCCGTTCTACGGTGAGATGGGAGGACAGGTGGGAGACTGCGGTGTGCTCGTCAGCGAGAACGAGACAGTGACCGTAATTGACACCAAGCGCGAGAACAACCAGAGCATACATATCGTTAAGGAACTGCCCAAGAATCCCGAAGCCGACTTCATGGCCTGTGTAGACACGGACAAGCGTGAGGGCAGCGCCGCCAACCACACGGCCACCCACCTCCTCGACTACGCCCTGAAACAGGTGCTCGGCGACCATGTGGAGCAGAAGGGTTCGTACGTCAGCGCCGACACGCTGCGCTTTGACTTCTCCCACTTCCAGAAGGTTACCGACGAGGAGCTACGTCAGGCCGAGCGCATCGTCAACGACATGATCCGTCAGAACCTGCCGCTCGACGAGCATCGCGACACTCCGCTCGAGGAAGCTAAGAAGATGGGAGCCGTCGCTCTGTTCGGAGAGAAGTATGGTGACAAGGTGCGCGTGGTTCGCTTCGGACCGAGCTGCGAGTTCTGCGGCGGTATCCATGCTTCGGCCACGGGCAAGATCGGTATGTTCAAGATTGTCAGCGAGAGCAGCGTAGCCGCCGGCGTGCGCCGCATCGAGGCCAAGACGGGTCGCGAATGTGAGGAACTGATGTACAATCTGGAGGACGGCATCAAGGCCATCAAGGCTCTGTTCAACAACGCCAAGGACCTGCAGGGCGTCATCAGTAAGTACATCGACGAGCACGACACGATGAAGAAAGAGATTGAGCAGTTCCACGCACAGGCCGTGGAGCGCACCAAGGACAGTCTCATTCAGAAGATACGTGAGGTCAACGGCGTCAAGGTCATCACGGCCGTGCTGCCGATGGATGCCGCCGCAGCCAAGGACCTTGTGTTCAAGATCCGTCAGGCAGTGCCCGAGCGTCTGCTCTGCGTCATCGGTACGAAATCTGCCGACAAGCCCATGCTGAGCGTCATGCTGAGCGACGACATGGTGAAGGATTTCGGTCTGAACGCAGGTCAGATGGTGCGCGAGGCCGCCAAGCTGATTCAGGGCGGTGGCGGCGGACAGCCCCACTACGCGACGGCCGGAGGCAAGAACGCCGACGGGCTGAGCGCAGCGGTTGACAAAGTCGTAGAACTGGCCAAGCTCTGATATCTGATATTAAAGGAAATTGACTTTTTCTGAAGAAAGAGGAGAGTCTTTCGAGGAGGGAGGAGTGTGGAGTGAAGAAGGAGAAATGTCTGACAAGCTATTCTTTAAGACAGTATTCTCTCTCCTCACTCCACACTCCTCCCTCCTCGAAAGACTTTTCTTTTTCTTAAAAATACTCACAAAAGAAATATGCAAGAAGAACAGCAATCGCCGTTTCAAGTAATCCATGAGCCTTTCACGCCGCTTGAAGCCATCACCGAGGCCAAGCGCTGCCTGCACTGCAAGGTTCCGCAGTGCCGCAAGGGCTGTCCCATTGGCAACAATATCCCCGACTTCATCCATCAGCTGTCGAAAGGCAACTTCGGTGAAGCCATGAACGTGATAAACGAAATCAGCAGTCTGCCGGCCATCTGCGGCCGTGTCTGTCCACACGAGAAACAGTGTCAGGGCAACTGCGTGCTTGGAAAGAAAGGCGAGCCGGTACAGATAGGACGTCTGGAGAGTTTCCTTGCCGACTTCGACACCGAGATGAACCTCACCCGCGAGAAACTTCCTCAGAAGACGCGCGGTCGTGTGGCTGTGATTGGTTCCGGTCCTGCCGGACTGACCGTTGCCGGCGACCTTGCCCGTCAGGGATTCAGCGTCACCATCTTTGAGGGACAGGACGAACCTGGCGGCGTGCTCATGTACGGCATTCCCGAGTACCGTCTGCCGAAACAGGTAGTGCGCAATGAGATAAAGAAGATAGAGGCGCTCGGCGTTGAGTTCCGCACGGGCTGCATGGTGGGCCGCAACGACGTGACCGTCGACAGCATCTTTGCCGACGGCTACGATGCCATCTTCATCGGCACCGGTACGGCACTGCCTCAGACCATCGACACTCCGGGAGCCCGTCTCAACGGTGTCATCCAGTCGATCCATCTGCTCCATCAGGTGGCAGCCTATAACGAAGGAGCTACCGTGCGCAGCCGCATACCGTTGCGTAGCGGCGAGCGCGTGGGTGTCATCGGCGGTGGAAACGTGGCTATGGATGCCGCCCGCACGTGCATCCGCCTCGGGGCCGATGTCACCGTCATCTACCGTAAGACGCAGGCTGACATGCCTGCCATCGAGCGCGAATATACAGAAGCGGTGGAGGAGGGTGTCAAGTTCCTTTGGCAGACGCAGGCCACGGAGTTCATCGGCGATGCCCGCGGCCGTCTGAAGGAGGTACGCCTCGTGTCGCCCGACGGTGAGCACGTCGAACCTTTCGACCGCATCTTCCTCGCCATCGGATCTCGTCCGGCCAACCGTATCGTGTCGACGACCGACGGCATCGACGTCGATGAGAAAGGCTATGTCATCACCACCGAACGCCCATACGGCATGACCACCCGCCGCGGAGTCTTTGCCGGCGGCGACGTCGTCCACCGTCCGCAGACCGTCGTGCTGGCCATGAAAGCCGCCAAGCAGGTGGCTGAAGGCATTGCGCAGTATGTCGATGCAGTGAAGTTGCTCGAGCACGTAGATGCCAACGCCGTGAAATAGCGCTCGACCATGTGTCGGCTCTATATAGATTCAAGTCTGTTTCAGACACCGATAATATGAAAATAGAGGCGGATGACCCAGTCGCGGTCATCCGCCTCTATTTTCATATTATCAGTTAAGCCTCCTTGTTCTGAGTGCATCACCTTCAAGCCTAATGATGTTGACGTCATCTTTGTCACCCATCATTTCACCCTGATCATTGTCACCGGTTGGGTTTTCGTGTTGTCGAGCGGAGCCGACTGATACTTTACTTTCGCGAAGTCGATGGTGCCAAGGTCCAGACAGCGTATGGCGCTGTTGTACATCGTGCGGTAGTAGATCTTCCTTCCGCTCATGTCCGTGGCCGTTGTCCATTGCGTGGCACTGGGTATGTCCGACGGAACTTTTCCCTCTGCAAACTCAACACCGGGCGGAATATCAAAGTTGTTCAGTATCTGGAACGACTGCATCACGTTCTCCTCGGTCGTGTCCGCCTGTCGTGCCGTAGCCGTGTAGAAGGCGGCCCTGACAAACCGTGCCGGCGGCGTGACGTCTCCCGGCAGTCCTATCATGCTGCTGCCCGCGCCGAAGGAGGCCATCCCGAAGCTGCCCATCGCGCGCGGTTCTTCAGTCCCGGGACGGAGGTTGATGTAGTTGTTGAGATTGGTCAGGTGCCACTCGAAGCCCGGCGAATTGGTGAGCACACCGATGGGATTCTCATAGAATGTTGTTT
The DNA here is from genome assembly GCA_017483185.1 of Prevotella sp. Lineage (GTDB taxonomy): Bacteria > Bacteroidota > Bacteroidia > Bacteroidales > Bacteroidaceae > Prevotella. The sequence continues at coordinate 52,941 of JAFULM010000017.1, read as the reverse complement.
TCCCGTCCACAATCTCCAGCACAACCTGTCGTCCCGAAGGCTCGGCTATTCGCCAGTGGACAGTTGATGAACGCGGGTCGGCAGTGGTTATGTGAATGTCGGCGATGCCTTTCTTTACTTCGTCTATCGTCTTGAAACTACCCAGAATCCATGCCACCACCTGCAGGTCTCCGATGGTTTTTGTTCTGTTAGCCGGGCTGTATTCCTCATATTGTCCGTAACGCGGAAAGTAGAACAACCCCGCCGAGAGTCCTTCTTCGTTGAGTCCTTCGGTGACATTCTCTTCCGTCTCGACAGCCATACCCACATATCCGTAACGTGCCCGGAATGTCATGCCGCCCTTTTCTCCGTTGATATAGGAAGACATCGTGTGTCCGCGTGGCACGACGACATAGCTGCTTTTCAGGTTGCTGCCTCCCCATTCGATGGTGCGTGCCACGACGGTATGTCCGTCCCTGCTTTTCAGGGTGATACCCGTACAGGCATCGGTTTCCGTAACATTAGCGAGCATTGCCAGCGAAGTCAGTATGAAAAGGAGTCTCTGACCCGTGAAAATAGAAAATCGTCTTTGTCCCATAATTGCGATAAATGTTTAGTTAGAATATATGATTATCTTCGTGGACAAAGATAGTCATGATATATCAGCCGGCAATGAGCGTTTTCGATTGTTTATGAAATCTTACGTTAAAGAAACTTTGTTCCGTTCCGTCATACATGTCTCAATTGCGCTTCTGATGATGAGATATAACCATCATCTTTGTGCAACAAGATACCAGTCGGCGTCGAAAAGAGACTTTATACGCAGTGCAGCTGCGTCCGTCAGGAGCGCAGCTGCACATAAGGAGAGAATAAATCTTTTCATCGAAATCATAGCTTTCTCAAGAAGTCGATTTCTATTATTTTCAATTCAGCGCGGCCTTTTCCGCTCTTCTGCACATTGTCAAAAGCGCCTGTCGGTCCGCCTGCGATTTCGACAATCTGGTCGAAATCGTCTTTGTCAACACCGGCACCGATTTGTTTGACCGTGTACTTCTTGGCCTTTATCGGTTGGGGGATGTCGAGATAGCAGTAACCGAGCGATATAGGTGTCCAACCCGAGAAGACACGTTTGCCGTCAGCATAGACCTCAAGCGGATAGCAACGTCTTTTCCATCCGGAAATCTTAAGGCTGATCTTCTCTATCGGAGCAGCTTCACGGAGTTCATAGGTAATGCTTGCCGTGGCCAGCTTGCCGTCGTTGCTCCATGATGTCAACTCGTTGTCGTCATAGGCGTTGGCGACATTGTCTTGGTTGGTCTCTGTCTCGGCACCGATGATGTCAACCGTGGCATACTTGTCAGTATAAGACGGTGTCAAAGGCGTCTCGCCGCGGTCAAGTATGCCGGACAATCTGTCCGCCGCAAAGAACGTGTTCAGACCCTGTGCCGCCTCTGCCGGCATGGCTTCGGACTTCCATGAGATGGTCTCACTTTTCAGACCGCGGCAGGAAACGTTCAGCCTGATATCGCCTGGCGTTGTCGTCGAACGCACCATCACGCGGCTTATGCCACATTCCACCGGCAGATATTCGTTGAGGATGCCGTTGTCATTCTCACCGGTCTTGGCGCACCCTCCGCGGTATTCGCCTTGTCCTTCCACGGTGTAGTGCATGGTGCGGTTATCTACCGGACAGCGTATGCCATCTTTGTCGACAACCTCAACCTGAACGATGGCTACATCGGCACCGTCGGCTTTCATGCCGTTGGGGTCCTTCATCAGTGTCAGTCTGATATGGTCAGCCGCTCCGGCGGTCTTTATCTCATACTCAGACTCGACAGTGGTGCCGTCTGCGGCATAGCCGACGGCCTTCAGTGTTCCCGGCTGCCAGGCTACGTTCTTGAACGTGTACAGGAAGTCATATTCGCTGGAGTCGCAGCGTGCGATCTCCTTGCCGTCCTGCAACAGAGCCACGACGGGCGATGTGGAGCAGACGTAGACGTTCTTTCTGACTCCCTCCGGATAGTTCCAATGGCCTATGATGTAGGTCTTCTTGTGCTCGATGTCCACCCAAGAGTCCCACATCACCTGCATACAATAGAACGCATCCTTCGGTATGCGCATAGCGTCGACGACGCCGCTGACACGCTGCGGAACTTCCGAACGCCCGTGGGTGTTGGAGTCGGAGAAGATGATTTTCACACCTCCGGAACTGTTTCGCTTTCCGAATCCCGGACGAACCTGATAGTATTCGTCCCAACGGCGTATCTGCTCAATGGCAAACTGGTCGTTGTTCTGATTGTATTTCCCGGCATAAGCCTTGCGGTAGTATGGACCGGCGCCCTGCGTGTGGTAAGGATAGGAGAACTCATCCCAATATAGTCTGTTGGCCTCATCACGGCAGTATTCCATAGCCCACATCGGATGCTTCTTGGATTTGTTGATGTAGAGCATCTCACCTCCATATTCGGCAATGTCGACATTGAGCATCTCGCGGCATCCGGCGGCACGTCCGCCGTTGGGGTCATACATGTCCCTTATGGCTTTCATTTCCGCCATGTGCTGTTCGGTGACACGGCTGTTGCCGCTTTCATAGAACATGATGGAAGGGTTGTTGCGGTTGTAGATTATGGCGTCGCGCATGAGTTCTTTCCTCATTTCCCACGAGCGTCCCTCACGGTCTTTTTCCGCGTCACCGGCCGGCATCGCCTGTATCAGTCCCACGCGGTCACACGACTCGACGTCCTGTTTGGAGGGGCAGACGTGCATCCATCTCACCACATTGCCGCCGGACTTCACGAAGAGATCGTTAGAATAGTCGGACATCCAAGCCGGGATGTTGACACCGAGAGCCGGCCATTCGTTGGTCGTGCGCTGAGCGTAGCCGTGGACCATCATGACACGGTCGTTGAGCCAGATTTTACCTTCTCCGAAGCGGGTTTTGCGGAAACCGGTGCGTGTGGTCACCTCGTCAGCTGTCTTGCCGTTGACGGTGAGTGACGTCCTGACGTCATATAGATAGCCGTATCCCCATGACCAGAAGTGTATGCCGGAGAGCAGTTCTTTCGCTTTCAGTACGGCGGTGTCCCCTGCGGCGATGGTGGCAGCAGAGCCTTTGAACCTCGCTACTGTCTTTCCCGTCTGCCGGTCGGTCACCTCAGCTGTCAGCTGCACCTTTGCCGCGGCATCGGTGCTGTTGATGATCTGCGACTCGATGTTGCAGGTCACTTTCCGACCCTTTATGTCATAATCAGAGCCGTAGACATAGACACCGGTAGTCTTGAGGTTGGAGTAAAGGGGCAGGGTCTGATGGACTTTCCCCGTGACGTGAAGATTGACATTGGCTCTGAGACCTGCCGCCATGAAATTGAAATTGCGGTCGTTCCACTGGAATTTCGTTCCTCCGGCTATTCCGTCTTGCGGCCGCTCATGATACCACCAGTCCGCATCCGTGCGCACACATATCTCGTTGGCACGGTCATAATATATATAAGGTGTAATGTCAAAGCCAAAAGCCATGACGCCATTTTCATGAAACCCAACGGACTTGCCGTTGACCCATACGTCTGCGGCCTGACGGGCCCCTTCAAACTCGATGAACACTTTCTTCCCTTTGTCGGATTGCGGAAGACGGAACGTCTTGTAGTACCACACGACACCGCCGGCCATTTCCGGGAGAGTCTTGGCGAAAGCCTCGTCTTCGTTCCACGCATGAGGCAAAGTGCAGTCATGGGCTCCGGACTTTTGGGATAGTGGCGTCTGGAAGAATGTCTTGACGTCATTCTTCTTTCCTGTCACCCAATGCCATCCGGAATTGAAGTTGTACTTCACCCGCTGTGCCTGTGCCGTGGAAGAGACGGCCAAGGACAGCAGGACTATGATAGCGGTCTTTATAGATATGTATTTCATTAGTTGCAGATGCTTGTCCAATCGGCAGAGATGCGGAAGTTGCCGATGAGGATGTTAGAGAAAGAGTTGCTGTTGATGATAGAGAGAGCCTTCATCGCTCCTTTGAGGCTTGACTTGCCTTCCGGATCGTCGCCGGCTTTTGCTACGCAGTCGGCCGCAGGTTCAGCGCCTTTTGTGTCGGGATTGATAAAGAGCGAGACCTCACCCTTGTTATAGTCGAGTTTCAGGACAATGAGATTGGTCTCTTTCATATTGATGCTCTTTGAACTTAATACCCGGACTTTCTGCAGGTCGCATCCCATATTTATTTTTCCTTGTTCGGTAGCACTGCGTGTAATCGTTATTCCGGCACGGCCACCCGCACCGGTTGGATATGTCGCCAGATTGATTATCTGTTTCGGAGATTTCACACCTATCTTGCCGTTTACGCGGACAAGACAGCTGACATACATGGTTCCCTTGCCTCCGACTCCTTTTCCGTTTTGTGTCAGAGTGTATGTGGACGTCCGAGTTCCCTTCACCCCGGCTTCATAGCCGAACGCAATGGAAGCCCCGCCTTCTTTATATCCGGGATATGACAGTCCTTCGGCGGCCTTGGGTGAAGGCATGTTGTTCTCTTTCTTATTGAAAGCGCCGTTCCACGTTCCTTCAAATACCTGAGAAGCCCTGGCTTCCGTATAGACATGTTTCTCAAGAGTGTCGCCTGACTTTACTCCGTCCATAAAATTCTGTCGCAGGACCTGCGCGTCAGCAATGGCGGTCATCGCCGTTGCTGCAATGGCAATAAATAATCTCTTCATAATGGTTTCTTTTTTTGTTATAGTAATATTTAAAATTAATATGTTTTACTTTTCACAGCCTATTTCTGGTTCATCCGACATTTGGGAGGATAGTCCGGATATTGGATAATCCTGAAAATCGGATATATGGCCAAAGTGTTAAAAACTCAGAACAATCTTTACAAACGTTTCGAAAAACGCGCATTGTCCGGAGAAATCGCGACCTCGGGCCAAAATTTGCGATTTTTCGGCGATTTTCGCAACCTGCTGACAATCAGACAAATATGCCGCATCGAAAGATTCTTACATATTTTACGTCTCACCGTAAGGGCCTTATTGCTCTGCAACGGGGCGCTCGTTGCTGTGCGACGACGTGCCCGTTGCAGACCAATGGCATGCTCGTTGCAGAGCAATAAGGCCCTTACGGTAAGGTCGCCAAAATTTTTCGGCCGGAAAACGGCGTGGCAATGTTAAAAACGCGGCATTTGTGTCTCGATTTTGAAGGAAAACGAAATGTTAAAAATTTGATATTATCCTTACGTTTCCACATCCCTTCCATCATATCGTCGGTCATATAGACTTATCACGCTGACATCAGTCGAAATATCACCCCAAATGTCGGATGCCCCTATTTCTTTTTCCATTTTGAGTCCCTCAGGGCGTGATCGCACGGAATGTCTGTTCCGCCATAGGCCTTGACGGCAGTCCACGGTGTCTGCGGCACAACCCAGAACTCATCATCGGCCGGCAGGCCGAGGGCACTGAACGCTGCGGTGCACAGATAGAGGGAGCCGGTGTTGATGTACTTTTCGGCAATGGAAGGCTGATGGCCGGAGAAACCGGCAACGAGCCAGCCGTCTTTGTCGAAGTTGTCATTCTGCTGTATGCGCTTGACCATTGCGGTCATGGCGCATCTCACCTGTGCCGGTGTCAGTGGAGCGGGAAGCCGGTGCTGGAGCGCGGTCTGGGCCAGTTGGCTGAAACACGCGAAGCGGTAGGCCATCGAACGGCCGCATACGGGGAACGCTCCGTCCGGCATGATCTGCCGCTCCTGTATTGCGGCATATCTCTGCTGTCTTTTCCGCTGTCTGTCAAGGACATCATCGGCAACAAGGCCGTGTTTCGCCATCACATCGACGACATCGGTGAGCATGGTGTTGATGACAAAGCTGTTGTAGTAGTCGGCCCGGTAGTCGTTCCCGTCTCCATAGATGCCGTCACCCTTATACCATCCGTCCTCCATGAACCGCTTTACGCCGTATGTGAGCCGCTGTTTGTCGCAGTCGCCGGTCGTTTCAAGCATGAAGGCCTCAATTATGGAGGCGAAGAGCAGCCAGTTGCTTTCGTTGGGTTTGATATTGCGACTGCGCTTCAACTCGTTGATTATGTTCTGTTGCGTCTTCTTGTCGAGGGCGTCATAGAGTTGTGACTTCGCCCTCAACAGACCTTGGGCAAAGAAGGCCGCGTCCACGAGAGCCTGATTGTAACGCTTGTCCCCGATGTGCAGATAGTCGAAGAGCATGTAGTCAGGAGACTTCGTGTCCACCATGTTTGCTATGGCCCTGCGCGTCTTCTTAAGCCATTCGCCACGCAACATTCCCTCCGCTGACCCGTCAGCACCGAGCGAAAGCCATCCGCTGAGTCCGAGGATAGTCCGTCCGGCTGCTTCGAGATAAGAAACCTCTCTGCGGTTTGGATCTTTTGATTCGAACGGCATATTCCTGTGGAGCGAACCTTCGGAAAGATTGTCGATTACCGGAGACGCAATCTTCGTCAGCAGGTCAATCCAATACTGCCGGTCATCAGATGTGGACTCTCCGGCTATATACTTCCTGCCTTCAAGCATTGACTTATAGCGTAGCAGAGCCTCCGTGTAGTAATAGTCTCCGTATGTCAGAGGGACGTCGACCTCAGAATTCTTGTTAAGGTTGCCAACGCCATGCTTCAGGACAAACCCGCCGTTCTCGCCTCTCTCTGCAAGATATGTCGGCGTGGAAAGGCTGCGCAACTGGTGTTCCGCCATTCCGAGCCATCTTTCCCCGTTCTCTTTGTCATACATGCTCAGTTCAATGAAGGCGCTCGCCATGCAGGCCGCTGCAGAAGCGTCACGCGGGACGGAACCCTCTCGGTCCTTGCTGTCGGAGAGGATTCTCTTGGCCCCTTTCGCGGAGGAGAGTGGGGCGGCGTCAAAATCCCAATAAGGAATCATGTCTGCCGGCCAGTCCTTGCGCGAGCAGAGATATGCGGCCACCTTTTTGGCCTGATCGAGATACTCATGCCGGCCGGTTTCCCGGTACATCATTGTGAAGCCATACAAGGCCCAGGCCTGCCCCCTTGACCATGAAGAGTTGTCGGCATATCCCTGATACGTGGCACGCTCCTTATATCCGCCGTTCACCGTGTCGTATTCCACCACGTGGAAACTACTGTTGTCATCGCGGAAATGGTTCTTCATCGTTGTCCGGGCGTGGGTTGTCGCTATGTTGAGGAGCCGTTTGCTTCCGCTCTGTCTTGCGGCAAAGCACAGAAGTTCGAGGTTCATCATGTTGTCGATAATGACAGGATAGCGCCAGTGTTTCTTTGCGTTCCATGATTTTATCACTCCCACACGTTTGTCAAACCGCAGGGCGAGATTGTCAGCTCCGGTCATCATCGCTTCAAGATAGCGTCTGTCTCCAGTCTGCCGGTAGGCCGGAGCCATACAGCAGTAGAGCATGAAGCCCAGGTCGTGTGTCGTCTTGATGTCCTTGCAGGGGATGACACGTTCGGTGAAAAGTCTGGCGTATTCCTCCATCTTCTCATCCTTTTTGTCGCCGTTCAGCATCCAAAGCATGCCGGGAAAGAAGCCGCACACCCAATTCTTGTAATGTGTCGTACGCAAGCGTCCGTTGTCATACGTCTGTGGAAATTTCCCCTCTTCCTTACCGACGGTTTCTGCGAGTGTCAGGGCCTGTTCGCGACAACGCTCCAAACCGCGTTCGATGACGCTCGTCATCGGCTCATTCATGTCAGGAGAGGCAGAGGCATTTTGTGCTGATGCCTCACCAGCGAGGTTAAAGATAAATAACGCTGACAATACGAACGGGATGTTAATATCCCGGATTCTGTTGATAAAGTCCATCATTTATTTTCATTTGGTTAAACGGAATGGGATAGAGATAACTGTAATCCTGTATGCGCCCCATTGCCGATATACATGCGGGGAGGACGTCCGGATTGTTTTTGCCGTAGTTGTAGAACATCTTGCGTATGGGCTCCAGGTCGTTGTCCCATCTGACGAGGTCGTGCCATCTGATTCCCTCGCCCATGAACTCACGTCGGCGTTCGTCTTTCACAGCTTCCAGAAAGCGCTTGCTGTCTGCTGTCTGCCATTCGGTAAGGGCCGGTCTTCCGGTGCGGGTACGTATTCTGTTGACCAGCTCTTTGGCCGTTGCATCGGTGTTTCCTGCAAGCTCCGCATACATCAGCATGACGTCTTCAAGTCTGATGATGGGATAGTTCTGCGGCCACATGGTCTTCTCAATCACAGCGTTGAAAGAGTAGGGCGCAAGCTCCACCTCAGCGCGCTTGATGTCGCTTTCCAGCCACTTGTTGATGACAAGGACCTTTTTCTCGGAATGGAGAGTCGGGTCAATGGTGAAATCCTGACGTGCGTCGTATATGATATTGCCTTCGCTGTCTTCATCGTCGGACCAGATGTTCCATGCCTCCTCACTTGCATAGATTCCATATCCGTTGCCTTTGCCGTAGCTCCAATAATTGTTGTACCCGGTGAAATTAGGGATACTGTTGTATGTTACGGGATTGCCCATGTCTTCCTCACACACATATTGGATTTCAAACAGGAAGTACTTGTTGTCATTATCGTGCATCCACATTTTGCGCCATTCGTCGGCAGTGGAGGCCCACCATCGGTTGCCGTGGCTGTTGCTGTAGTTTATCACATCAAGCAACAGTTCCTTTGCAGGTTCTTTCAGCTCCTCCCTGTAAAGCGGGAAACCGGCCTCTGTGATATAGACACGTCCCAAAACCGCTTTCGCTGCGCTTGGTGTCGGCTTTCCTGTTGAATAGTTGGTGTTGGATGCGTTCAGGACCTTGCCGTTGTCGGTGGCGTATGCTCCGTTGTAAGTGAGAGGAGTCTCGTTGAGATTTTCAATGGCGAATTTCAGGTCAGGGACAATGATGTTGTCATAAATTTCCACCGGCTCACTCTGTCCCAGCGTGAGAGCCATGTCCACCGTGACTGATTCTGTCGTGGCAGGCACACGGCCCCAAAATCTCACGAGATCAAAATATGCCAGCGCTCGCAGGAAGCGGGCTTCGGCGATTTGCTGCATTTTCAGCGAGTCGGCCTTATACTCCACATTCTGCACCCTGCTGATGAACGAGTTAGCCCGTGCGATGACGGTGTAATAGGCAACCCAGGCGTTGTCCAATGTGCTGTTTTCACTCAAAGTGCTGGCAAACTGATGGATTGCTCCGTATGCGTTGGCTTTTCCTTCCGAAGCTGCTCCGGACCAGATGTTGTCGGAGTGGACTTCGCTCAGATACCACTGATACATCGGTATGCTCATCATTCCGCTGTACACACCGTTCAGCGCTTCATCCATCTCGTATGCGTTGTTATAGAACTCCTTGGCGGTCTTCTGTTCTCCCACTTCGACATCAAGATAGTCGGAGCAGGAGGAAAAAGTACCCGTTCCTGCTGTGAGCACCGCAGCGGCAAGAAAGACTTTTGAAATATATGATATGGTCTTCTTCATAATCTTATTGTTGTTTTATTGTTATATTGGATTTACCCGACAACGTTTGGGTTAAAAGCTGAGGCTTGCGCCGAGAGTGTAGATTCTGCTGAGCGGATGGGAACCGTAGTTATAGTCGGCCTGCTCTTTCCACGTCGCATTGTTTGTCTCAGGTGAATAGCCTGCATCATATTTATCCCACATCGCTACATTCTGTATGGATAAGTACAGTCTCAGTCCTTTGATATATGTACTCTTCTTGTTGAATTGCGGGAAGTTATAGGCGAGCGTGATATTCTTCAGCTTGATGAAGTCCGTAGAATATAACCATCGTGTGGAATAGCAGCTGGCGATTGCGCCGGAGTTGCTGTACACGCTCGGTGTCTTGCCGTCTCCCGGGTCATTCTCATAATACCATGCGTCCGACCACCACTTGTAGGTGTTGTACTGTCCGAGGTTCATGCCCTGATAGTCCATGTTCTCGCTCAGGATGTTCCATATCTTGCCGCCAGTCTGCGCTGTGATGACAAAACTGAATTCCCAATCCTTATACTTTAATTTGTTTGTCATACCGAAAGTCCAGTCCGGTGTAGGCTTGCCCACGATAGTGCGGTCGTTTTCGTCAATCACGCCGTCTCCGTTCTGGTCTTTGAAGCGGAGGTCTCCCACTTGTGAGTCGGTCATGCAGGGATATTTCCGAAGGTCTTCCTCTGTCTGATAGACTCCCACAGCCTCATAAAGATAATATGCACGCAACGGCTGTCCGACCTGAAAAATCTGCGTGCCAGTGGGACGGCCGCACATGATCATGTCGTTCTCACCAAGATCCAACACTGTGTTGCGGTTATATCCGGCAGTGAATATCGTCTGCCATGCAAAGCTCTTTGTCTTGATGTTTGTGGTCTTGACATCAAACTCCACACCTTCATTCCGTATGTTTCCGACATTAGTCCATGCGCTTGAGAATCCCGTAATGGCAGGTATCGCCCGTTTGTAGAGCATGTCTTTTGTCGTCTTGTTGTAGTATTCCACCGTGAGCTGCAGCCGGTTTTTCAGCCATCCCATGTCGAGGGCGAAGTTCCATGATTGTGTCTTCTCCCAGCTCAGCAGCGGATTGTCCGGTGTTGCAGGCGAATATCCCGTGGCTATGGTTCCGTTCCATGAGTAGTTGGTGTTGTTGAGCAGAGCCTTTGCCGCGCTGTTGTCTATGCGGTTGTTTCCGCTTGAACCCCAACTGACGCGCAGCTTCAGCTGGTTCCACCATTTTGACTTGCCAATCATATTCGTCCAGAACTTTTCCTGATCAATGCGCCATGCGGCACTTACGGCCGGGAAACAGGCAAAACGGTTGTCCGCGCCGAAACGGCTGGAACCGTCCCATCTCACGCTACCGTTAATGATGTAACGGCCGTCATACGAATACTGGAAGCGGGTGAAATAACTCATCAACCTCGTCGGAGTCTGCGTCACGTATGTCGCTGATGTTATCGTCTCGTCATTGAGATTGAAACTTTGTTTCTCATTGTCAGGGAAATTCTTTGCCGCGACATACGAATAGTTTCCTTTGCGATGTTCCAGCGACATACCCAGCAGGGCGTTTACACTGTGTTTCTCGTTGAACGTCTTCAGATATTTCAGCGTTCCTTGGAGAAGATATTTCTCCGAGTTGGTCTTTCTCATGCCGGCCTTGGTGTTTGCGCTTGGTCCGGCCGTAGACCATCCGCTCTGTACCGTGCCCGGGACGAAACTCTTTATCTCCGAACTTCCTGCGCTGAAGCTGCCTTGCACTTCCGCCTGCAGTCCGTCAAAGACGTCCGCCCGTATGAAAGCGGTGGTCTTCACGCCCACTGTGTTGCGGCTATAGTCATATTCATCGGCGTATGCGATTGGGCTCATGGCGGTGCCGCCCCATGTATATGCCGGATAAGGATATGCACTCTGGTACAGTCCGCCATTGTCTTCTTCCACGACAGGAGCTTTTCTCAACACAGTCGCTGCCAGGGAGAACTTTCCCGATGTGTTGACGCCGCTGAGCCAACCGAGCGAAGGCGCCACGTTGATGCCGAAGGTGAACCGCTTGAGGAATTTAGTCTCAAGATTGAGGTTGGCGTTGAGTTTCTTGTTGTTCGTGCCGCGCACGATACCGTCCTGATTGGTGTAGGCCACACTTGCGCGGAATCTTGTCACGTCCGTGGCTCCGCTCAGCGAGAGATTGTAGCTCTGCATCGGTGCCAGACGGTAGAACTCATCCTGCCAGTCAACCTTCATCAGGTTGCCGACATAGTCGTCCACCTCATGCTCGACACCTTTTGAGTCGGTGTAGGTTATGACACCGACGCCTCTACCGCCGTTTGCCCAGCGCGGGTCTTTGAAGTATGCGCTGTTGAACTTTCCGACAATACCCATGCGCGTGCCATAGTCGTCCTCAGCCGTCGCACTCAGATGGCCGTACTTGTTCACGTATGTGGCGTCAATATATTTGGATGCGCTTGCCATCCATTCGTCCGCGTCCATCACGTCAACTTTTCGTTCCAGTTGCTGCAACGAATAGCTGGCATTAAACTGTACGGTCGTCGGTTGCGCCTTCTGCGGCAGTTTGGTGGTTATCAGGATAACACCGTTTGCACCACGCGACCCGTATATCGCCGCCGATGCGGCATCTTTCAAGACTTCGATGCTCTTGATGTCCTGCGGGTTTATGCCGGCAATGCCTTGCGGATTGTCTTCATCAATCTCTTCCATCGGCACACCGTCAATAACATAAAGCGGACTGGCGTCAGCATTCAAGGAGGCCGCACCGCGGACACGTATCTGCACGTTGCCGCCAAGCTCGCCGCTTTGTGTCGTGACTTCCACTCCCGACATCTGGCCTTGCAGAAGCTCGGCAGGGTTTGTCGTAGGATTGTCGTCAAACAGGTCGCCGTCAACTTTTGACACGGAGCCAGTCACGTCGCTTCTCTTCACCGAGCCGTAACCGATGGCCACTACCTCATCAAGTTCGTTGATAGCGACGGACATCTTTATTTTTACCTTGTTCTTGTCCTTGATCTTGACGGTCTGTTTCTCATATCCGATAAAAAGAGCAGTGATAGCTTCCGACTCGACAGGGACTTTAATGGAAAAGTTGCCGTTGACGTCTGACACTGTTCCGCCTTGTCTCATTCCTTGTATGGAAATGGTGACACCCGGCAGAGGATCATTGTTCTCATCAAAGACAGTACCAGTTACGGTCTTTGTCTCGCCTGTTTGCGCTGTTGCTGTTATAAAGGACAGCATGAGGCAAAAGAAGGTTAGAATTAATTTTTGCATAATAGAAGTAGAATGTTTATGGTTTTTAGCTTATTTCCGTTTCCGTCCCGATCCGACTGATACATCCGGACTTCCGGTTTTTCCGACAGCAAATTTAGCAATTAGCATATATATGTATTTGTCATTGAATACACTTTCTTGCAAATGCGTGATATAAGGGCTTGGATGCTGAAGTTTTTCGATGAAACCGGAGTATTTTACAAACATTTGGATTATTTTACATCCTTCTTGCAGGGCAATCTTTGTATTTTTGCAATCATAGTGTTAAGCTAAATGTTATTTCTAACCTTATTTATATATAAGTAATATGAACGATATGAGATTGTCTATCCTAAGAAATAAGTTGAAGACTATGGCGCATGTCGGGACTGCCGTTCCGGTATTGCTGCTTCTGGCCGCCCTTGCCGGCCCAGTCACGGCTCCGGCCCAGCGCATCACGTCCGTTGCGGGACGCGGGGTCGTGGCCACGTCACGCACCTCCCGCGGAGTCACGTCATGGCTTGTCTCATGGCGCAGACTGGCACAGGACCCCGAGGGCGCGTGCTACAACCTTTACAGCAGTGTAGGGGGCTCATCGTGGACGAAAGTCAACGACGCGCTTCTCAGTGTGAGCAACTACTCCCCGGCTTCCATTGCCGACGGGACGCGCTTCTGCGTCACCGTCACGGAGAACGGGAAGGAGGGAGCCAAGAGCACACCGTTCACATACAGGAAACCGATAACGGACAATGCCTATCTTTTCATCGACTTCCGGACCTGCGGCAGTCCGCTTGACGTCACGACGACCACGGCCAAGTTCGCCTGGCCGTGCGACCTCAACAACGACGGCGTAATGGACTACGTCATCGACCGCCGCCGTCTCTCCGGAACCGGCAGTGACGAGAGAGAGGACAGCGAGGGCGGCTTTGACAGGACCATGACCGACAAACTCGAAGCCTATCTCGGCGACGGGACCTATCTCTGGACAATAGAGCTGGGCCCCAATGTCCAGATAGACGAAGGCCACAACGACATGGTCACCGTCGGCGACTTCGACGGTGACGGCAGGGCGGAGGTCTGCGTGCAGGTCTCCGACGGGACGCAGTTCGCAGACGGAAAATACATCCGGTACGCCGGACCGCTCTTCGGAGAGGACATAAAGGCCGACGGTCTGTCGGCGGACTCTGACGGTGACGGTATCATAAACTACAATGCGGCTACCGTCAGACGCACTCCGCCCCAGTATCTTGCGGTCATCGACGGAATGACCGGCGCGCAGAAAGCCATAACTCCACTGCCACAACCCGTTGACAGCAAGTGGACATACACACGCGACAAGTGTGACAGCAAAGGCAATTCCTACTATCATTCCAGTGACGTCGGCTACATGCGCCTTGCCGGCCACATGGCTTCGGCCTATCTTGACGGTGTCCATCAGAGCGTGGTCTATGAGTACTGCTACCGGTTGAAAGAAGGCGGCGAGCACCACTATTTCACCACCGCCTTCGGCTTCTTTCCCGACGGTGACGCGGTCCGGGATTTCGGTCCGTTGTGGAGCGTGAGCCATATCGACAATGGCCTCGGGCTGTTCCATCAGCTGCGCATTGCCGATGTCGACGGCGACGGTCGGGATGAGGTCGCCAACGGCGTCTGTGTCATCGACCACGACGGGCGGAACATCATCCGGGCCGGCATACAGCATGGCGACCGGTTCTGTCTGGGTGACATAGACCCGGAGCGGAAGGGGCTGGAGTGTTTCGCCATACAGCAGAATTCAGACGACATGCTCGGTCAGGTGCTCTATGAGGCCGGCACGGGCGTGCACATCAAGGACTGGTATTGCAGGGAGGCCTTCGACGTCGGCCGCGGCCAGTGCATGGACGTCGACCCCAGCCGCAAGGGACTGGAGATGTGGTCGTTAATGGGCAATCTCTACGACTGCAAGGGCAATCTCGCGTGGGAGCAGTCCAACACCAACTATCTCCTCTCGCCGGCAGAAGACATCTGGTGGGACGGAGAACTTGACCGCGAGCAGCTGACCACCTCCAGCGGCGCGCAGCGGCAGATCATACGCAAGTTTGACCGTTCCTATAAGGGGACAAATCTCAAGCACTTCGCTGAAGAGAGCGGCGAGAAGGCGCGTTGCTGGTCGTCGCGCTTCGACATGGTGGCCGACTGTATCGGCGACTGGCGCGAGGAGATCATGCAGCGGTGGTATGAGGACAGCAACGGCGACGGCACCGACGACTGCGTCGGCGTGGTCTTCTATACCACCGACCGTCCGACGGACGTTGACAACATCCATTGGCTCATGCAGGATGGCGCATACCACGGTCAGACGACATGCCGCGGTTATGTGCAGAGCCCCATGACCGGATTCTATCTCGGTTACGACATGCCGCGGCCGCCGTTGCCTCCGTATGTCACTGCCGACCGCACCTGGGGCGCGTCGGACAGTGAATGGCGTCAGACGGAGGGCTCGGTGCTCTTTCCGCTGACGGGCAACAAGGACGTCAGACTGAGCGGCAGGGTGACTCCCTCCGATGTCTACTTCATCGTGCCTTCGGGAAGTGACTATACCGTGGGCGGGGACGGTTCTGTCGCCGCGACCGGCAGACTGTGGAAGAGCGGTGACGGCACTGTCACCGTCAACGCCGACATCTCGGCCGGGGCCGGGATAATCGTCAGCGAGGGTACGCTCTGCCTCAACGGGAAGGTCGCTTCCGACATAATCCTCCGTGCCCGCGGCCGGCTCACGGGCGACTACGTCATGGCTGAGGGCTGTACCGTGACACGTGAGGAGGACTATCTCTACGTCGACGACCAGCCGACTGTCGACACGTCCGACCTTGTGATCGACCGCGACACGCGGCTTGACTTCACGGAACCGGCGGCCGTGCTTGACCGGAAGATAGTCCTCAATGCCGATCTCACCGTCAACACGGCCTCCGGCGTGGTGCTGGCGATGAAGCGGCAGATCACGGGCCCCGGCCGGCTGATAAAGACCGGAAAGGGACAGGTCAACCTCATGTTCGCCGACAGCCGCACCCCGGCCGCCAACGACTGGACGGGCGGGCTCGTCATCAACGAAGGCTCCGTCTGTCAGGGCACTTGTCTCACCACCTTTGGCGCAGGACCCATAACCGTGAAGCGGGGCACCATACGCCAGTTTTACAATACTGCCATCGCCACTCAACCGTCGTTTGACTATGACGTCTGCGTGGCGGACGAGGCCGACTCCCTCGACTTTATCCTCTCCGGACGTACCACTGTCACCGGCAGATGGAGCGGCCGGGGCACGGTGTGTTTCGCCCAGACCTATTCGCGCGGCGACGTGAAAGGCGACTGGACTGATTTCAAGGGAGTGATGACCTGTCGGAAGAATGTCGACGGAAGCGACTACGACATCCTGCGTCTGGCGCAGCCGCTGAAGATGCCTGACGGAACGCTGAGGCTGCCCGCCGGGATGACGGCGGCATGTTCTTCGGCTGGTGCCGCCAACACAATCGGAGAATTGCATGGAGGCGGCCGGTGGTCAAACGGCAAATGGACGGTCGGCGGCCGTAACTTCGGAAGTGAGACAGTCGTCGGTGAGGCCCGGACATGGACGTTCAACCGGCATCAGGCCGGAGAGGTCATAGCCGATGAGCTGACAGACATGTCGGGACTCTACCTCCACTACGGCCCGGGCGCTGCCCAAACGCTGACCGCCTTGCCCTACGACGCGGTGCTCTCTTTCGGTGACGGCACGCGCCAGTCAGTGAGCGTCGTCGCGCTTTCGGGAGGGGCCGACTGTCTGCCGGCGATTTCCGCCAGTGACCCCACGGCCGGAAGTACGGCTGCCGGTGACTTCTGTCTTGGTGTGAATGTCGGACGCCCCGGCACATTATATGTTCAGGTCGCTCCTGACGGTGCGGCGACGGCCTGCACGATGTTTCTCACCTGCAACGGCTCGGTCGTCGACACGGCGACCGGCACGGGCGCGGACGGCATACGGGAACTGAGCTACACCTGCGGCTCGCCGGGAACCTACTTCTTCACCAGCGGTAAAGCGTTCCGCATCATGGGCGTAAGATTCTCTCCTGCCGCGACATCGTCAGCCATCGTGTCCATACCTTCTTCCACGGACGCCACGGCGACACCTTCAGTCTACAACCTCGTGGGATGCAAGGTCGGACCGGAATACAAGGGCATTGTCATACAGGACGGCAGGAAGATTGTCAGATAAGGTGGGCAGGTAATTATTTTAAATAGTATAATCAGAACACAGAGATTTTTTCAACGCAAAGACGCAAAGTAAAAAAGACCTCTGTGTCTCCGTGGGTTCTTAGGTGTGTCTTTGGTTGTTGGGTATATCTAAACGCAAATACACAAAGGTACAAAGAAGGCGCAGACGCGCATACGGAAGCACGCAAAGGCATGACTGACGTCATGCGCCGCATCCCAACCATAGGCTTGCTACTCTACTTATGTCATTTCCTCACGAATGGCGTAGCGCATGACGTCAGTCATGCCTTTGCGTGCTTCCGTATGCGCGTCTGCGCCTTCTTTGTGTCTCTGCGTCTTTGCGTTTTAAATTATATCTTTGTTAAATTAATTGCGAATTTAATGCCAAAATCCGGAGGCACTTTCCAAAAATTTTCCTCCCCGCCTCCAAATATCGCAAGCACGCGCGTGTCAAAATTTAGGGGTATTTGCGATTTTTATTTTACATATCCTCCAACCTCCTTATTCTCAGGTATATACAAACGGCGTCTGCTCTCCCTCCCCTTGGGGAGGGCCGGGGTGGGGCCCCGTAAGGCCCTCCCGGCTCTGCAACGAGGCCCTTATTGCATTGCAACGGGGCTGCCGTTGCATCACAACAACGGCCCCGTTGCAGACCAAGGAGGCCCTTACGGCAGAAAAACGAGGCTTTTTCCGGTCATTTTCCGGAGGTCAAAAATCAACAAAATCCATGCTTCTGAAAAGCCGGGAGGCCCTTACGGCACTCCAACGCCATCAATTCGGATGAAAAAACGAGCCGGAAATCACCGCGACAGATGCCAAAATGGCCCGAAAATGAGCAAAAACGAAAGATTTTCCGAACAGGATTTTGTAAGAAAATTTATAACGCAAGTTGAGTTCCGCTGATGTAAATATAGAGTGGGTGTATCTATGAACGGCCTCACTTTCTTTAATCCAATTCCGGTCATCCGTCACTTAGCTTGCCCTCTGCACACATCTTTGTCGCAGTTCATACATACTATGCATCACCCACAAGTAGGGTCGCGACCCGTCGTGACCGCCTCGTGGGCACATAATCAATCGCCTGACGGAACGCGCATATATGCCAACCGAACGTGTTGTATCAGTTGGCAAGGGGCGGTCGCGACGGGTCGCGACCCTACTTGTGGACACATAATATGTATAACAGCTGCGACAAAGATGTGTGCGGAGAGCAGCCGTCGCGGCGTTCTCATGAACATCCTGCGGCGTCATGGCTTGTATCGGGGGTTCAAAAACAGTCATAAAAGGGCATCCGTAAATTGTATTACAGGTATTTGAACTGAATTACATCCCATTCAGAGGCATTGCTGTTAATTTTGTACGTGGGAAAAGGCTCCGAAACGACGCCATCTCCATCTTTGCGCAACAATTGTCAATAACTATAAAAACAAAAGAACATGAAAAGAACAACTAACCTGACATCAGCGCTCCTCGTCGCCATAATGGCATTTGGCGGAGCAACCAACGTGATGGCACATGAAGACTTCTCTGTGCCGGAATCAACTCTTGATCTGTGTTCGGCGGCTACGGTCCTGCCGGAAGGAAACTACAACACAAGCCGTTCCGATAAAAACCAGTATTCCGTGACCGACGACTATGTCGTGCTCAACCCAATGGCACTCTCTGACTCAAAGACTGCAATAAACGGATGGTGTGTGTCGACCTGCGGCCGTGCGTCGGCCACGACATGGACAGCACCGGAAGGCTCGCCGTTCAAAGGCTCAGACTATTGGATGGAAGGCGGTTCGGCTCCCGTGGCTACAGTCAATGGCGGAACCGCAGACCGTAAGATATCGGTGAGGGTGACAAACTGTACCGCAGTGAGTGCGCTTTTCGCAGAGACTAAGTATTCCACGCTTGTGGCATACGAGCTGAAGAGCGACGGAACGATAGATACGGAAAACCCGATAGCTGAGAGCAAGGGTGACGCCACCACATTCGTCGCGTCCATAACGGGACTTTCGCCGGCGAAGACATATATTGTCGGGGTCGAGTCGACGGACGGATCAAACCGTCAGGTCCGTGAGATAGCTTTTGCCATCAACAACTCCGAGTGTAAGCCGGAAGGGAAGAAGATCGTCACCGTGTTTGAGATGGACTTTGCCAAATTCGCAGAGGAAAAGCGCGACGAGTCCGGCGCAAGCAACGGCTGGTCAAGCACTGACATCACATACGAGAACGCCGGAAAGCAGGACTATCTCAATGACGACAACACCGTGTCAAACCTGCAGTTCTATCACATCACGGCCCCGTTCAGCCTGCCTCAGGTCTTCTCGGTATATCCGAACAAGGATTTCCAGCTGGGCCTGTCTTATTCCAGCTCGGCATACAGTGCCGGACTTATCGCAAAGCGCAGTGCGGGAAACAACAATGTCGCCGTGGAGGTCAAGGCGGGCCAGAAGGTGACAATCGTGTCAAGCACGCTGCCGCAGCTGAAGAGCTACACGCAATGTGTGGAGCAGTCTTCTTCCGAAACGACGGCATATACTTTCAAATATGGCGGCAAGGACCGTACGGTGGAGGCGCTCACGACTGTATATACGGCTACGGCCGACGGAACACAGTCGTTCCAGTTTGCCACGGGAACGTCCATACTCAGCATAAAGGTTGAGGGCGAGGACGTTGTTCCCGCAATCTCAGTGAAAGCCGGGTATAATGGCTATACGGCCTTTTCTGATACGAAAGCCTTCGCCTTTGAGGGAGCGAAAGCATACTATGTGGGAAAAGTCACGGGTGAGACAGCCGAACTGACGGAAATAGCCGCTGGCTCGGTCATCGCGGCCGGTGAAGGCATCATATTCAAGGCTGAGAATATGGACGATGACATCACAGTCACTTACTATACGCAGGAGAATGTCACCCTCGACGGAAACATGCTCATCGGCGTCGGCTCAGCCGACGATGTGCTGACCGCAACGGGAACAAACTATGTGCTGGCCTCGGACACCAACGCCGACCCGGTGACGACAGGATTCTTCATCTATGCGGGCGAGGCAGATGCTCTTGTCGGCAAATGCTATCTGAACGTGCCTGAGAGCGCTTCTCCGGCAAAGGCCCTGAAGATTTCGTTCGGCGGAACCGACGGCATAAAGGACGTGAAGGCCGCGGAACGGCGGATACAGAACGGTGAAATCTACGACCTGAGCGGACGCCGGACGGTGAGAGGCACAGGAATCATCATAAAGAACGGAAAGAAATATATCATTAAGTAGTGTAGATCGACCGCCGCGGGCTTCCCCGCACATGTCGGGGAGGTCCGCGGCTTATTGTGAAACAACCAATATTATATATCTATGGCAAAGAAAACATATATTACTCCGAAAATAGAGCTGGTGGAACTTGACGGATGTCAGGCCATCCTTGCCGCCAGCGACGGCCGCCAAGAGCTCGACATCTTCGACAGACCGACTGACGGCAGAGGCGGTGACGGCATAAAACTGAATAGCCGCAGATTTACATCAGTGTGGGACGGTGATGACAGTGAGGATGAGGAATAAAACCCTTTCAACACTTCTTGCCGCCGTCGCGCTCGCCTGCTGTATTCCGGCGGAAGTCTCTGCCGGTGGCGTGAAGCAGCGTCAGGAAGAGAAGCTCGGCCGTGGGCTCGTGGCCATGACGCTGCCGGAGAGCAAGGGAGTCTTTGTCTCCTGGCGTGTGAAGGTGGACGAGAAGACCGCCTCATGGCATGTCTATCGCGACGGGAAACTCATCAGAAAGGTGTCTGACAAGGAACCGACGAGCTTCACCGACAAAAGCGGACGCCCCGACAGCCGCTATCAGGTCAGGAAAGTCATGAACGGAAAGGAGGCGGAGACTTCGCCTGAGTCATGGCCGTGGCCGGATGACTATCTGGAGTTTCCGGTGGAGCGTCCCGCCGGAGGAGTGACACCGCCCACGGTGGCCGTGGACCGGAAGACCGTCACGGATGCCCCGGAGGGGGAACTGTATGAATATACCCCATGCGAAGCGTCATTTGCCGATCTCGACGGCGACGGTGAGTATGAGGTGATACTGAAATGGAAACCGTCCAACCAGAAAGACAACGCCCAGCCGGGATTTTCCGGAATATGCTATATTGACGCCTACAAGGTGGACTGGGCGTACACCGGCAGCAAGGCGGAGAATGTCTCGCGGCTGATGTGGAGGATAGACATGGGACGGAACGTGAGGGCCGGCTCCCACTATACGCAGTTTCTCTGCTACGACTTTGACGGCGACGGACGGGCCGAGGTTGTCATGCGCACTTGCCCCGGAACCATCGACGGACAGGGGAAACCGGTGCTCATGGGCAGTGACAAGGTGACGGACGACTACATGACGCCGCTGGCCGAGCACTCGAAGTATCACCGCTGCGGTCAGAACCTCACGTCGCCGGAATATCTGACGGTGTTCGAGGGTGTGACGGGACGGCAGATAACCTCATGCACCTACGAACCGGAACGCGGCAACGCGGAGGACTGGGGCGACAGGACGGGAAACAGGGTTGATCGCTTTCTTGCCTGTGCGGCATATCTCGACGGACTGCATCCGTCGATAGTGATGTCGAGAGGATACTATCGTAAGGCGGCTATGGCGGCGTTTGATTTTGACGGACGCAAGCTGACAAGACGCTGGCTGCTCGTGTCGGACAAGGAGGGAGAAGGAATCTTCGGCGGTGGCAACCACAATCTGTCGGTCGGCGACGTCGACGGTGACGGTTGTGACGAGATAATATGGGGCTCGGCAGCTGTTGACAATGACGGCACTCCGATGTACAACACCGGTCTGGGGCACGGAGACGCCATGCACCTCGGCAAGATGGACCCTGACAGGGACGGACTGCAAGTCTGGGAGGTGCATGAGGAAAAAGCGAAGGTGGCCGTCTACGGCTTTGAACTGCATGACGCAAGGACGGGCGAGATAATCTGGGGCAAACCGACAGCCGGAGACAACGGACGCGGACTGGCCGCGGACATAGACCCGCGCTATCCGGGATATGAGATGTGGAGCGTGGGGGCTCCCGGGACTTACAGCTGTAAAGGGGAGATGATATCTCAGGCACGCCCGCCGGCAAGTTTCCGTTGTTATTGGGACGGAGACCTGCAGGACGAGATAAATGACGGGACAAGGATTTACAAATGGAACGGCAGTGCGGCCAAGGTGATACGCAAACTGGATGGTACGCAGAAGAGCAACGGCACGAAATCGACGCCGTGCTGTCAGGCGGACATTTTGGGCGACTGGCGTGAGGAACTGCTCATGGAGGTCTCGGGAGACCCGTCGAAGCTGCGGCTATACAGTACGACAATCCCTACGGACCACCGTGTCTATACGCTGATGCAGGACCCGCAGTACAGGATGTCGGTCGTATGGCAGAATGTGGGCTACAACCAGCCGCCGCATCTGAGCTTCTGGCTCGGCGCGGGAGTGGACAAGCTGGCCTGGAAGAAATAGAAAGGAATAAGTTTTGGGTTCCTTTAAGGAAAAAAGATTGTTAAGAACAACTATTGTAACTATGAAGAAGATAATATTTTTGCTATTGGGCTTTCTGCTCCCGCAATGTGGATTTGCCGGACGGAAAGTATGTCTTGACGGAACATGGAGATTCGCATACGCGAAAGACTCTGCCGCCGCCGAGGCTA
This sequence comes from Prevotella sp., assembly GCA_017483185.1. Lineage (GTDB taxonomy): Bacteria > Bacteroidota > Bacteroidia > Bacteroidales > Bacteroidaceae > Prevotella. The sequence continues at coordinate 30,360 of JAFULM010000017.1, read as the reverse complement.
TGAGGGACTTTTGGAAAGCCGGACCGGGAACGGTGGCGGCAGGTGGCAGATGGGACGATGTGCCGGTTCCGTCCAACTGGGCGGTGCTGGGCTATGAGGAACCTGTCTACCGCGGATTTAAGGATAATGCGGCGAGTGAAGGCTTCTATGTCAAGGATTTCACGTTGCCGGCAGATGAAGATGCCGACGTGGCTGCCGGAGGACAGCGCTGGATGCTCCGTTTCGGTGGCGTGTGGCAGTCGGCGGAGGTCTGGCTGAACGGAAAATATCTGGGCCGTCATGACAGCGGTTACACGTCGTTCTCATTCAACGTGACCGATAAGGTGAGGACTGACGGCGGCATGAACCGTCTTTCGGTGCGCGTAAGGCAGGTCACACCGACATATAAGTTTGACACGTGTGACGATTGGACGCTGGGAGGTATATACCGCTCCGTGTCGTTGGAGTCTTTTCCGAAACTGCTGTGGATTGACCATGTGCAGACTGACTACCGAATGAACGGAGGTAAGGACGGCGCCGGCCGGCTGACGGCACGTGTCTTTGTCAGTGACGTGCAGAAATCTTCGCGCCCCGGAAACTATCCTTCGCCGGGATGCAGTTATCAGTTGCGCGCGAGACTGACGGATGGAGACGGCCGGGAGGTGGCCGCCGGAGAGGTGACGGTGCCGGCTCATGTACAGACGGGCCGGCAGTCGGACTTCATGCAGGACGTCAGAAACCCGCGTCTTTGGAACGCGGAGACTCCAGAGCTGTACACTCTTTCTGTCAGCCTGTATATCCCGAAAGGGGCGAAGCTCAACGGGGTCAGCCAATTGCAGGGTGGAATTGCCGAAGACGCTCTCGCTGACGGTGACGTGGCCGATATCTATAAGAAAGGGGCGGACGAGGAAGTGTGGGCGGAAAAGCCTCTCATGACATGGCAGGACAAAATCGGTCTGAGGGAAATATCAACGAAGAACGCCGCAGGACAACCAGCCCTGTGTGTCAACGGTCAGCCTGTGAAGTTGCGGGGAGTGAACTATCATAATGAATATCCTACCGTGGGACGGGCGCAGACACGGGAGATGTGGATCAAGGATCTGGAGCAGATGAAGCGCACGAACATAAACTACCTGCGCCTTTGCCACTATCCGCATGACGAAGAGTTCATGCATCTGTGTGACTCTATCGGTATGTACTGCTCGGAAGAGATAAATCTCGGCGGTGCCGGCGTGCAGATGTACGACCCTGCCAACAACGGTGCGGTGTTGCAGCGTGTCTATGAGACTGTGACACGTGATCTCAACCGTCCTTCAGTGATATGCTGGACGGTGGGCAACGAAGATGCTTTCACAGCCCTTCATCAAGCAGCAGCACGTGTGACGAAGGCCCTTGACCCGACACGCCCGAGACTGATACCGTGGCGTTATGAGAATTGGCTGCCGGAGGATGACATAGACATTCTGTCAGTTCATTATTGGCAGCCGGCGGAATGTGATTCTCTTATAAAACAGGCCAACCGGCCGGTCATCTCGACGGAATATACCCATGCCTTCGGTACTCATGGTATGGGCGGGCTGAACCAACGCTGGCGGGCTTTTGCCGACAACACGGCGGGGGCGGGTGCCGCCATCTGGATGTGGCAGGACCAGGGACTGAAGCTGCCGGCTCCGTTGACGAATGGAAAGAAAAACGTTATGACCCGTGGGGATGAATACCTGCGGATAAGTAGTGCCGGATGGGACGGCATTGTCGATTCCTATCGCCGTCAGGGACGTGACTGGGAGGAGACTCGTGCCACATATATGCCGGTATATCCGTTGCTTGATACGGTGAAGGTCCGCAACGGGGACAGACAGATTGCCGTGGAGCTATACAATGCCTACGACTTCACGGATATGGGTTCCGTCAGAATTGACTGGAAACTATATGATGCCGTCGGAAAGCTGGCTACGGAAAATGCTGCGGGGAAGTCTCTGTCAGCATCCGCCGCTCCGCATAAGACGGCGTATATCCATGTCCCGCTGAAAAAGGATGTAGAAAAAGGAGCCTATCTGCATCTGACTTTCCGTGACAATAAGGGACAGGAACTCGGCAGACGCTCTCTATATATAGATGTGGAGGCAGACGAAAAGGACGGACGCGGCCGGAGGAAAGCCTTTGACAGCCGTAAGGTGGAAAACATCCTGTCGTCCATCAAGCCTGTGGTGTGGCGCAAGCCTGACGTCAGTGAGGAATCGGTTGTGGGCAAGAAACTTGTCCGAAATATGCCAGACATCGGGAAATTTACGGTCAGGGAGCTGTCGCCGACACATGTTGTCTATGAATATAACAAGGACAATACCGTTGATTTTGAATATTCGGTAACGGAAACAGAGGCGGGAACACGTGTTGACTACCGCATTAAAGCAGTTTTGAGTGTGCCCCGAGTCCCAATCGCCGGCGTGGAACTGACGTTCCCCGGAAACCTGAGTGACCTGAAATGGCGTGGCCTCGGTCCGTCGGACTGCTATCCGAACAAGTTCAGAGCCGGACTTGAGGGCGTGTGGAGTTATAGCGACGGGCTCGACGCCGGTGGCGGATATCCAGGAGACAATGTGTTCGGGACGAAGCGGATGTCATGGGTTGAGACCAACGGCTATCACATTGACCATGACGGCTATCTGGAGGTTGACGGCAAGACAGTCCGTCTGCTCATGGGAGTGGCGGCAAGACCGGAGAAAGGCCGACGGGCCGACTCTTCGTTCCCGTCACTCGGTACGGAAGAAGCTGATCCCGCGTTCTGCGGGCATTTCATAATAAGGAAAAATTAGTAGTATTATTGTAGATAAAAGTTTTCAGGATAGGCGGCAAGCAATGTTTATTGCTTGCCGCTTTTTTCGCAGATATCCTTTCTGTATTGTGTGGGTGACTTGCCGAATGTCTGTTTGAAACTGCGTGAAAAAGAGTAAGGGTCATTGATACCGACCTTGTAGCATATCTCCGAGACGTTCATGTCTGTGGTCCGCAACATTTCCGCCGCACGTTTCATCCTTGTCATGCGCACATATTCATACGGCGTATATCCGATGATGGACTTTGTCTTGGCGAAGAATGTCGTTCGGCCGACATGGAACTCTGCGGCATAGTCGTCAATCTTGAAGTCGAAGTTGCTGATGTTCTGGTTGATGATTTCGTTCACTCTGTCGATGAACTGCTTGTCGCGTTCGGTGGCAGAGATGAACGGTGTTGTCGGCGTAGGCTCTTTTGCGTATTTGCGTTGCAGCTTCTGCCGTTGGTCGATGAGTCTCACGATGCGTGCCATGAGATAGCTCTTGCTGAACGGTTTGGTGATGTATGCGTCCGCTCCCATTTCAATACCTTTCAGCCTTGCCTCGTCACTGACAGTTGCCGTCAGTAAGATTACGGGTATATGTGAGACGTTAAAGTCAGACCGGACACGCCGTGTGAACTCAAATCCATCCATTTTCGGCATCATCACATCGCAGACAATCAAGTCTGGCTGTACTTCATTGAGCAGCGATATGGCTTCTGTCCCGTTTTTCGCGGTTGACACGGAGAACGTCTTGGCGAGCAAGTCATGCAGCATTTTCAGCATATCCTCGTTGTCATCCACAATCAGTATCCGGTATCCGGTCATGTCTTGCTGTTCCGGTTTCTGCTCGATGGAGTCGTCTTCGCTTTTCTCTTCCGGCGACAACAGTTTTTCCGCCTCGCGGACGCTTTCCTCCATGTGTTGACGTATGGCAGTCTCACTGTGGCAGTCTTGGAAGGCGAGAACTTTATCGATGAGAGTCAGTAGCCGGTCTGCGTTTCGGTTGAGCATGGCAACTTGGCTTTTGGAAAGAATGAATTGCGTATGCTCTTCGTTCTGTGGCAACGATTCCAGCGAACCTTGTATTATTGTAAGCGGAGTGCGCAGATCATGCGACACACGGGAGAAGAATTTCATCTTGTATTCTGACAGCGAGCGTTCGGCCGCATTCTCCGCTCTCATCCTCATTATGTTCTTGGCATGGCGGTATGATATGTATCCGGCGGCCGTGAAGAGTATTACATAAATGAGATATGCCCACCATGTGCGCCACCAAGGCGGAAGGATGACAATTGTCAGAGTGCGTTCTGATGAAGCAGGGCTATCCACGTCGCTTTTGACTCTCAGACAATATCTGCCGGGCTGCAGATTGTGGAATGTTATCTCGTTGCTTTGTCCGGTCTGCATCCAACTTGTTGCCGTGTTGCCGTCTTTTTCGAAGCAGTAATAGTAGCCGTTGCTGTCGAAAGAGCGGTAGTCATCCATCGCGAATTCCAGAGTCAGTGTGTTTTGTAGATGTGTCAGATGGATTTCATCTGTCAAGGTGATGCTTTTCTTCAACGGCGAACCGGCGCCTGGGTAGACATACTCCCCTTGTATCTTCAGTGCGCTCAGCAATACGTGTGGATGTCTGTTCTCTGTTTGCAGACTTGTGTCCACGAGATATATTCCGTTGTTACTGCCGAACAAGACCTTGCCGTCAGGTGTGGTGATGGCTGCGGTTTCGTTGTATATCGGGGCGTCATTGGTCGGAAGAATGTAGTAGCTGTTGTTCGGGTCCTTACGGTAGTCATTGTTTATGCGTATGACATAATCCTCTGCCGTGGCCCATACGTTTCCTTTGCGGTCCTCCGTCAATGCCTGTATGATGACATTGTGGCTTTGGCTTGTTGTTCCGAGATGTTTGAACTCAATCTTTCCGTCTTTAATCCGGTTCATGTCGGCATAGTATATGCCCAATCCGCTCGTCCCTACCCATAGTGTCCCGTTCCGGTCAAAGAGCAAGGCTTTCACGTCTACATCTGTATCATCTCCGTTGTCTGTCTGTTTTATCGGGATTTGTGTGTATGCTTTCTTGTCTTTCAGGATTTTGTCGGCATCGAACCTGATTATGCCATCACTCGTACCTATCCAGATATTCCCTTTTCTGTCATGAACGATACACCGCACCATATTATAAGATGTGTGGTCAAAGGTGAAATGATTCCGGATAATGAATTTCCCGTCTTTTTCAGTCAGCATGAACACGCCTCCGCCGTATGTGGCAACCCACAGACGCCCTTTGTCGTCTATGACCATTTGGTAGACATTGTTGGCTGCTTTTTTGTCTGCTGCGGACAACTGTATATGTTCCTTGATTTCGCTTCCGTCAGTGCTGACACGATATATTCCTCCCGGTTTTGTTCCGATGAGCTTTTCTCCTGACGTCAGTTCTGTGATGCAGTAGGCGCTGCCTCCGGGCAGTTCGAGTATGTGTTCCGGTGTTTGTCTGTCCGGTCCGGTGACATAGACCAGCTTTACGTCGGATTTTGTTCCGAGCCACCACCGTCCGTCCCTGTCAACGAAAGTCGTGCGTATGTTGTTGAGGCTTTTGTCTGCGGCCGGCATCGGCGATATGCGCTGATAGTAGCGGTAGCCCTGCCTGATGTGCAGTACACCATGATCTATCGTGGAGACCCAGATGTCACCTGCGCGGTCTTTTATTATGCCGCGGATGTCGTTGGACGGCAACTGGTTTGTTGTATTATAGCGTTGTATGGAGCGCTGCTTTTGGTTGTAGTGTGTTATACCGTTGTGCTGACTGGTAATCCAATAGTTGTCCTTGTCATATTGCAGGATGCGGTATCGTTCGGTGACCATTTTGCCTGCGTTCTCGACTACGGGCACGATGTCGAACGAATGACTTTCCTTGTTGTATATCCTGATATTACCCGTATAGTTGGCTATGCACGCTTCTCCGTCTCCATAAAATATGGGATAGGCCTTTTCGGGCGTATTGCCGCCGAAGAGTCTTTTCTCGATGGCCTGAGCGTCTTTTGCCCATGTGCGGTTCCGCATGTCATAGTAGAGTATTGTCTGTCCTGTGAATACGAGCAACAGGTTTTGCTCCGGCAGAAGACTTTGCTGCGTCTGTTTTACGACATGATGTCGTGGCAGCATTGCCGGTGGGGCGAATACTCCCTTGTTTGTGTCGTAGATCAGTATGCGGTCGTTACTTACGAAATACAGGATTCCCTTTGATTCGCTTATATTATAGACTCTCTTGTCCACGAGTACAGCCTTGCCGCCATTCATACGGAACAGTCCGCCGTCCGTTGCGATCCAAATGCCGTGTCTGTTGTCTTCATACACCCTCTTCACTTTCCCTGAAGCGAGGGCCGTCTGCTTCGGCCTCCACATTCTAAAGGAGTTGTCCTTTTTCCGACTGATCATGGCACAGCCGTTGTCACCCCATAGCCATACGTTGCCGTCGTTTGTCACAAGCATGTTTCTGAACCTTGACTTTTCGGAGTTCCCGACACAGTTTCTTATCTTTTCCGTTGTCGGGTCATAACAGTAGCAGTTGCCTGATTGGGTGAGCAGCCATATATATCCGAAGCTGTCCTGCATGATATAGTTGAACCTCCGGTCAAGGGCGTTGCCGCCATCGCTTGTCTGGATGATGTGGAAATGATGGCCGTCATAGCGGTTCAGGCCGTTGGACGTTCCGAACCACATGAAGCCTTGGCTGTCCAGCATCATGCTGCGCACAGTGTTCTGTGACAGTCCGTCGTGTACGGTATAGTTGGTTATGCTCAACTTCTCAGCCGCTTGTGTCAATTCAGGAATATTCAGGCAGAGTCCTATCAGTAAGATTCTAAAAAACAGGTTCATGTCTTGTCTCTTGTAAAAAGTAAAGATTGCATTGTCGTAATGCAAAAGTAATCATTTTTATGAAATACACAAGGCTTCTTTCTCTGTTTCGTACAGGTTTTTGCCTTTAAACGCCATTATATGGTATAATGACATGGATTTGAATTCTTTGCAATCATACATTGGCGGCAAAACCATTACCTTAGCGACAGCTTTTCAGCTTGTTGGATATAATAAATCCTTTATTTCTATGACTAAAAACTATAAAACGACAATGAAAACATTACATTTACTGATTGCGGGCATCATGGTCGGCACATCTTTGGTGTCCTGCAGTGATGATGACGGCGGTGAGACCGTGGGGTCCATGCTGGGGCTTTCCATCCCTGCCGTTGCCGGGATTCCGGGTGGGATGGCGTGGGCTGTCACGGACACAGTGGGTATCTATTGCGCATACGATGATGTGTCGGCGCGCAACATTCCTTATGTGTGTTCCGACGATGGCGACGTGTTTGGTGCCGTTGACGGTAAAGACATTTTTGTGAAGGCGTCAACGTCGCTCACGGCTTATTATCCGTTTACGGGACAATCCGGGGTTTGGCAGAATCCTGTCATCAACACACTTGACCAGACGACGACCGTCGACTGGCTCTTCGCGAGGATTGACCATGTCGGTGTCGGTCAAAGCAGCGATGTGACGATGAATCTGAAGCACGTCATGAGTCTGCTGCGACTGAATCTCATCACCGCGGGACAGAAAGCGCTGGGCGTCACCATCTCGGGATTGACCCATACGGGCGACTTCGACACCAAGACCGGTATTGTCTCGGTTGCGGACGTGCCGCAGGATTACGTCCGTACCGTCTCTAACGGCGGTCTGAACGAGATGGAGCTCATCCTGTTGCCGCAGACAGCCGAGAATGTCGGCATAACCGTGACGACCAACCGCGGAAAGGAATATACGGCCAGCATCCCCCTTCTTACGATGGAGCCGGACCGCCAGTATGACTATGTGTTCGACCTGACCGTCGGTGAGGAACCGGTCGTCTATCTCGTTCCCGGCTCTGCTGTCAAATGGGGGCTGGACGGGACTGTCGGTGACATAACGCCCGATGATGTGGCGCAGTGAGTGAAGAATGAAGAATAACCTTTTTTTGAACAATTATGACTATGATATACAAGAAGAACGTTTCCGCTGAGAAGGGCCGTCGCGGCTCTGACATACAGCAAAGACGGGGGATAAAGTCCGACGTCATCATGGCTTTCCTGACACTGCTCTGCTGTCTGACGGCCCCGTTGCTTTCGGCCTGTTCGGCAGATGACGATGCTGACGCTCCGCAGCCCATACAGGAAAGGGCGCGCCTGAAGATAACCGTCACGGATGAGGGTATGGGCGGCGGCGTGCGTGCTGTCACAGACGCCTCGACATACGTCACGTCGTTCAGCGATGGTGACAGGATGGGACTGTTTGCAGTCTACAACGGACAGGTGGTCGACACGCTGGACAATATACCAATCAGATTCTATGAGGGAGAATGGATACCCGACTTCGACCTCACGGCAAGCAAGGAACTGAGAAACGCGAAGTTTTATGCCTATTATCCCTATCGCGAAGGCGTCAGCATCGACCCGAAGGCGGCCAACCCAATGGATGTCGTCGTTCGCAATTGGCCGGTTCTGTCGGACCAGAGTGGCGATGGCTACGAGCAGAGCGACCTCCTGTGCAGTGGCGGGGTCATGATCTCCGGTGGCGAAAGGGAGGAGATTGAGATAACGCTCTCTCACATGATGGGCCTTTGCGAATGGCAGCTGCCCGTGACGCGCTATGTCTTCACCAACGAAGGTCTGTCGGACATCTTCCTTACGCTTCCCGATGTCGCGTTTGCAAAAGGTGGTGAGACCGTCACGCCGGCATACAGCCATGAGACGGGAAAATACAGGCTCATCGTGCGTCCGGAGGATACACGCGACCTCGTCGGATTTTATTCCGCCAAAGATGGCCTAAAGAGGTATGTCATTGATGCCGTACCGGCGGCCGGAACGGTCGTGGCCCGGACTGTCGGCGGAGGAGCGAGAGAGTGTCGGATGACTCTTGAGGAAGGAGACCTTGTCTGTGCTGACGGAACACTGCTGAAGCCGTCGGAAGCCGTCCAGACCGAAAATGTCGTGGGCGTGGTATATAGTGTGGGGACAAGCGACGCTCTCGAAGAACTCGGATTCTCTCATGGGCTTGTGCTCAGCACCAAGCGCAACGGCAAATGCCGTTTCGTCGGAGCATCCAGCGGTACGGCAGGATGGCTGTCTGAGGCGGGTTTCAAAGCGCCGGCAACGGAGACCGTGAACGGCAACAAAATCCCGGCGGAGGAAAATCTTGTCATCGAAGGCTATGAAAACACCGAAAAACTCATGGCCCTTACGGCAGACATAACCGGATGGTCGCCGCAGGTGATGCAGGACGCCATACAGCAATGGCGTGACGGCAACATCCTTCCGCAGACCTTCTCCAAATGGTATCTGCCGTCATTGAAAGAGTGGAACATCATCAAGGACAGAGAGGCTGTCATCCAGGCTTCAATGGAAGCCGTCGGTGGAGACAATCTCTGGGGCGACGATTTCGTGTGGAACAGACTGACGAACGGCGTGGGCTACTGGAGCTCAAATGTCCGCAGCGAGGCTCTCATCTGGGTGTTCACGGGATTGCAGCCCACAGGCTCGGCCGAACGCGACCACAACTATTGCATCGTGGCCAAAGGTTCGCTCTATCCGCGCTATGCTTTTGCTTTCTGATGGCGGAGGACAGACTGTATGATAAGTACGACATGCGTTTTTAGTTAGTATAGTAAATTGTGCGTCGAGAATGTATTGAAATATACATTTAACAGACGGAGAAGAAAAGACAACGGGAGATGAAGAACGTTGTTGGCCCGAAACACACGACCGGAGCCACGTTCTCTCTCTTCCTCAGTCTTTTCTTTCTCTTTTTTTTGCGCGATGACTTAATGCCGTCCAGACTCCGGCATCGGCATGTATGTCCTCAAAATTCTGAATTTAACGCCAACGAGAAGAGGGACTTTTCAAAATAAATCGGGTGCGGGCGGAAACCCTCCGCATCGCGGCATTACGCCGAAGAACAGGCGGCCGCGCCATTTGGAGTCGGCAAATCTCATTTTTTTTGAATTGTAAATTGTGGTTCATCAGATATTTGGAGTGATACAGCCGCAAGTAGGGACATAGTCTTGTCTTTGTCCGCAAGTAATGATGTTTAGTATCAATATTTCGCTTGCGGACAAAGACAAGACTATGTCCCTACCGTGGAGGAGCATGCGGTCTCTATTCATCGGATGAACACATGTCGCTCTAAATATCGGATGAGTCTAAATTGTTTACAAAATCCTGCGCTGTTTTTCCTCCGTTTTTGCCGTTTTTCGGGCCTTATGGGCGCTGTTTTGACCCATTTTGCATGTCTTTTGGCGACAGAAATTCAGCCTCTTTGATCCCGTAAGGGCCCCGCGGCTCTCGTTTTCAGCAAAACTTGGTGACTTTTTGATGGCCGTTTTCGGACAAAAAAACGGCTTTTTCCGACCAATGGGGCCCTCCCGAGGTTGCAACGAGCATGCCGTCATGTTGCAACGGGGCGCTCGTTGCAATGCCGTAAGGGCCCCGTTGCAGAGCCGTAAGGGCCTCGCGGGGCCCCACCCCGACCCTCCCTAAGGGGAGGGAGAGATGCCTCCGCTTATAAGTGGTTGAGTATGAGCGCGTTGAAAAACATGCGTTTTTTTAGTCGTAAAAATATCCCGATTTTTACCTTCGCGAGAATTGAAAATTTGGGCGCACGGTGGAAAAATTTTCAAAAGTGCCCCTGAAAAATGGCCTTAAATTAAGAATTATTTTGACAATGAGGCTGGGCGAGGTTTTTTATTTACGTGGCCGGACGTGAATTAGAATTGCAAAGGGTTCCGCTGTCTTATTCCCAATCGTCAAACTCGAAGTAGCCTTCGGTGGGTTCTTCTTTTGTGGCGGGTGATTCGGAAGATGGATTGGAGACGGACAGTCCGATGAGGCGGATGGGGTGGGCGGTGGAGTAGCGGACCTCTTTCAGCAGTTGTTTTGCCAAGGGCAGGATGTCGTTCTTGGAGGTCAGGATTTTGTGTTGGGTGAGACTGCGCGTAATTTGTGTGAAGTCGCTGAACTTCACTTTCAGCGTGAGCGTGCGGCCCTCAAACTGGTCTTTGGCGATGCGCGTGATGAGTTCGAGGACGGTGTGATATAGTTCGATGATGACGGCTGAGCGGGCACTGAGGTCCTCGGCGAATGTGTGTTCGCAGCCCACCGACTTGCGGACATATTCTGTCTCTACGGGGCGCAGGTCGATGCCGCGGGCGAAGTCGTAGTAGGTCTGTCCCATCTTGCCGAAGACTTCCGTGAGATGGCGCAGCGAGCAGCGGCGTAGGTCGCGGCCGATGAAGATGCCGATGTAGTGCATGCGTCTGGCTGTCTGCGGACCTACGCCCCAGAACTGTTCTATCGGCAGGTCGGCGATGAAGTCTGCCGCGCGGTCCGGATGGATGACGGTCAAACCGTCGGGCTTGCGCACTTCCGAGGCTATCTTGGCCAAAAACTTGTTGTAGGACACGCCGGCGGATGCCGTCAGGTGCAGCTCTTCGCGTATCCGGCGGCGTATCTCGCGGGCGATGTCGACGGCCAGTGACATGCCTCGCTTGTTCTCTGTCACGTCGAGAAAAGCCTCGTCGATGGACAGCGGTTCGATGATGTCGGTATAGTCGCGGAAGATGGCATGGACCTGTTCCGACACTTTCTTGTAGACGGCGTAGTCGCTGTGCACTATCTTCAGTTGCGGGCACAGTCGTTTGGCCCGCGCGATGGGCATGGCGGATCGGACTCCGAAGCGGCGCGCCTCATAGCTTGCCGTGGAAACGACACCGCGCGGGCCGTCGTGGCCGACGGCCACGGGCAGCCCGCGCAGTTCGGGATGGTCGCGCTGTTCCACGGACGCGAAGAAGGCGTCCATGTCGACGTGTATGATTTTGCGTTCGCTCATCTGGCTTTTGGAGTTCCGGTCGGCGTCCCGTTTGGCGGTCGGTCGTTCTTCAGACTTCTTTGGCGTCCTTTTGGGCTTTGTTTTCCGTCTCTTTCGCGTCGTCGTCAGTTCCCAACAACTCCGGTTCGGGTTTGGGAATACGGCGGTTGGGATTCTCCTTCGCCCCCATGTCGACGAGTTCGCGGCCCTTCTTGACAACGCTCTGAGCTCCGGTCAGCAGCTTGTTGTTGGCGAAATCATAGTCTTTTTGTGCCTTCGCGAGCGTGTCGCCGAGCGTGTCGTATCGCTTTATGAAATCGCCGAGACGGTCGATGAGCTGTTCGGCGATGCCGAAGACTTTCTCTTGATTCTCCGCCTGCTGGTTCTGCACCCATGCGATGTGTATCATGTGGAGGATGCCGAGCAGATTTTGTTCGCCCGTGATGAAGACCTTGCGCTCGAAGGCTTCGCGCCACAGTGTGGGGTCGTTTGCCAGCGCGAGTTGCAGCGATGACTCGAACGGGACGAACATGATGACGAAGTCGACAGCCTCGCGCGGCGCCTTGATATAGCGGCTGTAGTCCTTGCGGGCCAGTTCGGTGACGTGGTTGCGCACACTCTTGATGTGGTCCTGCAGGTGGCGCTCCTTCTCTTCGGGCGTTTCGGCGTTGACATACCGCTGGTATGCGACGAGCGACACCTTTGAGTCGATGATGGCGTCCTGCCCCTGCGGATAGTGGAGGATGACGTCGGGTTGCATCTCACGGCCCGTGTCGTCGTTCTTCAGCGAGCGGCCGGTCTCGTCGCGGAGCCGCGCCTGCACCTCATAGTGGATGCCTTCGGTCAGTCCCTGCGACGCCAGCAGGTCGCCGAGGATAATCTCTCCCATGTTGCCCGCCACCTTGTTGTCCCGCCGCAGGACGTTGGCCAGCGACTCCGCCTTCTCGCCAATCTCGCGGTTGCTCTCCATCATCAGCCGTATCTGCTCGCGGAAGGAGGCTGAATGTTGTGCTGAGTCCTTGATGTTGTCCGTCAGGGCTTTGCGCATGTCGCTGATGGCGTCCTTCAGCGGCTGTGTGATGTGGCCGATGTTCTCCGTGTTTTGTTCCTTCAGTTTTTGGGCGTTTTGCTCCATTATGCGGTTGGCGACGTTGGTGATCTGTTCCTTTGCCGTGCGGAGTTGCTCGGCAAACTGCTCACTGCGCAGCCGCGCTTCTTCCGTAGACTGCTTGCGCAGTATCTCAATCTCGCGGGCCTGGGCTTCGGCGCGTGCGGCAAGAGTCTTGTTCTCACGCTCTGCCTCGGCCATGCGGCCGGCCGTCGCGGCCATCTGTTCCGTGAGCATGGCCAGCTCGGTGGATTTCTTTTCCAGTTCGATGGTCTGTTGCATGGAGAGTCTTTCCTTCTCCTTCAGTCTGCCGGCGGCCTTGCGGCTCACGGCAATCCATGCGGCAGCGGCTCCGATTATGATGCCGATGATGATGTAGAGTGCTGTCATTTGTTCTTCTTTATATACTTGGAGTTGTTTTGTTGGAGTTTTCTTATGGGAATGATGGGATTTTATGGGAATGATGGGAAATTAATGGGAATGATGGGACATGTGCTGATGGCCTTTGTATGGTCCTGTCATGTCATTTCACATGCAGTACAGATATATCCGCGTGCGGTGTTTATTGTTGTTGTGAAGTGTGTGGAGGAGAGCGGAACTTGCTTAAGATCGCTGCGGATGCCCATGCCTGTCATCTTCAGAAAGCTCTCTTTCATGGTCCACAGCCTGATAAATTCGATGTCGGGATGTGGCGACGACGTGATGACGCCCATCTCTTCGGCGTTCATAACGCGCTCGGCGAGCTCACGGCGGTATGGCCGTATGGTCTCAATGTCGATGCCGACGGGTCGGTCGCTGACCGCGCATGCCACACCACAGCGGCAGTGGCTCATGCTGAAACAGATGTCACGGCGGCCGGCGATGGACGGTTTGCCGCCTTCATGGTAGTCGAAAACGGGTGGGGCGGTCATCCCGTATTCCGTTTCCAGTGCGTCGCACAGCAGCAGATAGGCCGCTACACTCAGTTTGCGGTCATGCTCGTTGCGTATCAGCATGACTTTTTCGCGTCGTTGCTCCGATATGCGTGCCATCGCGCTGGCCATGTCGAGGGTTTCAATATCGTCGTTGAGGTATATCATTGCGTTATTGATAAAGGTTCATTCATGTCGATCTGCTCTTTCGGCCAGTTGACGAGATACAGCCGTTCGGTGGCTCGGGTGAAGGCCGTGTACAGCCAATGGATGTAGTCGGGCGTGAGCATGTCGTCCGTCATGTATCCCTGGTCGACGTAGATGTGCGCCCACTGTCCGCCCTGCGCCTTGTGGCAGGTGACGGCGTAGGCGAATTTCACCTGCAGGGCGCTGTAATATTTGTCCTGTTTCATGCTGCGCATACGGTCGGCCTTGCGCGGAATGTCGGCATAGTCGGCTTCAACGGCGTTGAAAAGCTGTTCGTTCTGCTCCCGTGTCAGTGCCGGAGCGTCCGTCGTCAGCGTATCGAGAATGACGGTCTGCGTCATCTCAAGGTTGTCATAGTCGGGGAATTGGAGCGTGACTTCGGCAAAACGGAAGCCGTGCATCTCATGTATGTTGCGGACACGGTAGACGCGGGCACGGTCGCCGTTGGCAATAAATTTAAGTGAAGAGGGAACGGCGGCAGCAACTTCTTCACTCTTCACTCTTCGGTCTTCATTTAAAGAATCAAAGTATTTGTTCTTCACAACCATCAGCATGTCGCCCGTGCAGAGCTCCTCTTCTCTGTCGAGAACAGTGGCCCGGATGCCGCGGTTGTAGATGTTGGCGCGCTTGTTGCTGCGCGTGATGACCATCGTTTCGTCCATTCCGGCGCGGCTGTAGCTTGTCGCCAGTGTCTCGATGAGCTCGTCTCCCGGCACGATGGCGATGTCGGCAAAGCCGCGCAGTCGGAGACGGGGCAACTGTGTCAGTTCGTCGTGGGTAATCATGCGGCGAATCATGGTCGCGTTCCACAGTATTCCGGACTCTTCTGCCTGTCTTAAAACGTTGCTGAGGTCGGCCTCATGGACGTCCAGTCCGTAGCAGCGAAGCACTTCCGCCTGCAGTGCGGGGCTTTCCTCTTCACCCACCGGTGGCAGTTGGGCACGGTCGCCGATGAGCATCATGCGGCAGTTGCGCCCGCTATATACGAACTCGATGAGGTCGTCCAGCAGTCGTCCGCTGCCGAAAACGGATTCCATGCCTCCGCCGTTGGCCACCATCGAGGCCTCGTCGACGATGAAGAGCGTGTCCG
The DNA here is from genome assembly GCA_017483185.1 of Prevotella sp. Taxonomy (GTDB): domain Bacteria; phylum Bacteroidota; class Bacteroidia; order Bacteroidales; family Bacteroidaceae; genus Prevotella. The sequence continues at coordinate 15,360 of JAFULM010000017.1, read as the reverse complement.
AAAGCATGTTGACATTGATATTGAACGCCGACATGTCGCCCGCAGTCTTCTGTCGGTAGATGCGGCGGTGGATGGTGAACGCCTGATGACCGGCGTTCAGTGAGAACACCTTGGCCGCGCGGCCTGTTGGGGCCAGCAGTACCATACGCACGCCCAGCGCATCCAATGCCCTTACTATTGCACCGGCCAGTGTCGTCTTTCCCGTTCCGGCCGAGCCGCGCATAATCATGGCCACGCGGTCGCCGCGGTCGGTCATGAACCGTCCGAACACGCTGATAGCCTCGGCTTGGTCGGCCGTCGGTTCCATTGCTAAAGACTGATGTATGCGATATGTGAGTTCGTCTGCTATCATTGCGATGCAAACTTACGAAAAAAAACGAAGAAAGAAGAAAGGACAATTATTTATTTAAGGAGGTAAGGAGTAAAAGGGAGTTAAGAAGTTAAGCCGATACTCTTTGTCCCTTGTTCGCGCTGCTTGAACGGAAAAGGGCATTCGGCTTAACTCCTTAATCTCCTTTTACTCCTTAACTCTTGAAAGTTATTCCTTGAATACGACTCCGTCAAGATGCGAAAGTGACGCTGAACGTCTTTTCTGCCATTGTCTTTCCGTCCTTCGTGAGGATGGTGATTTTGACGTCATGCGTCTTTCCGTCCATCAGGTTTGCGATATTGGTGAAGCGGATGATGTAGGAGTTCTGCATGGCTCCGGTGACGGGAAGATTGGTCAGGGTCACGTCGTTGAAGTAAGGGTCACAATATATGATTGTTCCTCCGGTGTACTCGGACATTCTCCAGGGGTATTCGCTCTGATACTGTCTTTCTGCGAAATTCTTGTATGTATCGCTATAGACTGTGTGTATCGTTCCCTTGGCTGTGTTCCAATTCTCCTGCGTGCTGACATACTCAACGCTGAAATCTTTATTACCATACGGCTGATTGGGTTCGTCGGTGAAGTTGACGTAGATGCGGTTGGTGCCGTTTCTGAAAGCAAAATGCTCGTCAGCGAAGCGCAGTGCGGCTGTTCCACATTCATAGGCGCTGTTGCCGCCGGTTCTGTAAGGCTCAACTGCGGCACTGAGTTTTGACGCATCCGGTCCGCCGAAATGACGTGTTCTGCTTGTTCCGGAAGAGAAGTTCAGATATTCTGCCAAGTTGTCTGATGTAGTGATATTGAGTGCGCCGCAGATAGCTCCGTCATATCCGACAATACCGAACTTCATGTCAAGACCGGACCGGCTCAGCATGTTACTCCATGATGTGATGTCGCGTGCGATGGCATCTGCCTCCTCGCTCATCGAACCGGAGTTGTCAACGAGGAAGACGAGGTCGGCCATTACCTTTGCGTTGCCGTCGTTGTCGTCGGCCGTGTTGCGCACGGAGATACCTTTGGGTTTTCCGTCAACTTCGACCCAGACATTCTGTTTGTCGCTGCCGGTTCCGTAGAGGCGCAGCCACTCGTTGCCGAGACTTTCCTGTATACCGGTCATGTCGATACGGATTACGGGCACGCCGTTTTCATATTCCGTGTTGCATACGATGTTAGGGATGTTGGTCGTGTTGTTGTCAACGTTGGGGTTCGGCGTCGCGTCTCCGTCGTCCGGTATGCCTGCAACGAGAACGGTCACTTCCTCCTGCTCTTCCGGGTCGTCGTCGCTGCTGCATGACGTCAGTGCGGTCGATGTGAACAGCATGCCTGCGCATGCGATACTGAATAGATAGAATGTTTTCATAAACCTTTTCTTTTGATGTTATGTTATAATAATGTGTATTGACTGACGTCGGGAGAATACAGCGATGGCCTTTTTGTGCTGTTCCATGTGTGGCAAAGGTAGTGAAAAATATTTAATCGTTTGTAGCCCGGTTGCCGTTAATTATTGGAATGTAGGCATTTTGCGCTTATCCGTATTCCGTGTCGGCTCATTTGTCGTTCTTCTTTTCTGGGGTTCATGGACCGGGATGGACAGCGTGATGACAGTAGTGATTGATGAGTAGGCGTGGCGTGTGTATGAAGTTTAAAAACGCATAAAAACATACAACATCGGTTGCGATGAGACCCTATGTATCGGGAAAATGAATATATTTGCCATTGTTTTTAACACACGGAACCGGCGTCCGGCTTTTCAATCCATATACAAGACTGATTGTTGAACGATGAACATCCATACCGTTATTATATTCCTGCTCGCAGCCGTTTGCCCTGACATAATGGCCCAGCGCCGGTGGACAGTGACCGACGCGGAGACCGGTGTGCCTGTGCGTGACGTTCAGGTGTTTTTCAATGGTGACAAGACCCGGCGCGCCGTCACCGACTATCGCGGCACGGTCAGTCTTCCGGATACCGCCCGTTTCATCCAGATGAGTCATCCGAAGTATGAGACGCTGGTGGCCGATACCGTCACTGTCCGCGACACTGTATTTCTGTTGCCAAATATCCGGCGTCTCAACGAACTGGTCGTCGTCGGCCACCGTCCGCAAGTCAGTTCGTCGATGATGGCTGACGTAAAAAAGGCAGCCGTGGCCGCGGCACCGCCTTCGAATGGCATCAGCTTCGATTTCTTCGAACTCTTCAATTGGAAGAAGCGGAAGAAACAGCGCGAGCGCATGGAGGCGATAAAGGATTATTGAGAGTTGGAAGTAAGGGTTATAAGGACCTTAAAGACCTTATAACCCTAAAACAATTTTGTTATACCAAATGTCCGATGAGCTCTTCGCGCTCTCCCGGCAGCATGTCGATGACCGGCAGTTCGACCATCGTGTAGCAACCCGGCTGCTGGCGCAGTGAGGCGCGGGCCACGTTGACGAGCACCTGGGCTGTCAGGGCGGGGTTGTTGATGCTCATGTGGAACTCCATGCGCTGGTTCTGAGTCTTTCCGCTGACACCCTTGCGCACCAGATTCACACCGTGTCCCATGTCGCGCACGGCGTCTACCGACTCGACGGCAAAGACGTGGGTCTCGTCATTGGCGAAATAAGGGTCAGTCTTGATGGCCGCCGTGACGTCTTCGAGACGTGCGCCGTCCTCCAGCTCGACGTAGACCATGCGGCGATGGATGCCCTCACCGAGCGGGATGGTCATCGAGAGAGCGTTTCGGACACCCTCTTTCGAGCGCACGCAGACGCTGTGGCCCATCGACATGCCCGGTCCGAAGTTGGTGTAGCTCAGTCCTTTTGGAGCGAGACTCTGCATGAGTGTGCGGACGATGGAGTCGGAGCCCGGATCCCATCCGGCCGAGATGACGGCCACGGTGCCGGTCTTCTTGCAGACCTCCATGAGCGAGCGGCGATAGTCCACGATGCCGGTGTGGATGTCGAAGCTGTCGACGGTGTTGATGCCCAGCGGCAATATCTTTTTGGCATATTCCTCGCAGCTGCGTGTCGGGGTGGCGAGTATGGCCACGTCGACGTCCTTCAGTTCGGTGATGTCCTTGACAACGTCATAGTCTGCCAGTTCGGCGGGCTTGTTCTCTGCTCCAGCACGGCGCACGATGCCGGCTATTTCAAAGTCTTCCGAGGCTTCCAGTGCCTCTACGGTGTAGCGTCCGATGTTGCCGTAACCGACTACGGCTGCTCTGATTTTCTTCATCGTTATGTTCTTTTTATTGTTAGTTTTTTATTGATGATTGCGCGATTTATATATTACGGTCAAACCGTTTCGGCTGCAAAAATACATCATTGACGCGAAAAAACTGACATTCTGCCACAGAAAATTTCAATAAAAAAGCAAAAGTGAACGATTTGTAGCATATCGCGGGCCGTTGCTTACGGTTCCGATGCCGCCGGCGCCGTTTTGCTTTCACTTTCCAACTGCCGCCGGATTTCATGCTGTTCAACTCACGTTTGTAAAGAAATCGGTGTTAAAAAACAACTTTTTGATTGGTCGAAAAATTAGTTAACAACCGTTAATACCGACGCTTTTGCAACGTCGTTTCCGTGTCGTCGCGAGCCGTAAGGGCCTCCCGGGGTCACAACGGCGTGCCCGTTGGATGACGGCGGGGCTGCCGTCGTCGTCCAACGGGGCCCTTACGGCAGAGCCGGGAGGCCCTTACGGCTCGGCGAAAAATGCGCTGTCAGCAGCCGTCGGTGTAACTGTCTGACTGTCAGTGCTTCCTGAACGAGGCTAAAAATGCGCTATTTTGCGTCGTAACTCAAAATCCGAGGTTCGGATGTGAATTAACTATTGTTAAAGTAAACATTATTCCGAATAATTGTTTTGCGGCGGGAGCATTTTTTATCCATGTTCTTCGTGCGCGATACAATAAAACGCCGCCATCGGCCGTTAATGAATATGTATATATACGAAAACTGATTTAAAGGATGATAGAATACATCAGAGGTTCTCTGACTGAGCTTACGCCTGCTCTGGCCACGGTTGAGGCCGGAGGCGTGGGCTACGGTCTGAACATCTCGCTCAACACATACAGTGCCATACAGGGCAAAACGGAAGTCCTCCTGTATGTCTACGAGGCTATACGCGAAGACGCCCACGTGCTCTACGGGTTTGTCAACCGCAAGGAGCGCGAGCTCTTTCAGTTGCTCATCAGCGTTTCCGGAGTGGGGACCAACACGGCCCGCATGGTGCTCTCGTCGCTCAGTCCGGCCGAACTGTGCAACTGCATATCCACCGGCAACGAGCGCGTGATAAAGTCCATCAAAGGCATCGGACTCAAGACGGCACAGCGCATCATAGTCGATCTGCGCGACAAAATCGTGGCGCTGGGCATCGCCGAGGAAATCCCGGCGGGCGGCACGGTGGCCGCTCCGGTCAACAACGCCGTCAAGGACGAGGCCGTCAGCGCGCTGACCATGCTCGGTTTCGCACCCGCACCGTCCCAGAAAGTCGTCGTGCAGATACTCACGGAGCAGCCCGACGCACCGGTCGAAGTGGTCGTCAAGCTGGCGCTGAAACAGATAAAATAAGTGCCCGTCGCAGTCGACGGACGGTCGGATGATACCGCCGCGATTTCGGACACAGACGGCAATCAAGGTAATGAAGGACAAGAAGAGACCCATATATAATATGTATAATGCTGGTGGCGAGGGACGCAAGGCGTCTTTTGTCACTCGTCTCGTGTCCGCCGTCTTCCGCCGGCAGTCCCGCCGTATGGTTTGCGACCGTCTGCCGGCTCCCCGCATGCTTCTTTTTGCAACATTGTTTTCCGGTGTCTTTGCCCTGGCCGTGCCTTTGCAGGACGACAACGACCCCGTCAAGAAACCCGCGCCGAAGGCACAGCCGACACTGACCGCTGTCGACGAGACCATACCGGACTCGCTTCTCCATCCCCGCTGGCGCATACAGAAGACCGCGCCGGTGCTCACCGAAGACCTCGACTCGTCCGCCATCGACCTCCGTATGCCCGAAAACATCCGGCAGGAAGCCGTCTACGACGATTCGCTCAACGTCTATTTCATCGGTTCGAAGATAGGCGACTCCTATCTGAACGCACCTGTCATGATGACGCCCGAGGAGTATCGGCGCTGGAGCGAGCGCCGCGCCATGCAGGAGTTTTTCCGAAAGAAGGACGCCGCCAACGTGGCCGCGAAAGGCAAGGAGAAGTTTGACTTCTCCGACATGAAGTTTGACCTCGGACCGGCGGAAAAGATTTTCGGTCCCGGCGGCGTGCGCATCAAGACTCAGGGAACGGCCGAGCTGAAACTGGGAGCGACGCTCAACAAGATAGATAACCCCTCGTTGCCCATCCGCAACAGGAAGACGACAGCCTTTGACTTTGACGAGAAGATCAATCTGAACCTCAACGGAAAGGTCGGCGACAAGGTCAACATGAACCTCAACTACAACACCGACGCCACGTTTGACGTCGATTCCAAGAACCTCAAACTGACATACGAGGGCAAGGAGGACGAAATCATAAAGCTGGTGGAGGCCGGAAACATCACCTTCCCGTCCAATTCGTCGCTCATTCAGGGTGCCACGTCGCTCTTCGGCGTGCGCACCGACATGCAGTTCGGCAAACTCAAGCTCCAGGCCGTGCTCTCCCAGAAGAACTCCACGTCGAAGAGTGTGTCCTCAAAGGGCGGCACCCAGCTGACGCCCTTTGAGATAGACGCTGCCGACTATGAAGAAAACCGCCACTTCTTCCTCGCCCACTATTTCCGCGAACGCTATGACCGCGCCATGTCGACGCTGCCGAATGTGATGACCGGAGTCAAGATTACACGTGTGGAAGTGTGGGTCACCAACAAGACCGGAACGACCAGCAATACCCGCAACATCGTCGCTTTGGCCGATCTCGGCGAGGGCAGGAATGTGCGGCTGCCCCTGTGGGGCGGCAACGGGGATGTGGCGCCGAGCAACGGAGCCAACAGCGAATATTCGGCGATGACCACCGAATATGCCGCCGCGCGCAACATCGACCAGACCAACACCGTCCTTGACGCCATCAGCGGCTTCACAGGAGCCGTCGACTACGAGAAACTACAGAGCGCGCGACTGCTCAATTCGTCGGAATATACGGTCAACACGTCGCTCGGTTACATCTCTTTGAAATCATCATTGCAGAGCGACCAGGTGCTCGCCGTGGCCTTTGAGTACACCCTCGGCGGCCAGACCTATCAGGTGGGAGAGTTCGCTTCGGACAACACCAACACCAACGAGGCTCTCTTTGTCAAGGCTCTGAAGAACACGAACAACAGTCCGCAGATGGCCAACTGGCGTCTGATGATGAAGAACGTCTACTATCTGGCTACATCGGTGGAGAAGACCAAGTTCCGCCTCGACGTCAAATATCTCAGCGATACCACCGGCGTCGCCCTCTCTTACCTGCCCGAACCGCAGGTCAAGGACCGCATACTCATCCGCGTGTTGGGTGCCGATAGGTTGGACAACAATAACAAAGCCAATCCCAATGGCTATTTCGACTTTGTCGAGGGCTATACCGTCAGCAACGGACGGGTGTTCTTTCCCGCGGCCGAACCGTTCGGAGCTTATCTGAAGAACTATCTCGTCCGCGCAGGAATAGCCGAGACAACGGCCGACAAATATGCTTTCACGGAACTCTATGACACGACCAAGACGGCAGCCAAACAGGTGGCGGAGAAGGACAAGTTTGTGCTTACAGGACAGTTTAAGGGTACATCCGCCAACGTCATATCGCTCGGCGCATACGACGTGCCGCAGGGTTCGGTCGTCGTGACGGCCGGCGGTGTCGTGCTCAGCGAAGGCTCCGACTATACCGTCGACTATTCTGCCGGCGAGGTGACCATTCTCAACCAGAGCATCATCGACGCCGGAACGTCCGTCAACGTCAGTCTCGAGAGCAACTCCAACTACGGTATGCTGCGCAAGACGATGATGGGACTCAACTGGGAATACGACTTCTCGAAGAACTTCCAGATAAGCGGAACGTTCCAGCATCTGCGCGAACAGGCCCTGACGTCAAAGGTGATAATGGGTTCCGAACCGCTGAACAACTTCCTGTGGGGCTTCAATCTCAACTGGAAGAAGGAGAGTCAGTGGCTCACAAACATGCTCGACAAGATACCGTTCCTCCATTGCACCCAGCCGTCGCAAATCTCGCTGACCACCGAATTCGCCCAGCTCATAGCCGGACAGGCCGGCGGTACGCAGGACGACGCATCCTACATCGACGATTTCGAGAACACCAAGAGCGGCATCGACGTATCGGAGCCGAAGTCGTGGGTACTCTCCAGTGTCCCGTCGATGTTCCCCGAGTCTTCCGACAAGGAGGGACTCAGCAGCGGCTACAACCGTTCGCTGCTCGCCTGGTACACCATTGACCCGCTGTTCACGTACAAGAGCAGCTCGCTGACGCCCGGACACATCAAGAGCGACCTCAACCAGCTGTCCAACCACTATGTCCGTGAGGTCTACGTGAGCGAGCTTTATCCCAACCGCGACCAGAGTACGTACAACGGCGCGACATCTACGTTGCCCATATTGAACCTCGCCTACTATCCCGAAGAGCGCGGCCCGTACAACTTCTCGACCGACATGAACGCCGACGGACGTCTCATCAACCCGTCGGGAAAGTGGGGCGGCATGATGCGTAAGCTGGACACAAACGACTTTGAGACCGCAAACATCGAGTATCTGGAGTTCTGGATGCTCGACCCGTTCATCTATTCGCGTGAGAACGGCGACGCCTCGGCCTACGGCGGCGACCTCTACATCAACCTCGGAGAAGTCAGCGAGGACGTGCTGAGGGACGGAAAGAAGTTCTACGAGAGCGGCATGCCGGTGGACGGAAGCAACAGTTTCACCACCACGCAGTGGGGAAAGGTGCCCGTTCAGGCCACCCAGACCTACGCCTTCGCCACCACTTCCGGTGCGCGGGAACGTCAGGACGTCGGTCTCAATGGTCTCAACGACGAGGAAGAGCGTGCCTACTATCCCGAATTTTATAATTTCGCGCAGACCATCACCAACGACAGCGTGCGCAATGCGTGGCTTGCCGACCCGGCCAACGACAACTACCGGTATTTCCGCGGCAGCGAACTGGACAACCGCCAGGCCACCATCTTGGAGCGATATAAGCGCATCAACAATCCGCAGGGCAACTCGCCGGACAACAACGGCAACGGCGAAGGCTACGACACGTCCTACAAGACCATGCCCGATGTGGAGGATATAAACCAGGACTACACCCTCAACGAGTACGAGCGCTACTATCAGTATCATGTGAGCATACGTCCGGAGGACATCAACGAGAACAACATCGGCAACAACTTCATCACCGACATCCGCACCTACGAGGCCCACTTGCGCAACGGAAAGCGCGAGACGGTCAACTGGTATAAGTTCCGCATACCGCTCAACACGGCCGATAAGGAGCGCATCGGCTCCATCAGCGACTTCTCCTCGATACGCTTCATGCGAATGTTCCTCACCCGGTTCCAGCGTCCTGTCGTTCTCCGCTTCGGCAGTCTCGACCTTGTCCGCGGCGAGTGGCGTCAGTATGAGCACGACCTGAGCAACAACGCGTCTGCCAATACGGGTTCGCTTGAGGTCAGCGCGGTCAACATCGAGGAGTACAACGACAAGCGTCCGGTCAACTACGTGCTGCCTCCGGGCATCACCCGAGTCACCGACCCGTCGCAGCCGCAGCTCGTCGAGAGCAACGAACAGGCCATGAACCTCACCGTCAAGAATCTCTCGCGCAATGAGGCGAAGGCGGTCTACAAGAACACCACGCTCGACCTGCGTCAGTATAAGCGCCTGCAGCTGTTCGTCCACGCCAACGCCATGCAGCAGAACACGACCAATCTGCAGAACGACCAGCTCGCCGTCTTCATCCGTCTGGGCAACGACTACAAGAACAACTACTACGAATATGAAATCCCTCTGAAGCTCACGCCGGAGGGACAGTATGACAAATATTCCACCGAGGCATGCCGGTTGGTATGGCCGGAGGACAATATGCTGGACATAGACATGTCCGTCTTCACCGCTCTGAAGAAGGCTCGCAACAAAGCCCGCGCAGCCGGAGGGGCATCGTTCACCACTCTTTATTCCGAATATGACGCCAACCGTCCCAACAACAAGATCAGCATCATGGGTAATCCGTCGCTCGGCGAGGTGCGCACGATGATGATCGGTGTGCGCAACGTCTCCTCCACGGTCAAGTCGGGAGAGGTCTGGGTCAACGAGCTTCGTCTGCTGGAGTTCAACAACAAGGGCGGTTGGGCGGCTTCGGGTGCGCTCAACATGCAGCTCTCCGACTTCGGAACGGTCAATCTCACGGGCCGCATGATGACCGAAGGCTTCGGCGGACTGGAGGAAGGACTGGCCCAGCGCAGCACCGACGACTACAAGACATACAGTCTCACGACCAGTCTCGAACTCGGAAAGTTCTTCCCCGACAAGGCCAAGGTCTCCATCCCGTTCTACTATTCCGTGACGAAAGAGGAGACGCGGCCCAAGTATAACCCGCTCGACACGGACATGGAACTTGACGACGCCCTTGAGTCGGCCATCGACAAGCACGAGCGCGACTCAATCGAATCCATCGCCGTGACCAAGAAGACCAGCACCAATCTGGCCTTCTCCAACGTCAATGTCGGCATCCGGACCAAGCGCCACCCCATGCCTTACGACCCGGGCAACTTCTCGTTCAGCTACAGCCACTCCCACAACAACACGTCGGGCGAGACCACCGTCTATGAAAAAGAGGACCAGTGGCGCGGCTCCGTCAACTACAGCTATACCCCGGTATATAAGACCTACGAACCTTTCAAGAAGCTGAAGGGCAAGAGCAAGTGGCTCGGACTGCCCAAGGCGATAGGCATCAACTATCTGCCGCAGAACATTTCATTCAACAGTGAGATGATACGCAACTACTACGAGTTGCAGGAGCGTGACGTCGACGCCTCGGGAGGCTCGCAGCTTCCGCTGACGTTCAACTCCCAGTTCCTCTGGAACCGCGACTTCTCCATCCGCTGGGACCTGACGAAAAACCTCCACATGAACTTCCAGTCGGCCACCCACGCCGAGATAGAGGAGCCATACGTGCCGGTCAACAAGGACCTCTATCCCGACCAGTATAAGGTCTGGAAGGACTCCGTTTGGCAGTCGATCAAGGACCTCGGCCGTCCGTTGGACTATCAGCAGACGTTCACGGCGTCCTATCAGTTGCCGCTCAACAAGCTACCCATCTTCGATTGGCTCAATGCCGACGCCAACTACACGGCCACTTATTCGTGGATGCGCGGCACGGAGCTGGACGACGGCACCTCACTCGGCAACACCATCTCCAACAACCGCAACATCAACATCAACTCCACGCTCAACATGGAGACGCTCTACAACCATATACCATTCCTCAAGAAGGCCAACGAGCGTTTCAACAAGAAGAATACGACGACCACCAAGAAGCCCGCGCAGAAGCGCAAACAGGGCAAGTCCGCCGCGGGCAAATCCGGCAAGTCCGGCGAACCGCAGGACGGCAAGGAGGACAAGAAGCAGCAGGCGGAGCTCCCGAAGAACAAAAACACCTATCAGCGCGAGATCACCCTCCGTCCCGACACGACCGTCACCGTGGCCCACAACAAGAAGAGCCGCCGCCTCGTCGTGACGGCAAAGACCAAGGACGGGCGTTCGTACAACGTGAAATATAAGGTCATCGACGACAACAAGATACTCATCAAGAACCTCGACACGGTCAAGATCAAGCTCAGCGTGATGCCGAAGAAGCCTGTTGACAAGGAGTGGTGGTATCGTCCGGCCCAGTCGGTGGCCCGCTTCCTGATGATGGTGCGCAACGTGAGTGTCACCTACCGCAACCAGTACGCCATGACCCTGCCTGGCTTCATGCCCAACATCGGTGACGCCTTCGGCCAGCGCACGGGCGGCGGCATGGCTCCGGGACTGGACTTCGCCTTCGGTCTCACGGGCGACAGCTATCTGCAGAAGGCCTACGACCGCGGATGGCTCATGTGCAACGACAGCGTGGCCACGCCGGCATCGACCACGAGCAGCGAGGATCTGCAGGTCCGCATGACGCTCGAACCCATCCGTGACCTCAAGATAGACCTCAACGCCAGCCGCACGGTCAACAACTCGCGGAGCATCCAGTACATGTATTCCGACATGCCGACCACCCAGAGCGGTTCGTTCACGATGACGACCATCAGTCTCAAGAGCGCCCTCGAGGGCATGGGTGACGCCAACAACGGCTACGCCTCCAAGTCGTTCACACGCTTCTGCGAGTCCATCGACGGCTTCCGCGAGCGCGTCCAGGCCCGCTATGCCGGAACGCGATACCCGCAGGGCATGACCGACGCCAACGGTGTCAGCCTCGGCGGAACGCAGTATAATCCGGAGCTGGGACGAGTCAGCAAGTACAGTGCCGACGTGCTCATCCCCGCCTTCCTCTCGGCCTATACCTCCGGTGCGGGCTCGTCGCTCGACATCTTCCCCACGCTGAAGCGCATGCTGCCCAACTGGACCGTCAAATACAGCGGTCTGGGCCGTCTGCCGTGGCTGCGCGACCACTTCAAGAGCGTCAACCTGAACCACGCCTATAAGAGCGTCTTTGCCGTCGGCAGCTACGCCACATACAGCACCTACTATGAGTATATGGACGGTCTGGGCTTCATCAGCGACGTCACCACGGGCAACCCCGTGCCCAGCAGCATGTACAACGTTAGTACGGTCAGCATCAACGAGGCCTTCTCACCGCTCCTCGGCATCGACTTCACGCTCCAGAACAACCTCACCTGCAAGGTGGAATATCGCACCACGCGCGTGCTCAACCTCAGCATGACCAGTGTCCAGATCAACGAGGCGCTGAGCAAGGACTGGGTGGTCGGCATCGGATATAAGATCAACAACTTCCGTCTCTTCGGCGGCACGGCGTCGCGCAAGATAAAGAAGGCGCAGCGTGGACGTGGCCGTAACGCCGCTGACTCCAAGAAGACCACCACCACGACGACCTCACGTGGCGGAGTCAACCACGACCTCAACCTCCGTCTCGACCTGTCCCTGCGCAAGCAGGCGGCCATCACCCGCGACATAGCCACCGTCACCAGTTCGGCCAGCAGCGGCAACACGGCGTTCAAGATGTCGTTCATGGCCGACTACACGCTTTCCCGACTGCTCACCGTCAGTGCCTATTACGATCGTCAGACCAACACCCCGTTGCTCTCCAGCAGCAGCTATCCGACGACCACTCAGGACTTCGGCCTCTCGCTGAAGTTCTCGCTGACGAGATGATGCTCCATTCGATTTCTTTTACCCCTTGTGGGGCGTAATCGTCTGATAGTCATGACGATAATGCCCCGAAGTTTTGGCGCGTTTTTTGTGACCGGCAGAAAACGTGTCATAAATGCCTTGATTTTGTCGTTGAAAAACCGCATAGCGTGTTAGAAAGTGTTAATTGTTAACCGTCGTCACGTCTCCGAGGTGTGCCGCGGGGCCCTCCCGGCCGTTTTTGTCGCCTCGCGGGCGCGGCGTTTTGTCAGAATATTATCCCGAAAATTAACACTTGAAAATCCTCCGAAAAAATGGCGGAGCAGCCCCGATTTCGTCATTTCACTTTCGTTTTCGTTCAAAAAGATGTCGGCCGTCTTGCCGTAAGGGCCCCGTTGGTCTGCAACGAGCATGCCGTTGTCGTGCAACGGCGGCCCCGTCGTGATGCAACGGCGGCCCCGTTGCAAGGCCGTAAGGCCCTTACGGCAAGGTCGGAAAACGGTAAAAATCTCGACATTTCAGTTATATTGCTGAATATCAACGTTTTAGCAAAATCGCTCAAAACTCGCAAATTTTCGACCGAGGGGAAATTATTTCAAAATAACGCAAAAATGACGAGCAGTTTGTTGATATTATTCAAAAAATTAACAAAAAGACAGCCAAATTCAAAACTCCCACAAGTAGGGTCGCGACTGGTCGCGACCGCCTCGTGGGCACATAATCAATCGCCTGATGGAACGTGCATATAAGTCAACCGAACGCGTTAAAATCACATGGCCATGAGGCGGTCGCGACTGGTCGCGACCCTACTTGTGGAAGTTCTGCAACACACTCGAGCTACACGGACGTCTTTATGTCAGGTTAATTTTTGTTCTTTCCCAACTTATGTAGGATATTATTGCTACATTTGCAGATATTATAATCACAAACAAATCAATATCGGATATGAAGAAGATTTTCAAGTTGTTGATGGCCGTGGTCATGGCTTTGCCCGTTAATGTGGCCGTAGCGTCAGACTATGCACATTATTATCAGAACCTGCCCGTCGAACTGCGCAAGGCGACTCCCGTGAGTGTGCCCGACCGGATGGTGCGTTTGACCGATTTCGGGGCTGTCGGTGACGGCCTGACTCTGTGTACGGAGGCTTTTGAGCGTGCCATCGCGGCGCTGTCGGCCGAGGGCGGCGGACGGCTTGTCGTACCTCAGGGTGTGTGGCTGACGGGGCCGATTGTGCTCAAGAGCAATATCGACCTGCATGTGGAAAAGAACGCAATCGTCTATTTCTCGCCCGACAAGACGCTCTACGCGGACAAGGAGAACCCGAAGGCATCGCGCGTCATGGCGTGCATTAGTGCCACGCGCTGCAAGAACATCATGATCACCGGCGAGGGCATCATCGACGGCAACGGCGCACAGTGGCGTCCGGTGAAACGCTCCAAGGTGAGCGACGTCGAGTGGAAACGGTTTAAGGCGATGGGCGGCGTCGAGCGCCAGAACGGCTCCCTCTGGTATCCGTGGGATATGAAGGCGGGCTACGCCAACGTGGCCGAGACTCCGGAGAAGCAGGAGTCACGGCGCAACGACCTGTTCCGCGTGCACCACTGCGAGAACATCATGCTCACCGGCGTGACGTTCCAGAACGCTCCGAAGTTTCATGTCCATCCGTTCAACAGCCGCAACATCATCATCGACGGCATCACCGTGCGCTGTCCGTGGAACGCCCAGAATGGTGACGCCATCGATCTGAGCGACTGCCATCAGGCTCTGATCGTCAACTGCACGGTCGACGCCGGTGACGACGGCCTCTGCATGAAGAGCGGCGACGCCAAGACGGGGACAGACATCAACGGTTGTGAGGACATACTCATCGAAAACAACACGGTCTATCATGCTCACGGCGGATTTGTCATCGGCAGCGAGGACGTAATGGGCATGCGGCGCATCGTTGTGCGCAACTGTCGTTTTGCCGGCACGGACGTCGGTCTGCGCTTCAAGAGTGCCATCGGTCGTGGCGGTGTGACGAGGGACATCTACATCAGTGACATCGTCATGACGGACATCACGGGCGACGCCATCTCCTTCCAGTGTGACTATGTCAACCGCACCGCCGGTGCAAAGGCCGGCGACACGGCTAAGGAACAGAAGCTCGAGAAGGTGCCGGAGTTCACCGACATACACATCTCCAACATCGTCAGCCGCGGCTCGCGCAACGCCATCACAGCCTCCGGTATCGAAGGACAAAACTGTGTCCACGGCATCACGGTCGACAACAGTGTCTTCGTCTACACCGACAAGGGTGAAAACATCGACACGAAGACGGCTGAGGTGAAGCTCAGCGGAGTGAAGATGGTGAAGGAGGGAAACTAAATCAGAGCCCCGCTCTGATTTAGTTAGGAGTTAAGTAGTTAAAGGGAGTTAAGGAGTTAAAGGGAGTTAAGGAGTTAGAGGGAGTTATCACTACGCTGCGCTCCGTTCAGGGAGTTAAGCCAATACTTTTAGCGCTCCTGAAACTTGGTAGGGACATATTCTTGTATTTGTCCGCCAATAAACGTTGCATATTATAATGTAACAGGCGGACAAATACAAGAATATGTCCCTACCAAGTTTCAGGAAGTTTGTTCAAGGAAATATACGGATTGCTAAGCGGTATTGGCTTAACTCCCTGAACGGAGCGCAGCGTAGTGATAACTCCCTTT
>JAFULM010000016.1 GCA_017483185.1 Prevotella sp. | reverse complement strand
TTGTAGGGACATAGTCTTGTCTTTGTCCGCAAGAAAAAGATTGGATATCAATATGTTATTTGCGGACAAAGACAAGACTATGTCCCTACAGCAGATTGAGCATGCCGTACGGAAATCTGTTTTACCGGACAGCAATAATTTCAGATACACAGGAAGTAAAGGTTCTTCTCTACTTGTTGTAAGTATTAATCCGGAATTTCATAGATGACGGTAAGAGTATATCAACTATCGCTGAGTAGTTACGTATGAATCCAAAAGTCATAATAGTTGTGAAAAAGTTTGCGGGTAATAAAATTATCGCCTATCTTTGTAGAGATGATTAGTGATTGGTGAACGGTTGCGTGGCGAGGACAAGCCTCAGGAAAACAGGACAAACAATTATAAATTCTACTAAACATAAAATATGAAACGAATAGCATTAATCTTTTGTGCCGTGATGGCGCTGCTGCCCGCTGTGGCGGCCGGTGACTCTTCGCGGATTGTGGAAACCCTCAATTTCGACTGGCGATTCCATGCCGGCGACGCCGCCGGAGCCGAACGCCCTGACTACGACGACAGCGCGTGGCAGACAGTCACAGTTCCTCACGACTTCCAGATCAGCCAGCCCTGGGTGGCGCCCGCAAAGGGAGAGAAGGCCGACAACAGCGATGCGGCCAGCAACGTCAAGAGCCGCCTCAGTTCGCGCGGATTCAAGGAGATGGGCATCGGCTGGTATCGCAAGACCATCACGCCCGACGCCTCGTGGCGTGGCCGTCGTGTCGTGCTCGACTTCGAGGGCATCATGCTCGTGGGCGATGTCTATCTCAACGGTCAGCGCGTAGGCGGGACGGACTACGGATATGTCGGATTTGACATCGACGTGACCAAACTGCTCAAGTACGGCCAGCCGAACGTCATCGCCGTCAAGGCCAACACGCAGCGGCCGGAAAACTCCCGCTGGTACACCGGCGGCGGACTCTTCCGCGACGTCACTCTCGTGGTCACCGACGCGCAGCAGTATTTCACGCGCCATCCGCTCTACATCACCACACCGTCGGTCAGCGAGCGTGAGGCGACGGTGAAGATCGAGGCCGAGCTGGCATGCTATCTGAAGACGAAGGACCTCTCCGTCGGCGTGGCTATAAAGGACGCCGCAGGTGCGACGGTCTATGAGGCAAAGAAGGTCATCCCCTTCAACCGCGGACAGAAGATCAACGAACATCTCATCGACAGCATCACTCTCACCGCTCCGAAACTTTGGAGTTGCGAGACGCCCCACCTCTATACCGCAGAGGTGACGCTGCTCCGACCCGACGGAACGGTGGCCGACCGCGTGAGCGAGCATTTCGGTGTGCGTTCGATTGAATATTCTCCGGAGTTCGGATTCAAGCTCAATGGCAAGAAAGTCATATTCAAAGGCATCGCCAATCACCACACGCTCGGCGCTCTCGGTGCTGCGGCCTATCCGCGCGCTATGGAGAAGCGCATCCAGCTGCTCAAGGAATACGGTTTCAACCACGTGCGCACGTCACACAATCCTTACAGCAAGTCATTCCTCGACCTCTGCGACAAATACGGCATGCTCGTTGTCGACGAGCTATACGACAAGTGGCTGACGCAGTTTGCCGGCGGACGTACCGAGTGGGTCAACCTCTGGCAGCAGGACGTTCCGGAGTTCATCCGCCGCGACCGCAATCATCCTTCAGTCGTGATGTGGAGTCTCGGCAACGAGCTTCAGACCTACTGGAATCTGCCTTACGCCGACTGGGGTGTCACGCCTTATCGTCTGCAGCGCGAACTGCTCCATCGCTACGACAAGACACGTCCCGTGACCGTTGCCATGCATCCGCGCGGACGCAGTCAGCAGACGGACTCGTTGCCGGCTCCGCTGGTTCACGAGACCGACATCGCGTCCTACAACTACCGCTATATGTACTTCCCCGGCGACGGCCGCCGCTTCCCCAACATGATTTTCTATCAGAGCGAGGCCAACACGGCCATGATGGGCCCCAACTACTACGAGATGGACCTCGACAAGGTGGTGGGTCTGGCCTATTGGGGCATGATCGACTATCTGGGTGAGTCCAACGGCTGGCCGGCGAAGGGATGGGCGAATGGCGTATTTGACATCTCGCTCGAACCGAAACCGATTGCCTATTTCCTCCGCAGCATCTTCCGTCCGGAAGAGCCGGTGGTACATATCGGTATCATCGACAGCGACGACAACACGGTCTGGAATGACGTCAAGGTCGGCACGCAGCGCATGTCGGACCACTGGAACCGCAAGGCCGGCAGCAAGATGTCGCTCTACACTTACACCAATGCCGACGAGGTGGAACTCTTCGTCAACGGCAAGAGCGTGGGGGTGAAGAAGAACGTCCGCGAACCGAAGACCCGCAACAAGATAAAGTGGGACGGTGTGAAATATGAGGCCGGCTCAATCGAGGCTGTTGCCCGCACCGCCGGAAAGGTTGTCGCCCGTCACAAGATCGAGACAACGACGGATGCCGTGGCGCTGAAAGCCGAGGCCGACAATG
Organism: Prevotella sp.; assembly: GCA_017483185.1. Taxonomy (GTDB): domain Bacteria; phylum Bacteroidota; class Bacteroidia; order Bacteroidales; family Bacteroidaceae; genus Prevotella. Next base: position 15,868 of record JAFULM010000016.1, on the reverse strand, counting down.
CCGCATGGCGTGCCGACGGCCAGGATCTGCAGCACATCCGCGTCTCTGCCGTCGATAAGAAGGGACGCCGCGTGCAGGGTGAGCACGGTCTGCTGACATTTGCCGTGGACGGTCCGGCCGAAATCGTCGGTGTCATCAACGGTGACATCACGAGTGAGGAACTGACCGTCGGCAACACCCGCCGCCTCTACAACGGTACGGCCACCGTCATCCTGCGCTCAAAGCGCGAGGCCGGCAAGGTGACTCTGACCGTTACGGCCGACGGCTTGAAGACAGCCAAGCAGACGTTGAAGACTTTATAAAGGTCTGTCAACCGGACGTCTCGTGTGACGTCATACGAACCAAATCAATCCCGATGAAGCGCGACTCAGCGTCTCATCGGGATTGATTTTTCTGCAATTCGTCAACAATTCATCAATAATCATCAATAATATTGGCGGTTCATCGTTTTTTTCTTTCATAAAATTTGGCGATTACGGAAAAACATATTACCTTTGCACCCGCAATCAAGAAACATAACGAGGTGCGTTAGTTCAGTTGGTTAGAATACATGCCTGTCACGCATGGGGTCACGGGTTCGAGTCCCGTACGCACCGCCAACATTGAGAGCAAAAAGAAAAGTCCCGAAGCATCGTGCTTCGGGACTTTTCTCTTTTTGGGGAATTTCCGACCAAGGGGCGGCGGAAGTTCGGGCTCAGCGGATTTTCGGCTCAGCGGTCAGAACTTCTTCGGCTCCTTGTTGAACCTCCATGTCAGATGGGCCATCACGTAGCGCGGCAGCGAGTTGTGCCACGTCTCGGTCAGTCCCTGGCTGTTGAGCGTATGCGTGATGTTCGACAGCTGGCCGAGAATGTCGAAACCGTCAAGCGACAGCGTCAGCCGGCTGCCCATGAAGCGTTTCGACAGACGGGCGTTCCAAACGACATCGGTGGTGTTAGCCGACGGCTCGGAAAACCCGCGGTTGGTGTAGACCGTCAGGTCGGTGGCCAGTTTCAGGCCCCACGGCAGCCCGATTTTCAGCGTCGGGCCGTAGTTGAACGTACGGACATCTACCGCCCGGAATCCTTCGCGGCGACTGCGTGAACTGTTCCATCCTGCCGTTCCGTTGAAACCGACGGACAGGTCGCCCAAGGAATATTCCACGTCGAGCCGCTCCTTCACCCTGACGGGCTGTTCGGCAGTCACCGCCGCCACGGCCTCGGGTATGGTCAGACTGTTGAAACGCGCGGTCACGCGGCAGTTCTCCAGCTCGTTATGGATGAAGACGATGTCATGCTCCTTGGCTTCGCGGCTGAGCGTGGTGAGCACCTCGGCCAGCGGGGCGTTGCGGAAACTATGGCTCACACGTTGAGCCTGTGCCGCGACACAAAAGGTCAGCAGCACAACAAACGTTATAATATGTCTCATCGAAACTCTTCCTGTTATATAATTTCCACTCTGGCTTATTCTTCTTCACTTCCGTCCGGTCCGTCATTCTCTTCTTCCTCAGCGACGATGACGCGCCTGCCGTCGACACGGATGCTGATGCCGTCAAAGCCGTTGACAACTTCAATCAGGTCACCCAGTCCGCGGCTGCGGTCCCATTTCAGGTGAAAGCGCAGCGTACGCAGCCCGTCGTTCGCATATTCCGCCGTGACGCCGTAGTGGTCCGAAACGTCGCTCATGATGCTGTCAAGCCGCGAATTCTCATAGACGACGATGTCGCTGGCGACGACGTTATGCGGCGCGACCAGCATGCTGTCAACCGGATGACGGTCGACTGCCGCCGTCTTATTGTTTCGGGAAACAATCATTGCCAGCGCAACGCCCGAAAGGATGATGAAACCGGCACACGCCGCGGCAATCTTGCTGCGCCAGAGCGGCACAATCCGTGCACGTCCGCCGCCGGGCAGCTCGCACGAACGGCTTCCGTCGGCTCCATTTTCATCACCGTCGAAATATTTCGCCGCAAACTTCCTCCATTCCTCGTCCACCACGTCGTCGCCGACCTCATGGCCTTCTGCCATCGCGCGTCCGGCGTCGGAGATGGTCTGATACAGCATCCTGCACTCCTCGTCACGCATAAGCTCGCTGACGGTCTCGTCCGTGAACCGCTCCGGATGTTCCGTGAGCTCTATTATCTTGTCTATCTTTTCTTTTGTTCCCATTGTTGCCTGCCTTTCTTTTTCTATCGGTTAAACTTTTCCTTGAGTTTCTCAATGCCCTGAGCGATGTGCTTGTAGACCGCCGCAAGGCTGATGCCGCAGCTTTCCGCAATGTCACGGCAGTTGAGCTGTTCGTCATAACGCATTCTGATTATGTCGCGCGTCCGCGGCGTCAGTCCGCTGCCGATGAACCGGCGTATGTCGTCAAGCCGCCGTTCCTCCTGCTCCATCTCCTCGGGCGTACGTCCCGTGTCAACGTTCAGCGGCAACGCCTTCTCCAACCTATCGGCCGTCTTCTTCTTTTCGACGGCGTTGAGACAGCGGTTTCTGACGGCCATGAGCAGATAGGCCCGTTCCACCCGGCCGTCCGGCGTGCCGCCGTCAGCAACTTCCGCCGGCCGCTCCCTGTCGAGCAGTCCGGCAAAAACATCGCTCACGGCGTCGCGGGCTTCCTCGTCATCACGCAGGATTCCTCTGGCCAGACGGTACATCGCTGCATAATGACTGCGGAAAAGCCGTTCTGTTTCAGTCTTGTCAATCTTCATTCGCTCTCGATTTGTTTTAATATTAAGACAGGTTGACCAAAGAAAATTCAACCCCTTGAAGCGATTTATTTTTTCTTTCTTTCCTAACTTGGTATCATAGACAGAAACTGTCAAGTAAAACCAGCTTCATGCGATAAGAATGTCGCGGGCAACAATATGCCGTCATTACAAGTGTGTTGTAATGACGGCATCTTTTGTTGATTGTATGATCACATTGGTTTTGTTGTATTGTCAGTTCTTCCTGATTATCTTTTCTTTTCCGGCTTCTTTGTGAATTTATATGCTGCGGTGAGCATGACGTAGCGCGGAATACAGTTATACCATGTCTCCGTGCGGCCTTGCGCATTGATGCTGTAGCGCACGTTTGACAGTCGGTGGAGCAGGTCGAAAGCCTGGAGTTTGGCTGTCAGGCGGCCTTTGAAGAACGAGCGGGTGAGCTGGGCGTTCCACACGAGGTCGTCGGTGTTCATCACCGAGCTGCTGTAACCACGGCGGCAGAACATGTTGATGTCCGTGGCGACGGTCAGCTCGATGCCCGGAATGGTATATTGGGCGTTGCCGCCGTACTGATAGTCGTAGGTGTTGATATGTTCGAAGTTGTCGCTGTTGCCGGTACTGTTGCGCATGACGAGCTTCGAGACGATGGCCGCCGACAGCTTCTCATAGCGGTATGACACCTTTCCGTTGAGGCGGGTATAGATGTTCGTCACCTTGCTCAGCACGTCGGCGTCGGTGTCGTAGGCTATGTCAAAGTCGACGCTGCGCTCATATTTCACGCTGCCGTTGACGTCGAAGCGCAGACGCTTCTGCCGGTCGATGGGGCGCTGCCATCCCGCTTTCAACAATCCGCTCCAGTTTCCGTCGACGTTGTCGGTCATGCGGGTGTAGGCACCGGTGGCCGAATTGTATGTCGTGCGCGTACCGCGGGCGTTCTGTTCCAGCCGGAAGTCATAACCTACAAATACCGACGAGCCGAGTGAATCGTTCTTGAACGTGACGGTTCCTTCCGACTTGTGCGTCTTGCGGTTCTTTATGTTGGGATTGTTGATGCGGATGGAGAGCGGGTCGGAGTTGTTGCTGACGGGCATGAGCGACGCGAAGTCAGGCCGCGATACGTTGAAGTTGTATTTGAATTGAAACTGTGTCTTGCCGTATGTTCTTAAGAAGATGTACGGTTCAAAAGCCGTATAAGCCCGGTGGGCCGTGGTGTCGAGTGCGGCGCTGTGGTAGTTCATCCGCTCTGTCAGCCGGTTGACGGGCAGAGAAAGGCAAAAACTCATCTTGTTTGTGTATTTTGACAACTCTATCCTTCCGGTATATTCGCGTACCATTGTGTTGGAGACGCGGCTGTTGTCGGCGTCAAGCGCCATGTCGAGCGAGTCGCGGGTGGAGGGCAGCAGCCCGAACTCTTCGTAGCGCTCATTGTCCAGCATGTCGAGCCGATAGTAGCCGTTAGTGACGCTCTGCTGGTTCTGATAGTATTCGACGGACGAAATTAACTCCCATTCATCAGGCAGGGCGAACTGATAGTTTCCGCGGATGTTGTAGCTGTAGTTGCTCGTGTGGCTGTCCGTGTAGCTGTTGCGCAAATCCTGCTTGCCCGTGGCGACGTAGTCTGTGCGGGACAGACTGAAACTTTCGGCCGGTTTGTTGTTATAGTAATCACCGGAAAAATTGATTGACATGTAGTCTCCGGACTCGAAACTTTTGGTCCAGAACAAGTATTGGCTTATATCGAAGCTACGGTTCTTATAGCGCCCGATGGTGTATCTTCTGTTTGTAAGCGCTGTGGCGAAGGTGGAGTCCTTGCTCTCAGAAAAACTGTTGCCATTGGTATAGTTGAGACGTGTGAAAGAGTGGAGGTGTAGCTTTCTCACGTTTAACTGATTGTTTATCAGGAAACGGAAGTCATCGCTGAGCGTTTTCGACGAGCTTCCGCGGTAGATGCTTCCGTCAGTGGCAAAGCTCTCGGAGGCCGTGTTTGTCTCGTTGTCGGCGTCTTTCCATGTCAGTGTGGACGAAAAATTTTCGCTGAAAGTCTTCTCCTTGTCCTCTGTCTCAAAATCTATGCCCACCTGTCGCGTCTTTAGCAGTCCGCGCGGCATGTCGGCCGGCTTCCAGTCGCCGTCGTTTCCGGGCTTCCGGTCTTCGTTGATGTTGTTGATGTTGGCGAAAGCCGACAGGCGGGTGAAGTCGTCATAGAATAGTCCGAAAGCGCGGCCCATCCATCTCTCCTCCGTTCCGGCGCCCGCCTCGGCGTTGGCGATGTAGCCACGGGCGTACTCGCGCTTCAGCTTCACGTCCATGACATACTCTTTCTCCTCAATGTCGCGGCCCGCCAGCTCGCTCTTCTCCGTGCTCTTGTGATAGACCTGAACGTTCTTCACGGTGAAGTAGGGGAGGTTTTCGAGCATCACCTTGTTGTCGCCTTTGAAGAAGTTCTTTCCGTTGAGCAGCAGATTCTCAATCTTCTTACCGTTCACGTAGATGTCGCCGTTGTCCTTTATCTCCGCTCCGGGCATCTGACGGATCAGCCCGTCGAGCATCGAACCTTCGGGAAGATTGAACGCCGCGGCGTCGTAGACGATGGTGTCGCCGCGGTAGGCTATCTGCACGCGCGTGCCCTTGACCACCAGTTCGTTGAGGCTGCGGCCGTCCATGCTGTTGTTGCGGCGTATTTTCATGAGATGCTGCGGAATCTCAAAGTATTGTTTGCGCTTGATGTTCTTTATCTCAAAGTCCACATAACAGTCCTGATACCCTTCGTGCGAAGCCTTGACGATATACTTCTTTTCCACCCGCGGCACATTGAAGTAGTACCACGACCATGAACTACGTTCGCCGACGTGACATGTCATTGTGTCCACGACGGTCGAGTCCTGATCCATCAGCGTTATGAATGCTGCCAGCTTGCTGCGTGTGAAAGAGTCATAGACGCTGCCGCCTATGTTGATTTTCTTTTCCTTCTTTTTTGAGTCCTTTGTGTCGGATGTTGTCTGCGCATGCACGGCGACGGCCGCAAGGAGGCAGACAATGATCATGATTTGTTTTCTCATTAGTCTTTTATGTGTTAATATTCGGACTGGTCTGATTATGTCATATAATAGAATAAACGCTCTTTCGTGTCAAATATTATATCCGCGGATGCCTATTCTGACGTCGTCACACCTTCTTCCTGTTCACTTTGTTATATTGTAATTGCCCTTTTGGTTAAGAAAGCGGGCACCGTCATTCACATGTCAATGCCCGCCGGCCTTACTTGCGGCCTGATTTTATTTAACTAAAAAAGCATTATTTCTTCTTGAGTATCTCCTTTATTTCACTCTCCAGCCAGTAGCCGATGAGACCGCAATTGACAAGCCGTCCGTCCGGGCCGATGAGCACATATTCCGGCAGGGAAGTAATGCCGTAGATTTGGGCAATCTCGGATTTGAAGCCTTTGAGGTTGGACAAGTGTGTCCAGTGTATGCCGCGCTTCTCCACATAATTCGCCCAGTCCTCGCGGTCGGAGCCGAGGTATATGCCGATGATGTTGAGACCTTCGTCCTTGTAGCGCCGGTTCATAATCTTCAGCATGGGAATCTCTCCGCGGCTCGCCCCGTCCATGTTCCAGAAGTACAGCAGCACGTAGCCGCGGCCGACATATTCGCTCAGCCGGTGGGCACTTCCGTCGGGGGCGGTCAGCTCCACGTCGGTGTACATGAGCCCGGGACGGCGTTTCTCCATGTTCCGGTAGAACTGCCAAACGGGCTGCATGGCCGCGTGGGAGGCGTAGGCCCGGGTGCTGTCGAGCAGACTTCCGAGGCGTTCGTAGCCCATGTTGGAATATCTCCGTGAGAGATAGTAAGCCGCGATGGGGCTGTCCATGTTTGCGCGGATGATGCGGTCGGAGGCAGCGTCGGCGCTGTCGATGAGGGCGAGCATGCCGTCGTCGTCAAACGTATTAGTGTATCCCTCAATGTCGGTGGTGTACTTCTTTGCCTCGCGCTCATAGTCGTACATGCGGTTCTGACAGACCATGAACTTCCGGTTGAACTCTGACGCGCTCGTTATCCGGCGTTGCTCCATGTCGATTACGACCGGCACGCTGTCGGCGACGAAAGCGTAGGTATGGCCCTTATCGTCGGTAATCTCGAAAATCTGGTCGGGCTCCGCCTCGTAGGTGTATGTGAAGCGGCCGTCCTCAGCGACCGCGATGTCTTCATTGCCGTTGAACGGAAATGTGACCGGCCGTATGGTCAGTTTGCCCGTTCCGGGGGCAACGGTTCCGCTGATGGTCCGCTCACGCAGTGTTCTGTCCGCCCCTTCGGGAATTACATACGTCTCGCTGATGAGTTTCGTTTGAAACCCGTTTTTCAAGAACGGCGTGTTCCGGGTGGTATACACCGATTTGTTCGACACTATCCGTTTCTTGCTTTTTCTTTGCAGGGCAACCAGAGCCTTGGTCAGGATGTGGTCCCGTTGGCGGCCGCCGACGTACATCTTGCTGGCGAGGGTGTTTATCTCGTCAAACTGCTTGGCTGTCAGCGTGCTGTTGAGGTCTTCCGCGAGCTTGTGGAAGAAGTAGACGGCGGCGTCACATCCCCTCTCGTCGTTGTTTGCCTTGTGGGTCTCATAAAGCCCGGCAATGTATTTCGTCTTCTCGCGCAGCTCTGCAAAGGCGGTGGTGTCGGTGGGAGCCGCCTTGCTTCTGTTGAAGCGGTCGCGGCCGGAAACGTAGGTCGTGTTCAGGTCGTCGATGCGCCAGTGCTTGCCTTCCATCTTTATCAGATAGCCGTCGATGGTGTTGCAGGCCAGCGAGTCCTTGTCGTAGAACATCTCCTGCCGCCAGACGATGGCGTAGAGCGTGCGGACGGAGTCCGGACCGGTGAATGTGGAGAACCGGTAGGTGAAATCGTCGCGCATGTTGTAGTTGAATTGGATGCGCGCCCAATAGGTGTCGGGCCACGAGAAAGTGATCCAATGGAACGGAGACTCGCCGTCGGCCGGACAGTGGGCCACCGTCGTGGTGGCCTTTCCGCCGGTGCGCACGAAGGCGCGGTCAAGCCTCTGGAGCGACTTCGGAAGCCGTCCGGAGGCGGCGTCGCTCCCGCTGAGCATGTATTTGAAGTTCCAGACGTAGTGGCCCGTTCCCGGATGGGAGAAACCTATCTTCTTGTCGTCAGTCTTGACGAAGCGCTCCACCTCTTTCTTCAAGGCGTCGGCGGAATTGGGGTAGTCATTCTCGTACGCTTTCATCTGGCGTCCGATTTCTTTTATCATGCCGTTTTTCGGCTGTCCGCCCTTTGTGTCGGCTGTGGCTGCTGTGGTGAGCAACAGCGAGGTGATGATGGTCAGAATGGTTTTCATATTGGATTGTTTTTATTTGTTATTGATGTTATATGCCTCTTCGGGAGTGTTCTGGCGGTTCATGTTGTTGATGAGAATCTTGCCTATCAGCTTCTGAAAGCGTTCGTCGGTCCTGATGATTTGTTCCACATGGGCCAGATAGACGCTGTCGCTGAGGTTGTCGAGGTCGCGCTCCATTCGCTCAATCAGCATCGTCATGCTGTCGGCCGCCGTCATGCCGGCTGTCTCATGGGCAGCTGCGGCAGTCTTCTGTGCGTCGGCGGTGGATGACGGGGCGGCAGCCTGTGCCATGAGCTGGGTTTTTTGTCCCGCTGTTGATATCGGACCGTTATTCCGGTGTTGTCCAGTCGCCGGCTGCGGCCCTGTTGCCGGTTGCTGCCAGTCCGTCGTCCGTTCCGTCTTTTCTTGACTTGGGGCCGGGCTGTCAGCCGGCGTCGGTGCTGCTACGGCCGGTGATTGTACCGTGGCAGTCACGTGAGCCGTCATTATATTATTATCTGTGTTGTCCACGATGTTGTCATTGCGCCCGATGTGCAGTCCCGTAAGGAAGACAATGCCGGCGACAACGGCCGCCGCCGCCCATCCTGTCATGGTTCTCCAGCGGCGCTTCCGGCCGGCTACAATCTCATAGTATGTCTGGCTTTCGTCCTCCGTGAGCCAAGCCTCCGTGTCATAACTGTCTGAGGGGGGGCGTATTATGCTCATCAGTGCCAGCTCCTCGGCTGTCGCTCCGGGACGGTCCAGCAGGGCGTAGAGCCGTGCTTCGTCCTCCCGGGTGGTCTCTCCGGCAAGAAAACGCTCCCGCAGCATGTCTGTCTCGGATGGGACGTTTCCCGTCTTTCTGTTGTTCATGTCAATCGTTGTCATAAGCATCCTCCTCGTTTAATCATTTCTAAAAGCTGGCGTCTTGCCTTGCTCAGCATCGCACTGACAGAGCGTTCTCCGATGCCGGTGGCCGCCGTGATCTGACTGATGTCCATGTCCAGTTCGTGGCGCATCCGGTAGAGCCGTTGTTCCGTCGGCGTGAGCCGGCTGACGGCTGTTTTCAGCAGCCGGGCGTTGTCATGTTCGGCCATGATGCTGTCGGTGTCGGCGTTGTCAGGCTGTGCCGCGGCCGTCGACAGATCGCTGACAGCCAGCCTCACCTTCCGCCGCCGCCATTCGCTCACGCAGACGTTGCGGGCCATGCGCACGGCCAACGCTTCGACGCCGGTGTCGGCCGCAACCCTGCCGCGCATCACCCAAAGGCGCATCAGCGTTTCCTGGGCTACATCCTCGGCGGTGTCGCTGTCTCCGAAGAACTCGCGGCCTATGCTGAACAGGCGCGGCCGGAGTTTTCGGGCTATCAGTTCATACTCTTCTGTCGTCATTCTGTATATATAACGCACAAACGGACGGAATGTTAACAAAAAAAGTCTGTTTTGTTGAAAAAAAGTTGATTTTGTGCTGGGATGTTTCGGGATGATAATGCGGATGTTATGTATTGTGGTTTGGAGGACGTGTGCTTCATGCGCATTTTGATATACCCTCAACATATCCAGTCATAATCTTCCGTATGACTGTGATATTTAGTTCTTTTTCTTTACAAAATTATGTTCGGATTTTTGTCCGTTTTTGCCTTTTTTTGAGCCGTTTGGGTGCCTTTTCAGATGAAAATACCCCGCGTTTCCGTCACAAAAACAGGGGAGGGGAGAACCGTAAGGGCCTCCCGGCTCTTCTGGAGCCGACATTTCGGTGAGTTTTTGCTTGCGGATTTTGTCCGAAAAAGCTACCGTTTTCGAGCAATAAGGCCCTCCCGAGGTCGCGACGGGGCCGCTTTGAGAGTGCAACGGCAGCCCCGTCGCATTGCCGTAAGGCCCTCGTTGCAGAGCCGTAAGGCCCTTACGGCAAACCCTTCGCTGGCTTGCGGAACGGCGGCGGGAATGCTACCGTTCATAAGTATCTGTAAATGAGCATATTAGGGAATTGGCAAATAAAAGCCCGTCGCGACCCCTAATTTTTGATACGCTCATGCTTGCGATATTTGCGCCCGCGGACGAATTATTTCAGAAAGTCCCTCTTCTCGTTGGGCTAAAATTCAGAATTTTAATGACAAGTCGGGTGGTGAGGAGTGTTGTTAGTGGGCAACGAAATAATGGCAAGTTGTTTTTTACAAAGATGTTGTATCTGTTCGAGACATAGTATGACCTGACTGTTAACAGCCGACATTTACACACTGAAGAACGCAGCCGAAAGCTGGCAGCAATTGTAGCCAACAGACAGTTAGATGCCGTGAAAGATCAATATCTTGGTCTTTATCTCATGCGGATGACCGAGTTTGAATTCGTCGTAGTTGTTGTCTGAAAAATGAGATTTCTTGGTATATATAGTTACATAAAATAAATAAGTAAACAATATCATTTCTCAATTTCAAACACTTTCCATTTGTTATTTCCGGTATAGACGGCTTTCGCATTTACGTTACGGTTTGAAATAATGCCATATTTTTTCAGTATGTCTTTGTGGACATAATAATCATTAATGAATGCGAAATCAGGATTTACACCGTTATTCGTATCCTTGTATTTGAGTTCCAAGTAGCCTGATATATATATTATCAGCTTGTCATTTATTTCGTCGGCCACCTTTGCCATAAGCACTTCCACTAACTTCTTTTGTTTACCCGGATTATTCTTGTCATTGATTTCCCTGATAATATAATGTATCTTGATGCAGTCTCCAACGGATGGCCGCAAATCCGTCTGATTATAGTGCAGAATACCAGATATCAGTTTGGGTCCTAATACAAAATGGAATAGCTTACGCTGATCATTGACATCATCTACAGCCACAATTCTGCAATTGAAATTCTCAATAGCCTCATCCTTTGTACACTTTTGTACGTTACATAAGGATATCTTATTCTCTTCCATTACATTCTTTTTGTATAGGCGTAGTTTGACGAAATCTCCTTTTTCAAATTCCTGATGAACATAGTGCTCATAAACGAGAGTCGAATCTGTCAGATAAATATGGTAGACTTTTTTCTCAGTGTTTACATATTGAACATAGCCATATTGAATCGGTAAATCTTCGTAAGCATATTCTTCTGCAATTAAAATATTCTCGACATAAAGTGCCGCGTTATTGTCAGATGCTGGAGTAACAGAGAGGCATTGTTCAAAAAGAGCATTTACTGCCGAATCTATATGCCTTCCCTTTTCGGCATAGTGTTTTTTATATTGATTAAGTTCAACGATTGCGTTTGCATATTTTTTTGATTTAATCAGTTGTCGTGCCAATTCCAATCTTATCTTTCCAATGTAGTCCTCATTCTTTTCTAAGCTTAGAGCTTTGCAAAGAAAAGCAATCTTTACATCCGAATCTTCCCAACAATCGGCAAATTCACCCCAAATATAGTATTTATCTCCAAGCTTCAGGCAAAGTCTTTTATAGATATTCTTTGCTTCTGTTTGTTGACCAACACGTAGATGAAGCAATGCTTTCGATCTGATATTCCAATCATCATCCGGTATCTTCTCTATGGCAATTCCATAGAGGTCAATAAGCCATTGTAGGTCTCCCAGTTGTTCATCAGAAAGATTCTTAAGAGCTTCTTTTACTTTTTTCAGCGATTTGATAGCTAACGGTTTATAGTTTTTCCCATTATTACCTTTCTCTTCTTGCCAGTCAGCTGTTCTTAGCTTCTTTGGATTCCACCTTCTGAAGAAATCATAAAATCGCCATGTATTGTTTTCCTTCATTGTACGCTCGGCCAACCCAAGGATTTTCGAATGAGATTCAGAGGCTGGTGTGTCATTGGAAAACTCTAAATATTGATTAAAAAGCTCCCATGTAGATGACGAAATACCATCCTCAGTACTACGATATAGTTTCCAAAAGAATTGATTTTTTATCATTTCGATAAAATCGTCTTTCCTGCATGGGATAAACTCGATAAATTCATGAATCTCACTTAAGTGATAATCAATAATTGCCTTTGCTATTCTTGACATCAACGATGGAATGGTTTTACATTCGTTGTTATACGAATCATTAAAATCGTCCGTTCGCAAATTGTTTGGATTCCACAGTTTGAGGAACGATATGAGTTTGAATTTGTTATCCTGTTTAGAATAATTAAGGGCGAAGTTCAGTATTTGGGAATGTAGTATCGAAGGACGTTCATTATGGAGGTCTATATAGTTTTTCAGTTGTGTCCGTACTTGTATAGAATCAAGTTGTGTGATGTGGTCTCGCAAATAACGGTATATTGCCCATCCATAACTTTCATGAGCCTCTTCTGGAAGATTCCCGTTTTTTGACAGTTGGGTAAGAATCTCCCATGCTTTATCATTGTTGTCATTTTGACTCAATTCTCTTGCTTCCTGAATCTGCGTGTGGAACGGGTGCATCGTTAGTCTCAGTGCTTGTATCTTTCTAACAAGCTTTTCTGTAAACTCATCGAGTTCTGTATCGAAATTCATTTGCGACAGACGATTGGAAATTTTTCGTGCTTCTACAAGATTTCCTTTCTGTTGCTCCCTTTTGCAAATATCAATCAATGTCCAAGCATAGGCTTTTTGAACATCTACGTCTGTACTGTCCTGCTGAAGAAGTTCTTCGGCCAGTTGTCTGGCTTCATCCAGTGAGCCATCGCGACGAAGAGCATATATTTTAGTTGATAACCGAGGGAAATAATCATTCTTATTATAATAACTATACTTTTCCATTTTTACTATTCGAATTATTATCTTGTTGATTTATCATTTCCCGCACCTCATTCGCAATGGTGGTATCAGTAGTGTCGAACACCTCAATTTTGTTGACAAACCCTTTGCTATGGCTTTCCAAGTTGGTTCCATACCATAGGCGGAGCATAGCGTTGCCGTTATCAGATGTAACCTTGCAGACAATCTGATAATCTTTACAGGACACTACTTCAAGCTTGAATCCACGCTTTTTCATCTGCTCGCCAAACGCCTTAACGACTTCCAAAATATAATCAGGAGTCTCCACAGGTTTATTACATGACACAGCCTGAGAGAAGACTGTGTCGATGCCCTGCTCAATACAGGTAGCATCAACTAACTCATTCGGCTCCATTCTAATTGCCGAGATACCATAAGAATCCTTAGCACCCTTGTTATGAATATCAATTACTAGTTTCTTTTTTATCCCTTGGGGTACTGAAAACACGGCCTTGGTCAAATAATCGTTGCATGGTTTGACCTCCTCCAAGATATAACCGTTTGGTTCGATAAGCTTTGCCAATTCACAAACAGCAGCTGACGCATTGACGTTATTAAGCGCAACCATCTCAGAAAAACGGGATGGCACTTTATATCCATCATATATAAGTAATTGCTTTGGTTGGTTAACACCTGAATTTGTTTCGCTCACGGTACAATTTATAAATGGGTGGACATATTGCGGTTGTGCAATATAGAATGTTCTAGCTGCAACACTTAGCCCACTGTACAGCCATCTGAAATAAGACTCATTGCATATTCCGTCATTCTCCGTGCGGAATCCTTTCAAGATGACATTGTCAAATTCAGAACCAACAGCTTTCTGAACAGTTATGGCCCATGCGTATTTCGCATACAATATATTGATAAGAGGATCTTTCTTACGGGAAGACCGTTGAATATCACTCTCATACATGTCATAATACTGTTTGAGCAATGAACGGGCCGTCTTCGTTGTTTCGACATTCTCTCTATTTTCTTTCCGTTTGCGACGGTTTTGAATAATGTTTTCTATCGCTCCTTTTTCATTATCAGAAAGGGCTTTATAATTCGCATCATCTTTCAGTTCTCGATAAAATTCAGTCGTAACAAATGGAGATGACTCCTTTTGCGCAGCAACGCGACGATCGATGAAGATATTAACAGCAATTTGTTCTTTCTTATTCAAGTCGTCCGGACTATCCCAATAATTGTCAAGCACCCAAATCTCGGCATATTGTCCCTTTTGGCTCAAACATTTAACAGATATTTTTGTAAAAGACAGAAGTACCGGAGAAGACTCTCCCTTAATAGATATTGTTTCACTATGTTTCTCAAGTACATCTTTTACAGTAAAATACATCCCGTTAAGTACTCTTTGGGGACAACCAAATCCGGTTTCATCTGGGATATAGATATTGTTATTTGCAATAAGAAGGTCTCCTGCTTCAAGTTTATTACCATTATTTAAACAATAATGTTTAATCCAAAGATTGGTTTGCCAACAATCGCTTTTCATAAAAAACAAAACAGACTGTTTGGGCTCTTGTTGCAATGGAGACATGAACCATTCCTTCAGTTTGTTGGTAATAGCATCTTTCTCGATTTCAACGATGGTACCATCATCAAATGAATAATTTAAATTGTTGAATACTTGTGCATCAATGCTCTTGGCAAGACTATATTTTAGTGACTCCTTGCAGGATTCTTGGGAGTCGTAGGCCGGTTGATGATAGTAATGAATAGTTCTATCCTCGCAGATTGTTTGAAGATTTGCCAAATTGATAGCAGAATCATCTGAAGAACCGAAAGATAGCATATACGGGTCGCCAATGAAAACGATTTTTCGCTTAGATGCTGGATTGGCAAAGGCGATGAAGTCTTCAAGCAGGCGCCCTGTTCCAAAGCGAAGCAAATCTGTTTGAGATAGACTGCGGCTTACAAGATGTGCATCATACACTATTAACAATGCCCGCTCATCTAACCAGGTGTCAGAATGAATAGGAATAACCTGTATAGTCTTTTCATCACCTTCGTCTTCGGACGTCTCGTTTCCTTTATATATGAATGAGTAAAGGCTGGAAGCCTCTATCCCGCGCAGGCTCAACCGACGACTAATTCTATTTGAGTGACAAAGCCCATGAACTTCAGGAATCCCGTAATTATCTGCAATGGAGAAAATGTATTTTGCCCAATTATCTCGTTTTTCTACATCCATTGACGTTAAAACAAGAATGTCGTTGCCATCTGCTTGCATAAAGGCATTGATGGTAGATTTCGCCTCTTCTCCGACTTTGATATCTTGTTTGCGAATCAACCCTATATTCGATGAATAATCTTGAATATATTCATCGGATGGGAAGATACTTTTAATAGTCTTGGATATCTCTTCATCGAAAGCATTATCATTATTTAGGTCATAAAGTAATGCCCCAATCTTCGATTCTTCTGCAATCTTATAATAAGGAAATCTTCCCGGAATCTTATTGCTGAGTGTAAGTGGTCCTGAAAAAATATTTGTTATGCACACCCGGGATGGATTGATTTTTTGTTTGAGAATTGGATTATGCTCAACGATTTCCTTGAATGCAGTTCTATATGAGGCAAGCTGAAGAAACGGATTTAAGAAATGGGCTCCTGCTTTAACCTCTATAGTTTGATGATCCAATGCTTTTTCTACTGACCAATGACACCTCTTAAATTCATCATCGCCCCTTGGAATATTCAGTTGACCAGCGTAGTCTTTGAAGTCAATAATTACAACGCCATGATTGAAAAGCAGAATTGCATCTGCGCGGAATCGTCGATAATTTTCATTGTATGGATTACCTATAAGGATGCCATCATAATTATGTTTTCTAAAAACGGTATCTATTATTTTGACAACGCGACGGAATTGTTCATTCTCATGCGTTGCAGCTTGCTGATGTAAAACTTCTAATGCCATAATAACATCTAATTTATGGATTTACTTATTATTCCTTAATTCCGCAACATAATTGATAATTATTTTTATAAGTTCCTGAGCAACATTTTGTTGCCCAGGTTTTTGCCATGTCAGCGTTTTCACTTACCTTAGTGTTGCGAATCCAAAGACAAAGAAAACCGCAACAGGCATGGC
>JAFULM010000015.1 GCA_017483185.1 Prevotella sp. | reverse complement strand
CTAACCACCCCTAACCCCTCCTTCGGAAGGAGGGGACTAAGATTACCCTACTTAAAGGCTTTCATGCGAGTTCTGCAACACCTTCGTTGGAGTGGGGTGTAGTTGGATGTGTAGTTGGATGTCTGATAAATGTTTACAAAACCGTGTTCGTAAAAATGCTTGAAGATTTGCGTTTTTATGAGCAATAAGGGCCGAATGGCTCAGAAGGAAAGCCCCCTCTGACTCCCCCAAAGGGGGAGCTTGGGAGGCAGAGAGGGGCATTAAGGGCCTTACGGCTTTCAAATTTTGCAAAACTTCGCGGGTTTTTGATTGCTGTTTTGAGGTCAAAAAGCGGGTTTCGTCGAGCAACGGGGCCCCCGCGGGGTTGCAACGAGCACGCCGTCATGTTGCAACGGGGCCGCCGTTGCAATGCAATAGCAGCCCCGTTGCAATGCAAGGAGGGCCTTACGGGGCCCCACCCCGACCCTCCCCAAGGGGAGGGAGAGCTGACGCCATTCATAAACACCTGTCTGCCAGTAGTTTGCAAAAACAGTGATTTTTCCACCGAAAAAACCGCGTGATTTTGACCTTCGTGAGATTTGAAAATTTGGAGGCGAGGCGGGAAAATTTTCAAAAGTGGGCCTAAAAAACGGCATTAAATTCAGAATTAATTTAACAAAGGTTTTTTAAAATTCAACGCAAAGGCGCAAAGACACAAAGATGGCGCAGCCGCGCATACGGAAGTACGCAAAGGTCTAAGATCTGACAACCCGACGGCCCCACCCAAGTGGAGGGCCGGGGTGGGGCCGTCGGTCAGTTTTTTCTCATCTTTTCGTCGGCAGATGGTCTTATTTCACGGATTTTGTCTAATTTTGCAGAACGAAGAATATAAACGTTTATAATATATGGCTTTAAAATGTGGTATCGTCGGCTTGCCGAACGTCGGTAAGTCTACGCTTTTCAACTGTCTGTCCAGCGCGAAGGCGCAGGCAGCCAACTTCCCTTTCTGCACCATCGAGCCCAACGTGGGCGTCATCACCGTGCCCGATGAGCGGCTCACACGTCTGGCCGAAATCGTCCATCCGGGACGCATCGTGCCCGCAACGTGTGAGATTGTCGACATCGCCGGACTCGTGAAAGGTGCGTCAAAGGGCGAAGGACTCGGCAACAAGTTTCTCGGCAACATACGCGAGACAGACGCCATCATCCACGTGCTGCGCTGTTTCGACGATGACAACATCACCCACGTGGACGGTACGATAGACCCCGTGCGCGACAAGGAGATCATCGACACGGAGCTGCAGCTCAAGGACCTCGAGACCATCGAGGCGCGTCTGCAGAAACAAGCCAAGGTGGCCGCTGTCGGAGGCAACAAGGACGCGAAGATAGAGGTGGCCGTGCTCGAGGCATACAAGGCCGCACTGGAGCAGGGCAAGAACGCCCGCACGGTCGAGTTTGACAGCAAGGACGAGCAGGAGGCCGCACGCAATCTCTTCCTGCTGACCTCCAAACCGGTGCTCTACGTGTGCAACGTCGACGAGACGGCAGCCAAGACCGGCAACGACTACAGCCGCCGCATCGAGCAGCTGGCCCGCGAGGAGGGCGCTGAGGCTATGGTCATCGCCGCCCGCACGGAGGAGGACATCGCTTCGTTGGAGACATACGAGGACAAGCAGATGTTTCTCGAGGAGCTGGGACTGGAGGAAAGCGGTGTCAACCGCCTGATCAAGAAGGCCTATTCGCTGCTCAATCTCGAGACGTTCATCACCGCCGGCGAGATGGAGGTCAAGGCGTGGACATATCGCAAGGGCTGGAAAGCGCCCCAGTGTGCCGGCGTCATCCACACGGACTTTGAGAAAGGATTCATCCGTGCCGAAGTCATCAAGTATGACGACTATATCGCCCTCGGTTCCGAAGCTGCCGTGCGCGAGGCCGGAAAGCTCGGCATCGAAGGCAAGGAGTATGTCGTGCAGGACGGTGACATCATGCACTTCAGGTTTAATGTGTAACTTAGTTTGGAGTTAGAGGAGCTATCGCGGAACCCCGCAAAGTAGGGTCGCGACCTGTCGCGACCGCCTCCTTGCCAACCGATTTAACGTTCCCGGTTGGCTTATATATACGTTCGGTCACGTAGCGGATTATGTGGCATTGAGGCGGTCGCGACGGGTCGCGACCCTACTTTTTGGGGGGTCTGCAACACTTCCTTAAACCCCTTAACCCTTGACGGAACTCCTAAAAAATAACAAGAAACAATGAACATCATCAGCTACATTCTCTGGAACCCTGACCTTGTGGCGTTCAGCCTCGGTCCGTTGTCCATCCGCTGGTATTCGCTTTGCTGGCTCGTCGGCCTGTTGGGAGCCTATCTGATGGTCCGCCGCCAGTACAGGGAGCAGGGCATAAAGGACGAAATCTTTGAGCCGCTGTTCTTCTATTGCTTCATCGGCATCCTCGTCGGCGCACGTTTGGGCCACTGTCTGTTCTACGAGCCGGACTACTTCCTTTCCTCCGGCAAGCATGTGGTGGAGATGCTGCTGCCCGTCCACTTCATGCCCGACGGCGCGTGGCGCTTCACCGGCTACGAAGGACTGGCCTCCCACGGCGGTACGCTGGGTCTCATCGTCGCCCTCTGGCTTTATGTCCGCCACACGGGATTGAACGTATGGCGCGTGCTCGACAACATAGCCATCGCCACACCCGTCACGGCCTGTTTCATCCGGCTGGGCAATCTGATGAACTCGGAAATCATAGGAAAGATCACCGACGTGCCTTGGGCGTTCATCTTCGAGCGCGTCGACACCATGCCGCGCCACCCCGGACAGCTCTATGAGGCCATCGCCTATGCCATCCTGCTCGTCATCGGCTGGGTCGCTTACCGTCGCCGGCCGCAGCGTGTGGGCACGGGATTCTTCTTCGGACTGTGTCTGACATACATCTTTACGGCCCGCTTCTTTATCGAATTTACCAAAGATATACAGGAAGCGTTTGAGGCCGGCATGCCTCTCAATATGGGTCAGTTGCTCAGCATACCGTTCATCATCATCGGTGTCGTCTGCATGATGAGAAGCAAAAAGGGTGTGTCAAAATAAGTTTCAAGCACGCGGTAGGGACATATTTTTGTATTTGTCCGCAAGCAAATGATTGGCGTACAAATACAAAAATATGTCCCTACCGTGTTTTTACATGAATTTTACTCTTTCGCGGGGACGGCGAAAGGCTCGTCCACTTCATTGTCGCACACCGCACCGATACGCACGAGCACGTTGAACATCTTCTGTCCGATGGTCTCCGTCCAGTCGGCTGCGAAGTGGAGGTTGTCCCGTCCGAGCCATGCCCTGCTGAGATCGACGCAATAGACTTCGGGCAGTTCGGCCGCAACGCGACGCTGGGCTTCCTCCACACCTGCGCTATACTGTCGGCTGGCGTGCGGGACGGTGCCGAAGATGAACGGTAGGGTTTTGTCCTTCTCGCGTCCCGTCTTGGCGCTGACGGCCTCACGGATGTGGCATATCAGCCGCTTGAAGTTCTCGTAGTAATTCTTCGCCGCATGCCGGTCGCTCTCGCCCTGATGCCACATGATGGCCTTGACGTCATAACCCGACGGCAAACTGTTCAACGTGGAGTCGACGCAGAGCTCAAATCCCTCGGTCAGGGACTTGACGAGCGAGCGCCCCTCGGCCACTTTGCCGGTGTAGGCGCGGTTTCTCTTCAACCATCCGTCGCCCGCATGCCATGTCGGTCTCTTCATTCCGCCCGGCACGGTGTCGATGGCCGTACCGCCGACAGCGGCCTTGACGGAGTAGAAGTCGCGGTCGAGACTGTTGTCCAGCAGGTGGTTGACAACGTCACAGTAGGACCAGCGACCCCGGTTCTCCTCGAAGTCGCGTCGACCGAACCGCCCCGTGCGATCATTGGTGACGTTCGCATAGTGCAGATGGCGGTAGCTCTTGCTCAGATGTCCGGGCATGTCGGCAGCGTAGACGCGGCCATCCGTGTTTGATTGGCCGGCGGTGAGGAACACCGGTGCCGGCCCGTCGGCAGTTCTGTATCCCTCCATCGGGGCTATCTCCACGCTTCCTCCGCCGGGCCGGAAGTCGATCATGACGTTCTCCCCGCGGCGTCTTGCGTAGAGTTTGCGGCCGTCCTGAGTGGCCGTCAGCGGTCCTTCAGACTTGACGACGAGCGTCAGCGGATGGCTGAACGTAGTCTTGTCAAGACGCATCCGCGGTGTGACGATGGTCTTGCCCTTGTGACGGCGTATCTTCAACTTGACATTGTCGCGTTCGGAGACGTATGCCTCGACGTCTGCCAACGGTGCGATCCAGATGCTGTCGCGTCGGCGGGACACATAGTCTAAATGCTGCCAGAAGCGCGACGGGTCACCGAAAGAGTCGTATCCGCAGGTTATTCCGTGGGTCATGCCGACACCACGGCCGCCAGACGCAATCAGTCCGTCGACCCAACGGCGCAGCCATGTGGAGTCACGTTTGGACCCGATGCTCACCTGCGACGTTCTCGTTCCGGTGCGACCTTTGCTGCAGAAGGCTTCACTCTCGGGCGAGTGACGGTTTCCGGGATATACAAATGTGCGCGGCATGACTCCCGTGTGCTCATATATCGCCGTGTCGCAGCGTTGCACGTCATGCCTCATTGCTTCTCCATTAAGCTTCACCATCGACGTGTGGCTCCATCCGTGGTTGGATATTTCCTGCCCGTCGGCCGCCATCTCACGCAGCTGTTCCCACGTCATGCAGGGCACGCCTTTCCACGCCGAACCTACTTTGTCGCCTATGATGGCAAATGTCGCCTTGATGCCGAGCCTTTTCAACTGCGGGAAAACGAGTGTGTAATGTTCTTCGAGGCCGTCGTCGAACGTATAGCTCACGGCCGCGGCGCGGTCTCCCCAATACTTCGCGACGTGTATGTCGCTTTGCGCGGAGAGGTTTGTTGCCGCTGCAAAGAGGAGGATTGACGATAATAATCTCATGGTTTTGTTCTTATTCTGTTATGTTCTGATGTCTGTTGGAAGTCTGTTTGCACCCCGTCGGCGGACCGCCGATGGGGTGTTTGAAATCTCTTTGAAGTTTATTTGAAATCTCTTTGAAGTTTATTTGAAATCTCTTTGAAGTTTATTTGAAATCTTTTTGGAGTTTATTTGAAGTCAAACCACAGTTTCATGCGCAGTCCTTCGTCACCCGGGTTGATGCGGATGTGGCTCGGTTGCGCTTGCGGTCCGAGCTGTTCGATTGGCTTGTAGGACCTCATGCCCGGTATTTCAAACAGGAAAGACAGGTCGCCGGCGGGGAAACGCTCCATCGTATGCACCCGTTTGCCCTCGCTGTCGGTCGGTTCTTCAGGCGTGAAGACACGGAAATAGAGTCCGTCAGTCTCGCTGTAGACGGTCAGCGGAGCCGTCGCCGACTGCATCCGCGCCCAATACAGATTGGCATGGTAGCCCTTGAACTCCGGATAGACGAGACGCCCGTCGGACTGTCCGGTGATGGTGTTGTTGTAATCCTTCTGCCACAGACCTATGTTTTGGCCGCGCTGGCGGTTCCGCCACACGCGATAAGGGCCACGGCCAAGCCACTCCATACCGGCACAGATGTCCTCGGGGTAACTGAAACTGAAGCCCAGATTGCGCACGTTGCCATCGAAAAAGGCCTCTCCGAAGCGCTTTCCGTCACGGCTGTTGAGCAGCACGGCATCCATTCCGAGCATGCCGTCGGGTGTCATTCGCCACACGATGGAGTCCGCAGCGCCGGCATAGCTCATCACGACAAGGGCGTCGCGGCCTTCCATCCGCTGCTTGATGCCGAGCAGACGCATCTTCATTCCGACCGGAATGGGACCGCCGTTGAACGGCACTTCGCGGCCTTCGACGGTCACTTTGGCCAGCATGCCGCTCTCTTTGTCAAACTTGGCGCACACTCCCGAGGCCTCGAGGACGATGTCGCTGTCCGTCGAACGCACTACGGCGGCAGCCTTGCCGCCCTTCTTGTCGGATGTCATATCAGTTTTGTCGGATGTCATATCAGCCTCGCGTGCCGTTTCTTTCGCCCAATATTCATTGGTGTAACGCATCGGGTAGGTCCATGTGCAGACCGTGTCGCCCGCTGCCGACAGAGCCGTGAGACGCAGAATGTCGCCGCGGGAGAAGCCTTCGGGCAGCGCGAAGCGTGCCGTGCCGGTCTCGCCGGGGGCCGCGTCGGGCATGGTCACGACGCCGGAAGCTATCGTTTGGGCTTTTGCAACACCATCGGTTGCCTTTGCCGCATTGCCTTTAGTCTTTGTTTCGGCTTTTGTTCCGTCATTGTCGATCATCTTGTCACGGCCGAGCGGGGACGTCACGGCAATGACGTCGTATGTCATCCGGTATTCGTTGAGGCTGCTGAAGAGTGCCCCGTTGCTCACTTTGAACGTGCCGTCGAATGACGTGTTGACCCTCATCGGGGCGATTTGGATGGGAGACCACACGTCCCGGACGGTGTACCAGCTGGCTTCCCGTTCGCGATGCGGGCCGACGATACCGTCCGGTGCGTTGGTCGCATCGGTGTCGATGCGGCCTCCGCGGTCTGTCCGGGCCACGCCCTCGTCAATCAGTGCCCAGATGAAACCGCCGGCGAAGAGCGGATTGCGGCTCCAGTTGGCCCAATAGTCATCGAGTGAAGTGCCTGCTCCCTTGTCATACTGAGCATGCAGAAACTCTGTCGGCATGAACACTTCGTTGCCGTTTGCCAGTCTCGCCACGCCCGTCTGATAGGCCGGGTAGTGGTGGGCGTCGACCCCGTCAAACAGCGCCCAGGGGTGAATGACGTGTCGGCGTTGCAGGTCGTAGCGTGCGAAGAGCGTGTCGAGCGCCGTGTTGAAACCGCCCTCGTTGCCGTTGGCCCATGCGAATATGCAGGGATGGTTGGCGTCGTGTGTCACCATTTCGCGCAAGATGCGACTTCCCACGGCCGTTGAATAATGGTTTTGCCAGCCCGGCAGCTCGTTCAGATAGAGCACACCGAGCGAGTCGCAGATGTCGAGCAGATGGGCGTCGGGCGGATAATGAGAGCGAATGGCGTTGGCGTTCATCGCCTTTACCATCCTGACATCCTCCAGATCGAGACGCCGTGAGGTCGTGCGGCCTGTCTCCGGATAGAAACAATGGCGGTTGACGCCCTTTATGCGGAGCTTTCTGCCGTTGAGATAGAAGCCGTCGCGACGGCGGAACTCTATCGTCCGGAAGCCCACGCGCTGTTTTATCTCGTGTGCGATGGTGCCGTCGGGTGCTACGAGCCGCAGGGTGAGAGTGTGCAGATTGGGGTGCTCGGGGTCCCAAGTGGAAATCCCCGCCCACTTTGTCGTCACGACATTATCCTCCAACGGCCGTTCGTCCGCATCCTTCGTGGCGTGCTCCGGCAGTGGCGCGGTCTGTGCGGGGCGGTCGTCGACGGCCGTCATGACACGATAACCCTTGCCCGTCCCTTCCGTCGTCAGAGCCACGCGCAGCGTTCCGTCGGCCCGTGCGTCGACGGCGGCGTGGGCGATGTGAGCCTTGGGCAGTGCGCGGAGACATACCGGGCGGTATATACCGCCGAAGAGCCACCAGTCCGCCCGCCGTTCGGCAGCGTTGACCGATTTGTCCTTCGACTGTTTCTCGACGTTCACTTCGAGTGTGTTTGGCTTTCCGTAGCGCACCAAGCGGCTGATGTCATAGCTGAAAGCCGTGAAGCCACCCTGATGTTCCGGGCCTGCCGTGAGGCCGTTGACGCTCACCGTCGCGTCCGTCATCACGCCCTCAAAGACAATCTCCACCTTGCGTCCCTGCCATTCGGAAGGCACGCGGAACGTGTGCCGGTATGTGCCGGTCTCGTCGCTTGCCCGTCCTCCGGGCTTTTTGTAGTAACGGCCGTATGTGTATTCGCCGAAGCCCTGCTGCTCCCAGCATGAGGGTACGGCTATCTTGCGCCACCGTCCGCTGTCCATCCCTTTGGAACAGCGGAAGTCCCACTGCACGGTCCGGTCGCCGTCGCGTCCCGACAGATATATCGTTTCCGTGGTCTGCGCGGACAGGCCGATGGCGGTAGCGGCGGCGAGGATAGATAATAGAAGATGGTTCATATTTTTTTATTAAGGACTTTAAGGTCTTTAAGGTCATTAAGGACTTTAAGGTCATTAAGACCTAATTCATTTCACCGGGAAGAGATAATGTTTCCGCTGCGGCGTGTAGTCTATCATCCACTGGTCGGCGACGATGTGGTTGTCGAGTGCCTTGATTGTGAGCGTGTGGCGTCCCTTTGTCAGATTGACGGGGAGTTCGCGTACGGCCTGACCGCGGAGCACGTTCTGCTTCCATCCCTCCGAACGGAACTTCTCTTTGAGCGTGTAAACCTTTGGCTCGCCGCCGTCGATGCTCACGCTGTAACGCAGATCGCCGTTGTCGTTGGGCTGTGTGGGTATCATGGCCGTGCGCACCACGGCCTTGCCGTCGCGTTCGGCCGTAAACTCATACGTGAGCGTCCCGCCTTTGGGCAGCGCGACGGCGTTCATGCTATGGCCGAGCATCTGGACGGTCCGCACTCCGGCCGTCGCGCGTGTGTAGTCGCAGGCATTGCGGGCGATGACGCCTTCGGTGTCAATGTCGTGGCCGGCCACGCGCTTGTCCTTGGCGAGCCATTCGGCCACCTCCTTGTCGCTGAGCAATGTCGGCAGCGACGGAGCGGCATATACCGGAAGGTCACGCGGGCACATGTTCATCGAGCGGCGCCACTTGCCGCCGGCCATCTTTTCATTGTAGTATTCCGTCAGGTTGCGTATCTCCTGATAGGCCGCCTGACTGCGAGCCACCGCGGTGTACAGTGCGGCGTTGTTGGCAAACATATCCTTCAGCGTGCTGCCTGTGGCATACTGGCGGGCGCGCTGCGACTCCAGTATCTTGCGGGCATGGGCGTCGGCGGCATAGACGGGATACTCGATGGCGGCAAAATAGGCGTCGCGCAGTTCGGGACGTACAAGGGCCTCGGTCTCGCGGACGATGCGGCTCACCTCTGCATAACGCTCCAGATAGCGGTCGAGCTCACCTCCGAAGGCTGTCGTGCTGAACTCGGTGTTTGTGACCGGGCTGAGGCCGCGGGCATACGTCTTCTTGTCCAGCTCCGTCTGGCTCCATCCCATGAACTCCGGGCGGCGCTCGCCGCAGAGACGGAAGAACTCGTGCATGGCCGGGAAGAGACGTTCGCCGGCCTCGCTGCCGAACTGGCGGCAGAGCCATGCGCGGTAGTGGTCGCCGACGGTCTCGGCCGAGACGCAGTCGATGTTCCAGGCCATGTCGAGGAACAGTTCGAGGTCATAGCCCGCCACCTTCGGGTCGTGGACATTGACAATCCATATCTTGCGCACGTTGTGGTCGTAGGCCTCACGCATCTCGTTGTATATCAGTCCCGGCTGGGTTGTCGTCAGCCACAGATAGTCGTGGGGCCGTCCCCAGTAGCTCAGGTGGTAGTAGATGCCGCCGCCACCCTGTCGCTGCTGCTCCTTGGCGTCGGACAGGCGGGTCATGTAGCCGTAGTTGTCGTCACACCACATCAGCGTGGCATAGTCGGGCACCTTCAGTCCGCGCTCGTAGATCTGGAGCACCTCCTTGTAGGGCACAAACACCTGCGTCTGCTTCTCCGGAGCACCGATATATTTGCGGAGCAGTTCCTGCTGGTCGTCGATGACCTGCTGGAGGGCATTGAATTTCTCGTCCATCGTCTTCACACCCTCCATCGAACCGTCGTGTATGCCGCGCATGCCGATGGTGAACATGTTGCCGCCGGCAGAGCCCTTCACCTCCTTGAGACGCTCTATCCAATAGTTCTGCACGCCCTGACGGTTGGTGATGTAGTTGAAGCGGCCGCGCTCCTTCTCGTTCCACTCGTCGACGTTGTTGCGCAGGAGCGGTTCGCAGTGGGACGTTCCGATGGCGATGCCGCAGCTGTCGGCCACGGCCTTGGCCCCTTTGGTGCGGAAAAAAGCCTTTGTGCCCGTGTGCATGCCGGGCCAGATGGCGTTGGCACGCATACGGAGCAACAGCTGAAACACCTTCTTGTATGTCCGCGGGCCTATCTGTCCGAACTCCGCCGGTTCATACGTCCCGTAGCTCCACGGGCGCAGCGACCAGTCCTCGTCGTTGAGGAACACGCCGCGATATTCGACCGACGCACCCTGCAACATGCGGAACGCGCTGTCGATGGAGAGCCGTGAGCGGCGCTCCGGCACGATGTCGCCCCACCATATCCACGGCGAGACGCCGGCCAAGCGTGACAGTTCGAGCAGTCCGTAGGCCGCACCGCGACCGTTGCGTCCGACGACGGTGATGCGGTTGTCTATGATAGAAATGTGGAATCCGTCGGTCAGTGTCATCAGGCTGTCTACCGGCACGCCCTGTCTCTTGAGCTTGTTGAGCACTCCGGACGTGGCGCGGTCGGCTTCGACGACCACGATGGCGGCGTCGTGCTCCTTGGCGGCGACGGCCCGACGGCCCGTGACGGCCTCCATGTCACCGGCGAACATGTCCGCGGCGGTCATGACGACGGGGTCGACGTTCTTCTGCAGGCTGTATGTGACGGCCTTGCTGCCATCAAACCAGTCTATGTCAGCCGCCGTGGCCGGCATGGCGAAGAGGAGGGAAAGTGCGAAGCCACCCGAAAGGCCCCCCGAAAACCCACCCCAACCCTTCCGAAGGGAGGGAGCTTGATCACTCTTGTGCGCAGTGAACACGTCGATGATTCTTGAAAATAGTTTGTTCATATACATTGATTTATATTTATAGATAGTCAGTATGGTTGCAACCGGTTTGTCAGCAGCCGGTGTCGTTGTTTTCAAAAGGGATTGTTCCGATTGCAAATATACGACAGAAAAGAACAATAAAATCAGTAAAATCGTACAAAAATCAATAAAATCGTCCGTTTTAGGGTTATGGAGGCCTCTCCAAAGTCCAAAACAGTTTCTCAACAGTCCCTCTCAACAGCCCCTCCCGGCCTCCCCCAAGGGGAGGAGCCGGTGTGGATGACACGTTGGAGACTATACCGATGCTACTCTTTGCACGAAGTAGGGTTGCGCCCCCCCCTACTGATATTTGTTTACAAAATCGTGTTCGGGAAAATGCTCGAAGATTTGGGTTTTTGTGAGCAATAAGGGCCGAATGGCCCACAATGACAGCCCCCTCTGACTCCCCCAAAGGGGGAGCTTGGGAGGCAGAGAGGGGCATTAAGGGCCTTACGGCTTTCAAATTTTGCAAAAGTTGGCGAGTTTTTGATGGTTGTTTTTGGACCAAAAAGAGGGTTTTGTCGAGCAACGGGGCCGCTATTACATTGCAACGGGCACGCCGTCATGTTGCAACGGGGCCGCCGTTGCAGAGCAATAGCGGCCCCGTTGCAGAGCAATAAGGGCCTTACGGGAGGGCCCCACCCCGCCCTCCCCAAGGGGAGGGAGACCTGCGGAATTGTAAGTAACTGTGTAATAGATAGTTGTAAAAATGGTATATTTTCTGTCGTAAAAACCGCGCGATTTTGAGCTTCGTGAGATTTGAAAATTTGGGAGCGAGGCGGGAAAATTTTGGAAAGTGCCCCCGGGTTTTGCGGTTAAATTCAGAATTAATTTGACAAAGGGCGCTTTTTTAATTAAACGCAAAGACCGCAAAGACCGCAAATACGCAAAGATGGCGCCGCCGCGCATACGGAAGTACGCAAAGGCATGACTGACGTCATGCGCTACGCCCTTCATTCCGCAGGCACCCTCCCCTTGGGGAGGGCCGGGGTGGGGCCTCCCCCTCACTTCTTTCTGATCACGGTGAGTCCGTCGCGCAGTGGGATGATGACGCGCTCGACGCGCGTGTCGGCGGCGACATAGTCGTTGAAGCGGCGGATGCCGATGGTCTGGTGGTCGCGGTCGTATGCGGGGTCGATGACGTGGCCGTCCCAGAGGGTGTTATCCGCAAGGATAAATCCGCCGGGGCGCAGGACGGAGAGCACCATCTCGTAGGTCTCGATGTATGTGCGCTTGTCACCGTCGACGAAGGCCATGTCGAAGGTGATGCCGAGACGCGGGGCCTCTGTGATGGCATCGCCGATGATGAACTCGATGCGGTCGGCCACGGGCGAGCCTTCAATCCACGGCCGGGTGAAGTCCTCCTGCTCGTCGTTGATCTCGAAGGTGTAGACACGGCCGCCGGGCTGGAGACCTTCGGCCATGCAGATGGCGCTGTAGCCGGTGAACGTGCCGACCTCAAGGATGTTTGTGGGGCGTATCATGTGGACGAACATCTTCAGCAGACGACCCTGCAAGTGGCCGCTGGCCATGCGGCCGTGGAGCAGATGGACGTTGGCGGCACGCCCGAGACGGTAGAGATAGTCGCCCTCGGGGTCGGAGTGGGAGAGGATGTAGGGCCCCCACCCGGCCTCCCCCAAGGGGGAGGTGCCTGACGGAATGACGGGGGATGATGTGTTTTTTGACATGATGGGAATAATGGGAGTTATGGGAATAATGGGAGCGATGGGAATAATGGGAAATGAGTAAATCATCCTCCATAGGCCGTATCATCTCGTAGGTCTGAGTCACCTCGTAGGTCTGAGTCACCTCGTAGGCCTATGTCACCTCGTAGGCACCTCCCCCTTGGGGGAGGCCGGGTGGGGGCCCTGCCTATGTCACCTCGTAGGCACCTCCCCCTTGGGGGAGGTCGGGTGGGGGCCCTTCAGCGCCTCCACTGCCAACCTGTAACTGTCCAATCCGAAACCGCAGATGACGCCGAGACAGGCGCAGCTGATCATGGAGTGGTGGCGGAAAGCCTCGCGACGGTGGACGTTGGAGATGTGGACCTCGACGACGGGACAGCGGAGCGAGCGGATGCAGTCTTGCAGGGCTACGCTCGTGTGGGTGTAGGCGCCGGCGTTGAGAACGATGCCGTCGACACCGTCTTCGCCTCCGAAGCCGGCTTGCTGCATGCGGTCGATGAGCAGTCCCTCGACATTGCTCTGATAGTAGGTTATCTCCATGTCGGGAAACTGGCGGCGCAGCTGCGGCAGATAATCGTCGAAGGAATTGTCGCCGTAGATGCCCGGCTCGCGACGGCCCAGCATGTTGAGGTTGGGACCGTTGATGATAAGTATTTTCTTTGTCATAACATAAATGTTTTTTTCGTATCTTTGCACCTGACAGACAGAGGCCGCGTCCTGATTTCGCAGTGTGGAAAGGCTTGTAGGGGCATAATCTTGTTTTTGCCCGACAATACGTGTTGTGTATCGACATGCCTGCAGCGGGCAAAACAAGATTATGCCCCTACTATTATCACACGTCAAATCCGTTTCGGCATCATGTTGCGCTCGTCAGCGTCGTCTCGTCGACACGCAACGGTCTGACCTTGTGCGCTGTATGCACGACAAAAGTAACAAAATTAACGGACATGGACAAGAAAAACAACTCAAATGATATGGTGGCGGGGTATATGCGCTATCTCAAACTGGAACGCAACTATTCGGCCAACACGCTCGACGCCTACCGACGTGACCTGCGGCGGCTGCTGGACTACATGGCGCATGAGGGGCTTGCGGCGGCGGAGGTGCAGCTGGAGGACTTGCAGCATTTTGCCGCGGGATTGCACGACCTTGGTGTCGGCCCGGCATCACAGTGCAGGATACTGAGCGGTGTGCGGTCGTTCTTCCGCTATCTTGTCACGGACGGCTATCGCGACGACGACCCGACGGAGCTGCTCGAGTCGCCGCAGACGGCGGAGAAGCTGCCGGAGGTGCTCTCGACGGCTGAAGTGGACCGGCTGGAGGCTTCCTTCGACTTGTCTAAATGGGAGGGCCACCGCAACCGTGCCATAGTCGAGATGCTCTTCTCCTGCGGGTTGCGTGTGACGGAGCTGGTGACGCTGCGGCTGAGCGACCTCTTCCTCGACGACGGGTTCATCCGTGTCACGGGCAAGGGCAGCAAGGAGCGGCTTGTGCCCATATCCGACCGCGCCGTGGAGGAGTTGGCGCTGTGGTTTGACGACCGCCGGCAGATGAACATTCGCCCGGGGGAGGAGGGTTATGTCTTCCTCAACCGACGCGGCGCTCATTTGACGCGGACGATGATACTCATCATGATCAAACGGCAGGCCGTCGAGGCGGGCATAACGAAGACCATCAGCCCGCACACGCTGCGCCACTCCTTCGCTACGGCCCTGCTTGAGGGCGGCGCCGACCTCAGAGCCATTCAGGAACTGCTGGGGCACGAGAGCATCGGAACGACGGAGATATATACACACATCGACCTGACGGCGCTGAGAAAAGAGGTGATGGAACATCATCCGAGAAACAAGAGATGAAAATCCAAACCCACCCCAAACCCTCCCGAAGGGAGAGAGCTTGATATGCTTTATTACTTTGTAATCCCTCGAGAGTAATGCTTTATATCCTTATAATCCCTTAAGAGTAATCAAGCTCCCTCCCTTCGGGAGGGGAGGGGTGGGTTTTAGCATCTTGGTTTTTAGGTCTTTATTCTTAATTATTCATAACATAATCGCACTTATATAATAATAATGTGTACCTTTACACGATTTTTAACCAATTAAGACACAAATGAGACTAAGAAATCTGTTTTTATCGGCTCTGATGATGATGGTCGCACTGACTGTTGCGGCACAGATGCCGATGCCGACCGTAACGCCGGACAAGGACGTGCGTATCGGCACACTGCCCAACGGGCTTACCTACTACATCCGCTACAACAACTGGCCGGAAAAACGCGCCGAGTTCTTCATCGCACAGCGCGTGGGCTCCATACAGGAGGAAGAGGAGCAGCGCGGACTGGCACACTTTCTGGAGCACATGTGCTTCAACGGTACGACACACTTCAAGGGCAATGACCTCATCCGCTACTGCGAGTCCATCGGTGTGCAGTTCGGACGCGACCTCAACGCCTACACAAGCATAGACCAGACGGTCTACAATATCTCAAATGTCCCCACGACACGCCAGTCGGCTCTCGACTCCTGTCTGCTCATACTCTACGACTGGGCCGACGGACTCATACTCGACCCGGCGGAGATAGACAAGGAGCGCGGAGTCATACACGAGGAGTGGCGACTGAGAAGCACGGCGTCACAGCGCATGTTCGAGCGCTCGCTGCCCATGCTCTACCCCGGCAGCAAGTACGGACTGCGCATGCCCATCGGTCTGATGAGCGTCATCGACAACTTCAAACCGCAAGTGCTCCGCGACTATTATGAGAAATGGTATCGTCCGGACAATCAGGCCATCATCGTCGTCGGTGACGTCGACGTGGACCACACCGAGGCGGAAATCAAACGTCTCTTCGGTAACATCAAGCTTCAGGCCGACGCCGCACCGGTGGTGAAGGAGCCCGTGCCGGACAACAACGAGGCTATCGTCGTCATTGAGAAGGACAAGGAGCAGCGTGTCAACTCGCTGGACCTCCTCTTCAAGCACGAGGCCATGCCCGACTCGCTGAAGAACACCATCCCCTACATCGTGGCACAGTATGTCAAGAGCGCTGCCATCGACATGCTCAACGCCCGTCTGGACGAATATGCACAGAAGCCGGAGAGCCCGTTCGTCAGTTCGTCGGCTTACGACGGCTCGTTCATCATGGCCTCGACCAAGGACGCATTTGACATCGACGCCCTGCCGAAGGACGGACAGACGGAAGCCGCACTGGCGGCAATCTACCGTGAGGCCCTGCGTGCCGCCCGCTTCGGATTTACTCCGACGGAATACAACCGCGCCAAGGCCAACGCCATCAGTGCATTGGACAAGACATACAGCAACAAGGACAAGCGTTACAGCCGCCAGTTCTGCGAAGAATACAAGGAACACTATCTCTCAAAAGAGCCTATCCCATCACTCGATGACTACTACGCAATGATGAAGCAGGTTATCCCCATGATTCCCATCGAGGCCGTCAATCAGGTGATGGCACAGCTCGTGGCGGAGTCCGACACCAACATGGTCATCCTCAACTTCAACATCGAGAAGGACGGAGCTGTCTATCCGACACGCGAAGGTCTGCTGAAAGCCATCGCCGACGTGCGTGCCGAGAAGCTCGAGGCATACGTCGACAATGTCAAGGACGAACCGCTCATCACCACGATGCCGAAGAAGGGAAGCATCAAGAGCGAAAAGGCCAACGAGAAATTCGGATATAAGGAGCTCGTGCTGTCCAACGGCGTCAAGGTCGTGCTGAAGCAGACGGACTACAAGAAGGACCAGGTGTTGCTCTCGATGGAGGGCTTCGGCGGCTCGTCGCTCTATGGCGAGGCCGACTACACCAACCTGAAGATGTTTGACGATGTCATCGAAGCCAGCGGACTGGGCAACTTCTCCCACACGGAGCTGGAGAAAGCGTTGGCCGGAAAGATCGCTTCCGCCTCCATGTCGCTCGGCATGACGCGACAGACCATCAGCGGCTCGTCGACTCCCAAGGACGTCGAGACGATGTTGCAGCTGGTCTATCTCTACTTCACAAACATCAACAAGGACCAGGAGTCGTTTGACAATCTGATGAAGACATACGAGATTTCGCTCAAGAACAAGGCTCTTTCGCCCGAAAGTGCGTTCAGCGACTCGGTCAACGTGACCATGAACTCACACAATCCGCGCTTCTCTTCCGTCGAGACGGGTGACCTGAAGAACGTCAACTACGACCGCATACTCGAAATCGCACGCAACCTGACATCCAACGCGGCTGCCTATACGCTCACCATCGTCGGCAACTATGATGAGGCGACGATACGCCCGCTGCTCGAACAGTATATCGCTTCGCTGCCGTCACAGAAGAAGGTGACGAAGGGCAAGCGCGTCGACACGGACGCCAAGGGTATCGTCATCAACAGCTTCAAGCGCAAGATGGAGACTCCGAAGGCTATGGCAATCATGGTATGGTCGAGCGAGGACATCCCCTACACGCTTGAAAACCGTATCAAGGCCGACATCGCTGGTCAGGTGCTCAGCATGATCTACCTCAAGAAGATACGCGAGGATGCCAGCGCTGCCTACAGCGTGGGTGCTCAGGGAAGCCTCAACCGCGGCGACGAGAAGATTGACTGCGGACTGATGGCCTACTGCCCGATGAAGCCCGAGAAGGGCGACACGGCTCTGGCGATACTCCGCGACGAGGTCCCGGCGATGGTGAAAGGATGCGACGCCGACATGCTCGCCAAGGTGAAGGAGTATATGCTCAAGAGCTATGACGACCGCACGAAGACCAACGGCTATTGGAGCGGCATCATCAAGAACTTCCGTGACTATGGCGTCGATCTCCACACGGACTACAAGCAGACCGTTCAGGCACAGACACCGGAGACCATTGCCGCCTTCATTGCACAATTGCTGAAGGCCGGCAACCGCGTCGAAGTGGTCATGATGCCGGAGGAGTGACCACGATATACGACAATACAGACAGGCCTGACCGGTATGAAGGCATACCGGCCGGGCCTTTTTCAATTAATCACAGGCCGTATCCCAATTAATTACAGGCCTTTTTCAAATCATTA
The DNA here is from genome assembly GCA_017483185.1 of Prevotella sp. Classification (GTDB taxonomy): domain Bacteria; phylum Bacteroidota; class Bacteroidia; order Bacteroidales; family Bacteroidaceae; genus Prevotella. The sequence goes on along the minus strand of JAFULM010000015.1, from coordinate 4,933 downwards.
AAACAACAATAAGATGAAGAGACTTGCACTTACTTTGATTTCCGCGATGACGGTTCTCGGCACATACGCCGACGGGCTCAAGGCGGCGTTCACGTCCGCCAAGTCATACAGTGCCTACTACACGCAGAACTTCGACAGCGAGGAGGAGTTTGCGACGTGGACCGTCAAATCCACAAACGACCGCAACACGTGGCAGATTGCGCCGGGAATGGGTTACAACATCACGTTCAACGCCATCGACCCGACGAACAAGAACTCCTTGTTTTTAGGATATTCCGACAGTCCGCAGGACGAGACGGTGACGTCGCCGGAGATAGACATCCTGCCGGGGAGCGTGGTGGAGTATTACAACTACTTCTCCCCCAACTTCCTCATCTTCGGCAGCTACACGTTCTATGCCACCGACGTGGCCACGGGCGACACCATCCAGTTGCTCAACCAGTTTCTCTGGGCACAGAACGAGGGCTACGACGAGACCACATGGAAGAAGTTCGCGTTTGACCTGAAGCGTGTCGAAGGCAAGCGCGTGACCTTCTCTTTCCGCTATAAAGGCAGCGGTGGAGAGGACGAACTCATCGACGGTTTCCGCGTGATGCAGCTTGATGCCACTGCCGACTCACGGGTGGAGATATGGCAGGGCGAGACCGTCACGTTCGCCGACATGTCCGAAGGTGACGTCAAGTCGTGGCAGTGGGAGTTTGAGGGCGGCACACCGGCCACGTCGACCGACCGCAATCCGACAGTGAGCTACAACCGGGCCGGCACATTCGCGGTGAAGCTGACCGTCGGCGACGGCACGTCGACCGACACGGCTGTCCGCGAAGGCTATGTCATCGTGCGCGGACAGCAGCCCAAAGCCTTGGTCGGCATGCCCGAAGAGGGTTATCTTTCGCCCTACGTGGCTACATACATCCCGACCAACGTGCCCGTCCACTATCGCGATCTGTCCACCGGTATGCCTACGGAATGGCAGTGGCAGTTTGTCGGCGGCACGCCCGAGACGAGCACTGAGCAGAATCCCGTGGTCACATACACCAAGGCGGGACTATACAGTCTGGCTCTGACGGCGTCCAACGAGTTCGGCTCTTCCAACGACATCTGGCAGTATGCCGTTCAGGCGGGCGGCGCGCAGTATGTATGGAACATCGCTCCTGAGGAGAACGCTGACTTGGTTCAGATAAAGTTGGGCTGGTATGGCAACTACGCCGGAAGCAACTGGCTCGGTCTGAATGCTTTCGCCGAGCACTACAAGAAGCCGTTGGCCGCCGCCACGGTCGACAGCGTCGACGTCTTCTTCTATTCCGGGGAAACCATTTCGCCCGACGCTGTCATCACTCTGACCGTCCGTAAGCCTGACGCCAACGGTGCTCCGGGTGCGATTTTGGCTTCGTCTACGATAAAGGCGGGCGACATTCAGATAAGTGACGATACGTTTGTCCCCACGCGCTTCTTCCTTGACAAGCCGGCTGACATCGACAGCGACTTCTTTGTGGTCATCGAAGGTATCCCCAACGCCACGCAGGATGAGGCTCCCTACGCCAAAGACGACATCGCCATCGCCTGTGTGCGCCGCGACGAGGGTGGCCGGACAACGACGTGGCAGCTCGTGGAGGACCAGGACGAGCAGGGTAATCCGCTCGGCACAAGCCGGTGGTTTGAAAACGTGGACGACGCCGTGTCGATGGCCATAACTCCCGTCGTCACCTACGACAAGCCTAAAGATCCGTCGGCTATCACCGCTCCCAAGGCGACCGAAACACCTGCCGACGCCCCGGTATATACTCTTCAAGGCGTGCGCGTCAACGACCGCCCGCTCACGAAAGGCATATATATAAAAGGTGGGAAGAAAATCGTAGTGAAGTAAGGGTCCCGGCCCCCTCCGGCTCCCCCAAGGGGGAGAGACCTGCGGATTGAGCGTTTGCAGGTAAGCATCGGAGGTAATGTATAATACACACCGTAGGGACATATTCTTGTATTTGTCCGCCAACAATAACCCGTTAAAGGCGGACAAATACAAGAATATGTCCCTACGGTGTGCTTCACCCACTATCATCAAAAAGGAGTTTTCCCTCCCTTCCCATTGGGGCGGGGAGGGGGTGGGGCTCCCTTATTTACCCAATATCTTCTTTATCTCGTTCAGTTTGTTCAGCGCCTCCACGGGCGTAAGGTTGTTGATGTCCAGTCCGATGATTTCGTCCCGTATCTGACGGAGCACGGGGTCGTCGAGCTGGAAGAAGGACAACTGCATGCCGTCGGCGTTGCCCTCCGGAACTATCGGCGCCGTCCGTTTGCCCTCGGTGCCGACCGAAGCATTGTCCGCCTCGAGCTGCCGTAGGATGACGTTGGCGCGGTTGACGATGCTCTTTGGCATGCCCGCGATGTCGGCGACATGGATACCGAACGAGTGTTCCGACCCGCCGCGTGTCAGTTTGCGGACAAAGATGACCTTGCCGCCTGCCTCCTTGACGCTGACGTTGTAGTTGCAGATGCGCGGGAAGTGCTTCTCCATCTCGTTCAGTTCGTGATAGTGGGTGGCAAAGAGCGTACGTGCCCGTGCCCTCTTGTTCTCGTGAAGATATTCGACGATGGCCCATGCGATGCTGATGCCGTCGTATGTCGACGTGCCCCGTCCCAGCTCGTCAAAGAGCACGAGTGAGCGCGGCGAGACATTGTTGAGGATGTTGGATGCCTCGGTCATCTCGACCATGAAGGTCGATTCGCCGAGCGAGATGTTGTCGCTGGCCCCGACGCGGGTGAACACCTTGTCCACCAATCCCACGCGGGCACTCTCCGCCGGCACAAAACAGCCCGTCTGGGCCATCAGCACGATGAGGGCCGTCTGGCGCAGGAGTGCCGACTTGCCGGCCATGTTGGGACCGGTGATGATCATTATCTGTTGTTTCTCGCTGTCGAGCCAGATGTCGTTGGGCACAAACGATTCGCCCGGCGGCAACTGTGTCTCGATGACGGGGTGGCGGCCCTGACGGATGTCGATGACGTCGGAGTCGTCGACGACGGGGCGTACGTAGCCGTGTTCCTCGGCCGTCTTGGCGAACGACAGCAGACAGTCGAGGCGCGCGATGAGGTTGGCGTCGATCTGTATCTGCGGGATGAACTCCTGCATCGAGACGACCAGGTCGCTGAAGAGCCGGGCCTCGAGCGCGAGTATCTTGTCCTCGGCGCCCAAGATCTTTTCCTCATATTCCTTCAGTTCCTGTGTGATGTAGCGCTCGGCCTGTGCGAGCGTCTGCTTGCGTATCCAGTCGGCGGGCACGCGGTCCTTGTATGTGTTGCGCACCTCGAGGTAGTAGCCGAACACGTTGTTGTAGCCTATCTTCAGACTGGCTATCCCCGTCTGCTGCGTCTCCCTCTCCTGGATGCGCATGAGATAGTCCTTGCCGCTGTAAGCTATCCGTCGCAGCTCGTCCAGCTCATCGTTGACGCCGCTGCGGATGACCCCTCCGTTGCTGACCATCTGCGGCGCGTCCGGTTCGATTTCCTCCTCGATGCGGTCCCTGAGCGACTCGCAGAGGTTCAGCTGTTCGCCTATCCGTCTGAGGACCACGTCGTCCGTTCTGAGACATGCCTCCTTGACGGGTCGGACCGCCTGCAGGGCTGTCTTCAGCTGGACCACCTCGCGGGGCGTCACACGTCCCGTGGCCACCTTGGATATGATGCGTTCGAGGTCGCCCACGCGGTGCAGCTGGTCGTCGACGCAGCCGCGGAAGTCCGGATGGCGGAAGAAGTGGTCGACCACGTCGAGCCGCTCCTTGATGCGGCGCACGTCCTTCAGCGGGAAGACCAGCCAGCGTCTCAGCAGACGTCCGCCCATCGGCGAGACCGTGCGGTCGATGACGTCGAGCAGCGACGCGCCGTCCTCCTGCATGGGCTGGAGCAGTTCGAGGCTGCGTATGGTGAACTTGTCGAGCCGGACGTAGCGTTCCTCCTCGATGCGGGTGAGTGCCGTGATATGTCCGATCTGCGTGTGCTGCGTGATGTCCAGATATTGGAGTATCGCTCCGGCGGCGGTGATGCCGGCGGTCAGGTGGTCGACACCGAATCCCTTGAGATTTTTCACTCCGAAGTGGCGGTGCAGCTTCTGGCGCGCGCTCTGCTCGGTGAAGACCCAGTCGTCCAGCTCGAAGGTGAAGAAACGGTTGCCGAAGTATCGTTCGAAGCTCTCCTTGTGTCTGCGGTCGTAGAGCACCTCCTTTGGCGAGAAGTTGCCAAGGAGCTTGTCGACATAGTCCTGCGTGCCCTCGCCGGTGAGAAACTCGCCGGTGGATATGTCCAGAAAAGCCACGCCGCAGGCCGATTTGCCGAAGTGGACGGCGGCGAGAAAGTTGTTTTCCTTGTAGTTGAGCACGTTGTCGGTCATGGCTACGCCCGGCGTGACCAGTTCGGTGATGCCGCGCTTGACCAGCTTTTTGGTCAGCTTCGGGTCCTCCAGCTGGTCGCAGATGGCCACGCGCTTGCCCGCGCGGACGAGCTTCGGCAGATAGGTGTCGAGGGCATGGTGTGGGAAACCGGCCATCTCCGTTCCGCCGTTGCTCCGCTTCGTGAGCGTGATACCGAGTATGCGCGAAGCCGTCACGGCGTCATCGCAGTAGGTCTCATAGAAGTCGCCGCAACGGAAGAGCAGCACGGCATCAGGGTGTTTTGCCTTGAGGTCGAAATACTGCTTCATCATCGGGGTCAGTTCCTTGTCTTTCGTAGCCATAAATATGATTGGTTGTGAACTGCAAAGTTACGTCAAAAGGAGCTAAAAACAAAATTTCACTTCGTTTTTCTGACCGCAAACGCGCAGCACCCACAAGTAGGGTCGCGACCCGTCGCGACCGCCACCTTGCCAACTGATACAACACGTTCGGTCGGCTTGTATGCGCGTTCCGTCAGGCGATTAATTATGTGCCAACGAGGCGGTCGCGACGGG
>JAFULM010000001.1 GCA_017483185.1 Prevotella sp. | reverse complement strand
TTTTGCAATCAGGAAAAAGATACACTATCGGCTAACCGAGGAAATCATCCAAACAAAGTATAAATATATTATGAACAAAAAATTACTATTATCATTCATCGCTTTCTTTATGGCGATAACGGCGCACTGCGCAGATTTCACGGTGGACAATCTCACGTTCACTACTCTCGATGACGCGGCGCACACGGTGCAGCTGACAAACGCAAGTTTTCAGAGTGAAGAACTGAATATTCCCGAGACGGTGGAATATGAGGGTGTCACATATACCGTGACATCCGTCAATCTGAAGATATCCAGTTGGAACCCGAACCAAGGTGCCGGAATTACCACGGTGACAGTACCCAAGACCGTAGAGGAGATCGTGCGCCTTCAAGGCTATATGCAGTCCATCCTGTTTGCAGAAGGCTCGCGGTTGAAGACGATAGCCGACAATGCCTTCCAAAACATCGCATGCACCGAGATCATCTTGCCCGAGAGCGTGGAGACCATCGGGATGAAGGCGTTCTACAGATGTCCGAACCTGACGACGGTCAACATCCCCGGCAAGGTCAAGGCTATCGGCGAGAGCACGTTTGAGAGTTGTTCCGCCTTGAAAACCGTCACCCTGCCGACCGGTTTGGAGACCATCGGGACGAAGGCGTTCTACAGATGTCTTGAACTGACGGCGGTCACTATCCCCGGCAAGGTCAAGGCCATCGGTGAAAGCGCGTTTGAGAGTTGTATAGAGCTGATTGACGTCACCCTGTCTGCCGGAGTGGAAACTATCGGAGCGAAGGCGTTCTACAAATGTGAGGCTCTGGAGAAGGTCAACATCTCCGGTGACGTCAATACCATCGGTGAGAGTGCGTTTGAGGGATGTTGGGCGCTGACCGACATCACCCTGCCTGCCGGCGTAGAGACCATCGGAGCAAGAGCTTTCTGTGAATGTCGGGAACTGCCCTCAATCTCTATCCCCGGCAAGCTCAAGGCTATCGGCGAGAGCGCGTTTGAGAGATGTTTGGAGCTGACCGACATCACTATGCCTGACTGTGTGGAGACTATCGGCACAAAGGCGTTCTACTATTGTCAGAAACTGCGCTCGGTCACTATCCCCGGTACGGTCAAGACAATCAGCGATGGCGCATTTCAGTATTGTGAGTCGCTGACAGACATCACCCTGTCTGAGGGAGTGGAGACCATCGGGGCAACGGCGTTCTATATCACCTATCGCAATCTCATTGGAATAAGGACTGTCGTACTGCCGTCGAGCCTTGCCTCTGTCGGCCACTATGCGTTCACATACGCCGAACTTCATCTCTCCAGTCCCACACCGCCCGCAGTGGAGGCGGACGTCTTTGACGAAACGGTGAGGGTCGTCGTGGACGACTACGAGCTGTTCCTCACTTACCTGAATACCGATGTGTGGAAGGACTACGTGAAGGGGCCGGATTTCGCGGTCGACGGCCTTACATATCGGTTGCTGTCCGACAGCGAGGTGGAGGTCATCGGCCGGCCGAAAGACCGACAGATCATAACAATCCCAGAGGCGGTAGACTACGGGACACGCCGGATGGCCGTGACAGCCATACGGGACTATACGTTCGGATATGAAGGCAGATGGGGAACAACGCTGTCCGACAGTTCGATAGTGGAGGAGCTATACGTCAAGTCGCAGCTGACCACGCTCGGCGTGCAGCATTTTCCCGCCACCCTGAGACGCATCGAACTGCCGAAGAGCCTGAAGCGGATAGAGGACTACACATTCGAAAACTGCGGGCTGCTGAAGGACATCAACGTTCCCGAGGATCTGGAGTATATAGGCTCCTACTCATTCAGCAAAACAGCCATCGAGTCGTTTGTCGTACCGGCAAAGGTGACAAAGCTCGAACTGGGCACATTCGGTGACTGCAAGTCCCTCAGGAACGTGACGCTCCATGACGACATCACCCGACTTGTCGGAGCATTTTGGGGAACACCGATTGCAAGCATCAAGTTGCCGGCAAACCTCAAGGTGCTCATGGACGGCTGCTTCAGTGACTGCGAGAACCTGACCGAGCTGTCGCTGCCCGACGGTATCGAGTCTATCACTATAGACGTCGTGGGCGGCAACACCGGCGTGACCGAGCTGCGTGTACCGCACACGGTGTATAGTCTGTTCTTTTCAGAACCTTATGGCGGCAAGACGCCCCAAAACCTCAAGAACGTGTTTATCGTCGGCAGCACCGACAGTGACCTTTATTATGATGTGGATGGTGTGGTCTTCAGAAGAACGCATGTCCTCGACAAACCGAATCTGATCTACTATCCTTTCAACCGCGATGCTGAGGAATATACCGTGCCGGACGGGACATACGGAATATATAGAGAGGCGTTCAAGGGCGTCGCAGGGGTGAATGGCAAGCTGAAGAAGGTAAACCTGCCGGAAGGACTGGTGAGCATCTCTTATTATGCCTTCATGGACCGTTGCGGTTTGGAGACCGTCAATATGCCGCAGTCCCTGATGTCTATCAATGACGAGGCTTTCAAGGGAGACAGACGGCTCAATGCGAGGATACCGGCGTCGGTCACGAACATCGGTAACAACGCTTTCTCCGTCAATACGATAACTCTTGACGCCGTCGATCCGTCGACCCTCAATTGCAAAACTTTCTCCGGCTCCATCGTGTGCGTCAAGCCGGAAGCCGTCGAGGCATACCGCAACGATGCGTTCTGGGGACAATACACCATCGTCAGCGACATCCGGGAGACCGACGGTCTCGTCTATCTGCCCGAGGGAGAAACAGAGGCAAGACTGGCCGGATATGTGAAGCTGCCCGAGGGCACGCTCGACATCCCGCAGACGGTGACCATCGACGGCAAGCAGCGCAGCGTGACGTCGATAGGTCCGAAGGCGCTGTCATGCGGTCTGTTCGACAAGGTCAACGTGCCGTCGACGGTGACGGCCATCGGGGCATCGTGCTTCACGTCGTGCGACAGTCTGAAGTCGGCCAACATCGGAGACGCAAAGATGGAGTTAGTGAACTTCTTCGACTGTGACAATCTGAAGGAGATCACGGTGGGAACCGGCAACGCTCATCACACCATTAGCGACGGCCTGCTCTACAGCAGGGAGATGGACACGCTCCAGGTATATCCCAAGACATCCGAGACGGAGGCTTTCGTCCTGCCGCAAAGCGTCAGATACATCGGAAGTCAGGTGCAACAGTGGATGTTGGGAAATGAGTATGACGGCAATCTGAGGAAGCTCTACTCGCTCTCTCCGACCATACCGGAGTGGTTGAGCACAAATACTAATCATCTCAATGCCGTCATCACGCTCTACGTGCCGGAGGCTCTGGTGAAGACATATCGCAACACGCGCTGTTGGAGCGCATTTGAGAACATCGTCGGTCTCACGGACGAGGAGGTCAGCGACATCCTCACGGGCATCACTGAGACAAAGGCCGCTGACGCCGGACGGACGGCAGACGACGCATACTATACCATCAGCGGCGTGCGCGTAACGAAGCCGGGCAAGGGCCTCTACATACATAAAGGAAAGAAGCTCGTCATCAAGTGATGAGTTGAGGTCATGTGGCCACTGACACGCAGCAAGCCGGCAGAACGTTCGTCACGGAGCGTCTGCCGGCTTTTTGCAGTTTTGGAAAAACATTCCGAGGCGCATCCGGCCGGCATCCGGTTGTATTCCGGCTGTCTTCCAGCCGTCTTCTACCGGCGGAATAACATTTTTTAGTCTGTAAACCAACGGATTATGACTAAAAAAGCGTAACTTTGCGCTGTTTAATTCGGATTAACATGAAAATAGCATTAATCGGCTACGGCAAGATGGGCAGGATGATAGAGGAAATCGCCCGCAGCCGTGGCCACGAAATCGTGAGTATCATAGACATAGACAATCAGCAGGACTTCGACAGCCCTGAGTTTGCTTCGGCCGACGTGGCCATCGAGTTCACCGCGCCCCATGTGGCCTACGGCAACTATCTGAAGGCCTTCAGCCGCGGCGTCAAGGTGGTCAGCGGTTCGACGGGATGGATGGCCGACCACGGCGACGACGTGCGCCGGATGTGCGAGAAGGAAGGTAAGACGCTCTTCTGGGCTTCCAATTTCTCCGTCGGAATGGCCATATTCTCGGCCGTCAACCGCTATCTGGCACGCATCATGAACGGTTTTCCGCAGTATGACGTGCGCATGGAGGAGGTCCACCACGTCCACAAGCTCGACCATCCGAGCGGCACGGCAATCACTCTTGCCGAGGAAATCACCGCTGCCGTCGACCGCAAAAGTTCCTGGACCGTCGGCACGCTGACGCAACCGGACGGCACGGTCGTGACGGAAGGCACGCCCGCAGACGACCAGCTGGCCATAGACAGCATACGCCGCGGCGAGGTGCCGGGCATCCACACAATCAGTTATGACAGCGACGCCGACTGCATCACAATCACACATGACGCCCATTCGCGTCGCGGCTTTGCTCTCGGAGCGGTGCTCGCAGCCGAATTTACGGCGACGCACAGCGGTCTGCTGACAATTAGTGACATGTTTAAGTTTTGAATTTGAGGATTTATCGCGGCTTCGCCGCTTAGGAGTTAAAGGGAGTTATGTCTTTAACTCCTGAGCGACCGCAGGGAGCGATAACTCCTTTAACTCCTCTAACTCCTAAAATAAAAGAAATGAAAAAGCAATGGCTGAAGTTTATTGTCGTTCTGGTGCTCTATCTCGCCTTCCTCGTGTGGGTGAAGAGCTGGTTGGGCATCATCGTCATACCGTTCATATTTGATGTTTACATCACCAAGAAGATCAAGTGGCAGTGGTGGAAGGACTCTGTCAATCCCGTGACGCGCTTTCTCATGTCGTGGGTCGACGCCATCGTGTTCGCCCTCGTGGCCGTCTATTTCATCAACCTGTTCTTCTTTCAGAACTACGTCATACCCTCCAGCTCGCTGGAGAAGTCGCTCCTGACCGGCGACTACCTCTTCGTGAGCAAGATGAGCTACGGCCCGCGCATACCGCAGACGCCGCTCACCATGCCCCTGACGCAACACACGCTGCCCGTTCTCGACTGTCAGTCGTACATCCCGTGGCCGCAGTGGGACTACCGCCGTGTCAGCGGACTGGGCAAAGTCCGGCTCAACGACATTGTCGTCTTCAATTTCCCCGGCGGCGACACCATTTGCACGGCGCCGCAGGTGCGTGACCAGGACTACTATCAGATATGCTATCAAATCGGCTACGGGCTCTATCCGCCGACTTTCGACATCGACTCGCTCAGCGCGACGGACCGCCGCCGCTACTTCGACTTCATCTATGCCGCCGGCCGCAACTATGTGAAAGAGAATCGCGCTGAATACGGCGAACTGGCCACGCGCCCTGTCGACCGTCGCGAGAACTACGTCAAGAGATGTGTCGGACTGCCCGGTCAGACGCTCCAGATACGCGACCGCATCGTCTATCTCGACGGCAAGGCAAACAAGGAGCCGGACAATGTCCAATATACATACTACGTCCGGCTACTCCAGTCGCTGCCCGACGAACTGATGAAGGACCTCGGCATAACGATGGAGGACCTTATGTGTCTCAACACGGCGGGCTATATCCCGCTGACGAAGCGTGCCTACAACGAGCTGTCCCGTCGTCAGGACCTTGTCGAAATCATCGGCCCGGTAGTCGAGCAGGATGACCATTTCACCTATCCGCTCAACGGAAACAAGCACTGGACGGTCGACAACTACGGTCCGGTGTGGATTCCCAAGCGGGGCGGGACCATAAAGCTGACGATGGACAACATCGCCGTCTATGAGAGGCCGATACGTGTCTATGAGGGCAACGACCTCCGGATAAGCGACGGACGCATCTTCATCAACGGCAAGGAGACATCCGAATATACCTTCCGGATGGACTACTACTGGATGATGGGCGACAACCGCCACCGCTCGGCTGACTCGCGCATCTGGGGATTTGTCCCCGAAGACCACATCGTGGGCAAGCCGATATTCATCTGGTGGTCCAGCGATCCCGACCGCCGCGGCTTCAGCGGCATCCGCTGGAACCGTCTGTTCCGGATGGTGGACAATATCAAGTAGCGACCGAAGCGGCCGGCCGCACGGCCGGCAACGAATGACATAATCAGAAGAGACATGAAAGCCTGTGTGAAGTTTGCCTTGACATTAGTGATCGCAGCCGCGCTCACTCTGGCATTCCGCGCACTGGCTTTCACCGTCTGTACCGTAAGCGGTTCGGCACTCCAACCGGAATTCATCGCCGGCGACCGTATTCTGGTCAACCGTTGGAGCTACGGACTGCGCACGGGGCGCATGGGCGGGCTGTTCCGCTATGGCCGGCTCTGTCGCAGTGAGGTGCGCCGGGGAGACATTGTGGCCTTCGACAGCCCAACGGACTCCCTGCCGGGAGTCTTCGTGGGCCGCTGTCGTGCCGTGCCGGGTGACACGCTGAACGCCGCCGATGGCCCCCTGATTGTCCCCGGAGCCGTCACCTGCGCCGATCAGGAATACTATCTGATGGAGACCGTGGGCGGCACGGGCAAATCGGCCGCACGTCCGCTCGGCCTCGTTCCCGAGAGCAGCATCATCGGTCGCGTCTGTATGATTGTCTACAACCACGACGATACCTATCCCGTCTACGACGGTTATGTCCGCGGGAGAACGATGATAATTAAATGAAGACGAGGAAGGAGGAGGGTGGAGGGAGGAGGGAGATATGTCTTGTTGCGTGATTTTCCTCCACAATAAAAACATATCTCACTCCTCCCTCCACCCTCCTCCCTCCACCCTCCACAATAAAAACACATCTCACTCCTCCCTCCACACTCCTCCCTCCACAATAAAAATATGAACGCACTTCTTTCAATGACATATTTCGGTCCCGTGCAGTGGTATCAGAAGCTCCACCGCCACCAGACCGTATTCATAGAGCAGCACGACAGCTATGTGAAACAGACCTATCGTAACCGTTGCATCATCGCTACGGCCAACGGGCAGCAAGCACTTACCGTGCCTGTGGAACGCACTGCAAATATTTCCGATACGGCTGTAGCCGACACGTCCGACGCAACGACCGATACTTGCGCATCCTGTAACGACATCCGTATCAGCGACCACGGCAACTGGCGCCACCTCCATTGGCACGCACTGATGAGCGCATACAGCGAGACACCTTTCTTCGAATACTACGCCGACGACATCCGCCCGTTCTTTGAACAACGCTGGGACCGTCTATACGACTTCGATATGGCCATCTGCCGCCGGATGTGCGAGCTGCTGGACATCCGTCCCGACATCCGTCTGACCACGGAATATGTGCGTGCTGACGATGTCACTCCGGCTTCAGGTCTCCTCGACCTGCGCGACACCATCAACCCCAAGCATCCACTTCCCGACACCGACTTCACCCCGCGCCGCTACTATCAGGTCTTTGAGCGCAAACACGGCTTCCAGTCCAATCTCAGCATCCTCGACCTGCTCTTCAACATGGGGCCGGAGAGCATACTGTATCTGTGAAGTGAAGAGAGAGATTTATTATAAAAAAGGCTGGCTTCCGTATTGGTAAGCCAGCCTTTTTAAATGCTTTATTCTTGTCTTTTTAGAATCTGTATCCAAGTGTTACAGATGTAGAATGGAGCTTGACTTTTTTCGCTATTTCAGTGAAGTCTGTGCCATTTATTATTCAGTAGGCATCAGTAGGCATCCCTGCCACTATCCGTCTCACTCGAATATCAGCGTTGTGAGCCGGTCGGGAGCAAACAGTTCGCGCGCCACGGCCTGTATGCGGTCGGCCGTTACGGCGTCGATGCGGTTGAAGAGAGTGTTGATGTCGCGTCCGTGGCCGTAGTGGAGGAATGTCCTTCCGAAGTCGAGGACAAAGCTCTCGCGGTTGTCGCAGGCCACGGCAAGCTGGCCTTTGAGCTGTCTTTTGGCCGTGGCGAGGGCCGTGGCGGTCAGAGGACGGTCCATCATGCGGTCAAGCTCGCGGCGGACGAGCCGGCGGCAGCGGGCGATGTCGTGAGGGTCGCAGCCGAAATAGACAGACCACAGGCCCGTATCGGAATAGGTGACCATCGTGCTCTCGACGGTGTAGACCAGCCCGTGGCGTTCGCGGAGCGAGACGTTGAGGCGGGCGTTCATGCCCGGACCGCCGAGGATATTGTTGAGCAGATAGAGCGCCATGCGGCGGTCGTCACCGGCACCGAACGTCCGGCATCCCGTCATGACATGGGCCTGATGAGTCTCTTTGTGGAGAATGACCTCACGGGCGATGTAGGGCGGCAGGGCAGGGGAGGGATGTTTTGCTTGCGGACAAATACAAGAATATGTCCCTACAGTCGGAGAGTCCTCCGACAGCGCCCCGCCCGCCGTACCGAAGACGGAAGAATCCTCTGAGGACGGCCTGTTGGCGCGTTCCGACAGCAGCCTGCCTGTTATATCGGAAGCGGGCAAAGAAGTCGTCAGCGAGGCCGTGAGGCGGCCGAGAAGCGTTGTCAGACGGCGGAAGTCGATGTCGCCGTAGACAAAGAAGACAGCGTTGTCGGGACGGTAGTGGCGTCGGGCGAAGCCGGCGACGTCCTCCCGCCGGTAGGTGCGGAGCCGGTCGGCCGAGCCGAGTATGCCGTGGCCGAGCGGATGGCCGCTGAAGATGAGGTTCTCAAACTCGTCGTATATCAGTTCCGCCGGCGAGTCGTTGTAGCTCTCAATCTCGTCGCACACCACCTCCACCTCGCGGTCGAGTTCGGCCTGCGGGTAGGTGCTGTTGAAGACGATGTCGGTCAGTAGGTCGACGGCCCGCGGGAAATGGTCGCGCAGTACGGCCGCATAGTAGACCGTCGACTCCTTGTTCGTGAAAGCGTTGAGCTCTCCGCCGACGCCCTCCAGCGTGTTGATGACCCGCAGGGCGCTGCGCCGCGACGTCCCCTTGAACGTCGCATGCTCGCAGAAGTGGGCCAGCCCCTCCTCTCCCTCCAGCTCGTGGCGCGTTCCGGCGGCAACGCCGTAGCCGCAATAGACCACGGGAGACGCGGACGGGAGATGGATTATCCGCAGTCCGTTGGACAGTGTATGTGTGTTGTATGTCATTTCTTTTTCGGTCTTCTCCTTGCCCATCCTTCCTCGCTGAAGTCCGGTTCGTCGCCTATCAGCTGGATGTCGTGGCCCTGGAAGAACTGGCGCCAGTCGTCCTTGCGTCCGCTCTCCATGCGCATCTCGCCGCGCTGTCCGCGGCGGCTCTTGGACTGTTGCGGGCCGTCGGCAGTCTCGTTGCGGCGCTTCGACTTCTTCTCATACTGTTCAAAGCCCTGTTCGGCCTTGCCGCCGCGTCGCTCGCCGCGTGCGAAAGACTTGTCTCCGCGTCCTGCGGGCTTTCCTCCGCGGTCGTCGGCGTCGTTGCAGCGCACCTCGCGACCTCGGTATCGTGTGCCGTTGAGCGCGTCCATCACCTTGCGTGCGTCCTGCTCAGGCACCTCGATATAAGAGAACTTGTCCAGCAGGTCGATGTGGCCGATGTCCTGACGGCCCTCGACGTGGCGGTTGACGTACTGCATCACCTCGCCGGGATAGAATCCGTCGGTCTTTCCGAGGTTGATGAACAGCCGTCGGTAGCCCCGTTCGGCCTTGCGGCGTGATGCCGGTCCGGCGCCGTTGCGGCCTCCGTTCTTCTCTCCGCGGGCACTCTTGCCGGCCTTCTTCTCCGGCGTGACGTCAATATCCGGCGCGTCGGCATAGTAGGCGAGGAAGCGGCCGAAAGCCTGACTGACGATCTTCTTGATGATGTCCTCTTTGTCGATGAACTCAAAGTGGCGGTTGATTTCCTCCATGAACGGTGCTATCTGCTCGTCGTCGACGTCAACCTTGACAATCTCGTCCATCACCTTATACAGCTGTTTGGTGCATATCTCCTGCGGCGTGGGTATCTTTCCGGCGACAAACTCCTTGCCGATGATTTTCTCCACGGCGCGGATTTTGTGACGTTCGCGTGTGTGGATGATGACGATCGATGTGCCCTTCTTTCCGGCGCGTCCCGTGCGTCCGCTGCGATGGGTGTAGGACTCCGTGTCGTCGGGCATGCCGAAGTTGATGACGTGGGTCAGGTCGTCGACGTCCAGACCGCGTGCGGCCACGTCGGTGGCCACGAGCAGCTGGGTCATGTGCTGGCGGAACTTCTGCATCGTCAGGTCGCGCTGTTGCTGGGAGAGGTCTCCGTGGAGCGACTCGGCGTTGTAGCCGTCGTGGATGAGCTTGTCGGCAATCTCCTGCGTCTCGCGCTTCGTGCGGCAGAAGATGATGGCGAAGATGCGCGGATAGTAGTCGACGATGCGCTTCAGGGCCAGATATTTGTCCTTGGCACTGACCATGTAGTAGACATGGTTGACGTTTTCGGCGCCCTCGTTGCGGCTTCCGACGACTATTTCTTTGTGGTCGTGGAGATAGGACGTGGCTATCTTCTCTATCTCCTTGCTCATCGTAGCCGAGAAGAGCAGCGTGTTGCGGTCTTCCGGCACGCCCTCGAATATCTCGTTGATGCTGTCGGAGAAGCCCATGTTGAGCATCTCGTCGGCCTCGTCCAGCACGACGTTGCGCACGGCGTCGAGCCGCGCCTTGCCGCGGTTCATCAGGTCGATGAGGCGTCCCGGCGTGGCCACGATGATGTGGGCGCCGTGGTTGAGCGAGCGGATCTGTGTCTCGATGGACGCTCCGCCGTAGACGGCGACGACGTTGATGCCGCGCATGTATTTAGAGAAGTCCTTCAGGTCGTCGGCTATCTGGAGGCACAGTTCGCGCGTGGGGCTGAGCACCAGTGCCTGAGTCTCACGTCTCTCCGGGTCGATGCGCTGGAGCAGGGGGATGCCGAAGGCGGCCGTCTTGCCCGTACCGGTCTGTGCCAGTGCGATGACGTCGTTGCGGTTGCCAAGCAGATAGGGGATTACTTCTTCCTGAACGGGCATGGGATGCTCAAATCCGAGCTCCTCGATGGCGCGGCGAATCTCTTCGCTTACGCCCAATTCTTCAAATGTCTTCAAATCAAAAAATACTTTATAATGAATATGCTTGCCCTAACCTATCTTCCTCTTCGGGAGCCGACCGTTTAGGGGTATTGCGCTGCAAAGGTAATGAAAATAAATCGGTTACGCGCCGCCGGGAGCGGAAAAAGAGAATTTTTAATTTGTGCGGATGCCATTGAAAGATTTCGCCCACAGTAGGGTCGCGACCCGTCGCGACCGCCTCCGTGCCATAACCGACCGGCTGACGGGCCATGTCTATACGCCAAGTGACCGCGGCGAATCAATTGGCATGGAGGCGGTCGCGACGGGTCGCGACCCTACTGTGGGGAGAAATGTCGGAAGAGCCGAAAATATTCTTCACGTCTTTGTGTTTAATAAAATCCTCCGTATCTTTGCGCTCAATAGTTATATAGTAACAACAAAACATGCGATAGCTTATGAAAATCTGTATTTTCTGTTCGGCCAACAGCGCCATCGACCCCGATTACTTTACCGCCACCGAGGAACTGGGACGTTGGACGGGCGAAAACGGCCACACCATCGTCTTCGGAGGATGCAATCTGGGGCTCATGGAGTGCATCGGGCGCACCGCCCGCAGTCACGGAGCGACGACCGTGGGCGTCGTCCCCACAAAGGTGGAGGAGAGCGGACGTCGGAGCGACCATATCGACGTCCACATCCCGTGCGACAATCTCAGCGACCGCAAGGACCTGATGGTCGCCCAAAGCGATGTTTTCGTCGCCCTCCCGGGAGGTATCGGAACCCTTGACGAAATTTTCACCGTCGCCGCAGCCGGCACAATCGGCTACCACTCGAAGCGCGTGATTCTCTATAATATAAAGGGGTTTTGGGACTCTCTCATCGCTCTGATGGACGACCTGCAAAACAGGGGGATGATCAGAGGTGACTGGAAAAACCGCATCCAAGTGGCCGAAAATCTGTCCCAACTCATCGCCTTGCTCTGAACCGCATGGTCCGTGACACCCCGTAAGGGCCTTATTGCTTTGCCGTAAGGCCCTTACGGGGTGTCGTGCGGACGGGAAAATGTCATGAAAATTCTGACTTTCGGGTGTTTCAAAATTTGGAAGTTCATGCCGCGATTTTTTGTTTTCATGGCCGTTGTTCCGCAAAAAAATCTCCCTCGTCTTGCCATAAGGCCCTCCCGGCTCTGCCGCGGGGCCCCCGTTGCATCGCAACGAGCACGCCGTTGCAACATGACGGGCACGCCGTTGCGACCCCGTAAGGGCCCCGTTGCTCGAAAAAAACTTGTCTTTTGGGCTGAAATAATTGCACACTTGACGCCAGATGCGCTCCAACCGTCTTGTCGTCAGGCTGTTATACTTGCACGCGCAAAACTCGAAAATTTGAAAATAAAAATCCCGCGGCCCGAAATTTGCGAGTTTTGGAAAACGTTTGTCGGGGAATTTCAAAAAATCGCGCCAATCGCGCGATTTTTTGAGGATATTGCTCCCACAAGTAGGGTCGCGACCCGTCGCGACCGCCTCCTTGCCACGTGCCCTCGGCCTCACCCCGGCCCTCCACGAGATGAATGGAGGTTGTTCTGACATCAGGCATATATAACGTCAATCGGGCAAATCAAATCATGTGGCATGGAGGCGGTCGCGACGGGTCGCGACCCTACTTGTGGGAGACTCCTCAAATAGTAGCTTTGGGCTGAAATAATTGCACACTTGACCCCAGATGCGCTCCAACCGTCTTGTCGTCAGGCTGTTATACTTGTACGCGCAAAACTCGAAAATTTGAAAATAAAAATCCCGCGGCCCGAAATTTGCGAGTTT